>NZ_JBITHZ010000027.1:0-170282 GCF_044458585.1 Nonomuraea sp. NPDC050451
GACAGCTACCTCGCCGGCCTTCACCTACGCGGAGCCATCTTGTGGATCCGAAGCCTTCAACCCATCTGAAGATCTGAACTCCGTACAGGCCCTAGCGCCGCAGGTCCAGCCGTACCCTGGCCAGCCAGGACCCCCAGCCGTTGTCCGGCCGGCTGTCCCCGATGCGCAGGTAGAACGTACGGGCCTCGCCCCGCAGCTCGTTGAGGTCGAGCGTGCGCGCCGAACGGTTGGACAGGTCACGCACGTCGGCGCTCTCCTGCAGCACGGTCCGCCAGTCCCGGTTGTCGGCCGACACCTGCACCAGGAACTGGTTGCCGATGTCCAGCGTCACCGAACCTCCGCTCACCTGGGCCGGCAGCACGAACCGATAAGTGGCGTGGCTGTCGCCGTCGGTGAAACGGGCGCGCCCGTCGAACACCTCGCCGTCGAGCTGGGACCCGTCGGCCTCCAGCAGCCACGGCTCCTCGGCCGCCGTGCCGGGCGTGAACTCCACGGTGTCGCCGACCACCGTGACCGTCACCTGCTCGCCGGCCGCTCCCTGGTCGGAGGTCGCGGCGAGCCGGACCGGGTGGCTGCCGGGACCCGCCGTCGCCGGCACCGTCACCTGGAACGTCACGGTCTGCGACGCGCCCGGCGCGATGGGGCCGAAGGCGGCGGCCTCCGGCTGGACGGTCCAGCCCTGCGGGCCGGTCGCGGTCAGCCGCCCGGTGGCGGGCCGGTCGGCGTGATCGGACACGGTCACCGGGAGCGTAACGGTCTCCCCGGGCGAGGCGAAGACCCCGTTGGCCTCGATGACCAGCGGCGACGTGGCGGGCGGCGCGGGGGCGAGCAGCTCGATCTCCGCGAGCGACGTTCCGCCGGTGAACCTGATCCGGTAGTGGGCGTACGCGCCAGGATGCGCGATCTTGAACGGCCGGGTCTGCAGCCGCCACTGGAAGCTCTCGCCGGCCCGCTCGTCGAGCACCTTCCACGACGTGCCGTCGGCGGAGCCCTCCAGGACCCATCCGGAGGGATCCTCGGACGGCTGGCCGGCGCCGGAGGTGAGCGTGTAGTAACGCGCCTCCCGGTCGCCGTCGAAGGTGTACCGCACCCATTCGGGCAGCGTCGCCCGGGTCGCCGAGTCGTCGTCGAACAGCGCGCTCACGTCGGCGCCGCCGGCCGCCGACGCCGTGCCGCGCCCCGGCCCCGTGACGTCGTGCAGCGGGGCGGGGATCCGGTCGTCGCCGGTGATCGAGGGCGGGGCGGCGTTCTTGCCGGTGCCCCAGCGCGACGGCTTCGGTCCCATCTCGAACACCAGCTCGCCGCCCTTGGCGAGCAGGTCGTGCGGAAGGTACGTCTTGTCGTACGCCCTGCCGTTGACCTTCAACCCCTGCACGTAGACGTTGCGCGCGCTGTTGCCCGGCGCCCTGATGACCAGCTTCCTACCACCCTCCAGACGCACCGTCGCCTTCTTGAACAGCGGCGAGCCGATCGCGTAGTAGGGGCTGCCCATCTGCAGCGGGTAGAAGCCGAGCGCCCCGAAGACCTGCCAGGCCGACATCTCCCCGTTGTCCTCGTCGCCGGGGTAGCCCTGGCCGATCTCGCTGCCCAGGTACAGCCGCGAGAGCGCCTCGCGCACCTTGGCCTGGGTCTTCCACGGTTGTCCCGCGTAGTCGTACATGTAGGCGATGTGGTGCGAGGGCTGGTTGCTCTGCCCGTACTGGCCCATCCGGATGTCCCGGGCCTCGCGCATCTCGTGGATGATCCCCCCGTACGAGCCGGGGAAGGTCGCCGTCTCCTGGGTGGCGAAGAACGTGTCCAACTTGGCGGCCAGCCTGTCGGCGCCGCCGTACAGGTTGGCCAGGCCGCGGCCGTCCTGCGGGACGTGGAAGGCCATGTTCCAGCCGTCGGTCTCGGTGTAGTCGAAGCCCCATGTACGCGGGTCGTAGGCGCTCGGCTTGCGCCGGAAGGAGCCGTCGGCGTTCCTGCCCTGGAAGAAGCGCACCGCCGGGTCGAACAGGTGGACGTAGTTACGGGCCCGGTTCTGGAAGTATTCGTACTCCTCCAGGTAGCGGGCCCGCTGCGCCCCCGTGGATCGCTCGGCCAGCGCCTTGGCCATGTTCGCGATCCCGAAGTCGTTGATGTAGCCGTCCATCGCCCACGACATCGCCTCGCCGGTCGACTGGATGCTCGTGTAGCCGAGGAAGACGGAGGTGTTCAGGCCCTTGCGACCCACGTGCCGGGTGGGCGGGGCGACGGTGGCGTTCTTGACCGCGGCCTGGTACGCGGCCACGGCGTCGAAGCCGGTCACCCCCTTCAGGTACGCGTCGGCGAAGGCGACGTCGGAGCTGGTGCCGACCATCAGATCGGCGTACCCGGGCGAGGACCACCGGGCGATCCAGCCGCCGTCCAGGTACTGCCGCACGAACCCGTCGATCATCTCCCCGGCCGCCTTCGGCGTGAGCAGCGCGTACGCGGGCCAGGTGGTGCGGTAGGTGTCCCAGAAGCCGTTGTTGACGTACACCTTCCCGTCCGCCACCGGAGCCCCGGTCTGGGTGGGCGTGCTGGGCGGGGTGCTGGTCGCCGACTGCACGGCGTGCTTGTAGATCGGCGCGGCGGCGGTGCCGGTGTTCTCGAAGCCGGAGTTGGGATACAGGAACAGCCGGTACAGGTTGGAGTACAAAGTGGTCAGCTGGTCCCGGCTCGCCCCTTCGACCTCGATGACGCCCAGCTTGGCGTCCCACGCCCGCCGGGCCCGCTCGCTGACCGTCTCCAGGGTGTCCGAGGCGGCGATCTCCAGCTCCAGGTTGTGCCTGGCCTGGTCGACGCTGATCAGCGAGGACGCGATGCGCATGGTGACCGTCCGAGTCGTGCCCGCGTCGAAGGACAGGTAGCCGAGCACGTTGTCGCGGCCCTGGCCGGTCAGCTTGCCGCCGCCGGTGACCGGGCGGTCGAAGACGGCGTAGTAGAACATCCGCGTGGCCCCGGTGGACAGGTCGCTGCGCACGTCGGAGTAGCCGGTCACCACACCGCCGGTCGTGTCCAGGGTCAGGCCGCCGCTGTTGCCCACGTTGTCGAAGATCAGCTTGGCCTCGGGGCCGGGGAAGGTGAAGCGGGCCAGCGCCGAGTGGTCCGCCGGGGCGATCTCGGTCTTGAGCCCGCTGTCGAAGGTGACCGCGTACAGGTGCGGCTGCGCGACCTCCCGCTCGTGGCGGAAGGCCAGCGCGCGGGCGGTACGGGACGGGTTCGGCACGCCCTCGGCCGCCGAGGGCATGAACTGGAACGTCTGCCGGTCGCCCATCCACGGGCTGGGCTCGTGGCTGGCGGCGAACGCCTGGATCTGGGGCAGGTTGGCGGCGTTGTTGGCCCGGTGGTAGTCGTACAGCCAGCTCGTCGAGCCGGCGTTGGTCATCGGGGTCCAGAAGTTGAACCCGTGCGGCACCGCGGTGGCCGGGAAGTTGTTCCCCCGCGAGAAGCCGCCGGTGGAGTGGGTCCCCCGGGTGGTCACCACGTACTGGGCGGGGCTCCGGTCGTCGCGTGCCGGGCGGCCCTCGTACGGCTGCCGCTTCCGCTCCGAGACGATCTTGATGTCGTCCACCCACCCGCGGAACCCGGCGGGACCCACGGGGCTGTCGTAGGCCACCAGGATGCGGCTGATCCGCTTGCCCTTGGCGACCTCGCCGATCTGGGCGCGCTTGTAGTTCCACTGGTCGGCGTACAGGGTCTTGGACTCGCCCTGCTCGCGCGGCGCCAGCCGGACGCCGTGCTGGTCGACGGCCTTGAGGTCGCTGAGGTACGTGCCGTCGCGGAAGGCCAGGTCCACCGAGACGTACGTGCTGGGGTAGCGCAGGTCGGCCGCGGTGAACTCGGGGAAGACCAGGTAGGACAGCTCCGTCGTGGCCGTGACCGGGATGTCCACCTCGAACACCTTGTTGGTGGAGTGGCCGCCGGTCGGCGCCGTGGTGCTGCCCGCGTACTGGAACGCCCGCAGGCCGGAGAAGCCGGCGCGCGGCTTGGACACGAAGCCGCCGTTCGGCCCCGAGCCGATCTGGCTGCGCATGTCGCTGGGCGGCTCGGGGCCGGTCCGGCCGTCCGACAGCTCCCACTCGGCCAGCTGCAGGATCGAGCCGCTGCCGATCCGGGTGACGTTGAGCCGGTAGTGGGCGTAGGCGGTCGGGTTGGCGAAGCGGTACTCCTTGCGCTGGAAGCGCGCGGTGAACGTCTCGCCGGTCCGGGTGTCCAGGGTGGTCCAGTTCTGCCCGTCCTGGGAGCCCTGCAGCTGCCAGTCGCGCGGGTCGCGTTCGGGTGCGTCGTTGGCGGAGGTCAGCGCGTAGTGCACGACCGCGACCGGGCCGGACAGGCCGTACTGCGCCCAGGCGGTGCCGGTGAACACCAGCCACTTGGTGTTCGCGTCATCGTCGGCCAGGTTCTCCTTTCCCTCGCCGCCGGAGGCGTTCTCGCCGCTGGCGCTGACCTGGGCGAGCTGGTCCGAGATGCTGCCCTCGACGCGTCCGGGCAGGGTGCCGGTGACGTTCGCGGCCTTCTTGCCGCCGCGGGCGTCGGTCTCCGGCGTGTTGACCCACGTCGGCTGCGGGTCGCCGGGCTCGAAGGAGGAGGCGAAGGCCGCGCCCTCGGCCTGGGCCAGGGCCTGCCCGTCCCGCGCCGCCCGCTGCGTCTCCGCCGCGGGCGGGGCCGGCTCGGCGGCCTGCGGGCCGGGGGGCGGGCTGTAGGAGGGGTTGGGAGTCGGGGTGCCCGAAGGGCCGGGATTGGGCACGGCTTCAGGTCCGGCCGGGCCGGTCAGCGCGGCGGCGGGTGCGGCGAGGACGAGGGTGGTCACGGCGCATAAGACCGCCATCATAAGAGATCGTTTACGACGGGACGGGGAAGGCCAGAGGGTGCTCACAGCGGTCTCCCAAGAGGAGTGATGACAACGTTGTCAACCCCGATCTGTTAAGGAAGTTTTCAAATCGGCGGCGCCGTGTCAAGACCTCAATGGGAGCCGACCAGCGTCTTGAGCGCGATGATGGCCAGCCCCAGCGCGAGGTTGGCGGCCCCGGAAAGGGCTATGACCCGCGCGGGGGCCCGGGCGGTCACAGCCGCCGTGACGGCCCAGGCAGCCTGGCTCGCCACGGCGACGACCAGCGCCACCCAGGTCGCCGCCTTGTCGGACAGGCCCAGCGACGAGGCGAAGGCGGCGCCGATGGCAGGAGGGAAGGACGCCTGCGCCACCGGCCAGTCGTGCCGGCCGGCCGTGCGGAGCCGCTGCCAGGTCAGGGGCTGGGTTCTGCTGGACACCACCCAGGCGTAGACGTGGGCGAGCCAGAACACCACGCCCGTGCAGATCAACACGACCACGAGGTCGCCCGCATAGAGCGGCGTGCCGTCCACCGCGCTGCCGGCCACGACCGAGGCCGCGAGCAGCGAGCCGTACACGGCCCCCGCGAACTCGGTCCGCTCCTGGTCGCCTTCGGTGTCATGCGTGTCCATGGCAGCAGTGTCGTCGGGCGCCTGCCGGGCCCGGCCGGTCGGCGTGCGGGACGATGCACAGTTTTGGGCTGTTCGGGAAGATCGCCAACCTGCCCGGACCGGCCGCGTGAGAGGATCTCCTGGCGATATGGCCTGGTTTTCGATCGTTGGGGGAACGATGTTCGCAATATCCCTGGGCGAGGACGGCGCGGAGCTGCGCCCGCTGGAGCCGTGGCGGGCCGAGGAGCTCCTGGCCCACATGGACCGGGGCCGGGAGTTCGTCGGGCAGTTCATCGCGCTGCCGGACAAGGTCACGGACCTGGAGTCGAGCCGGTCCCTGCTGCTGTCGTACGCGGAGAAGGCCGCCACCGACACCGGGCGGATCTACGGCATCTGGACGGACGGCACGCTGGTCGGCGGCGTGCTCTTCCGCACGATGGACGTCCCGAGGGGGCTCGCGGAGGTGGGCTGCTGGCTGGAGCCGTCGGCGGCGGGCAAGGGCCTGGTGACCAGGGCCGCACGGGTGATCATCGATTGGGCCGTCGAGGAACGGGGCATCCACCGCATCGAGTGGATCGTCGCGGCGGAGAACGCGGCCAGCATCGCCGTGGCCCGGCGGCTGGGGATGACCAAGGACGGCGTGCTCCGGGAGAGCTACCCGCACCGGGGCAAGCGGCACGATCTGGAGATCTGGTCGGTGCTCGCGCCCGAGTGGCGTTCGGCCAGGCAGCCGTCCTAGCGTGACCGGCACCCGCCCGCGGTCCGGGCGGGCGGGTTCACTTCGAGGACCTCATGGGCTGACGTGGGCGCAGTGGCGGAACACGTCGCCGGGGTCCCAGGCCGCCTTCACCTGCTGCAGTCTGCGGTACCTGTTCACGCCCATCGCCCAGCGCACCCGGTCGTCGTCGGCCTGCTCCAGGTTCAGGTAGGAGCCGGTGACCCCGTGCTTCCTGATCGCCGTGGTCACCTCCTCCACCCAGGCGAGGTTGGCGGGGTCGTCGCCGGGATCCACCCAGACGCCGACGGGATGCACCAGCCAGCGCCCGCCGTCGCGGCTGGGGAAGGCGGAGTCCGGCGCCGTCCTGACCGCCTCCGGCAGCGGCGAGACGATCAGCTGCGACAGCGGGCTCGGCGCGGCGATCGCGGCGTCCTGCAGGTCGGAGATCAGGTTCGGCTCGAGGCCGGACACGAACTCCGCCGACCACCTGTTGCGCCGCCCCGGCTGCGAGCCGTCGTCCAGCATCGACTGCAGCGCCAGGTACGGCATCGGCTGGACGGCGTCGAACAGCGGCGTCGCCGCCTCGAAGAGCGGCTGGATCGTGTCGGCGCCCGCCTCCGGGTCGCCGAGCCAGACGGGCACGATCGCGAGGATCGGCCGCCCGACCACGTGCCCGGGTACGAACGGCGCCGGAGGCGCCGTCAGGAAGACCGCCGCGGGTGCGAAGTCGTCGTGCCCGGCCGAGTGCAGCCGGTCCAGGGCCTCCAGTACGGCGGGCGCGTCCGACACCCGGTAGCCGATCATGCCGCCGAGCACCAGCGGGCCCAGCGGGTGCAGGCGGAAGGTGAACGACATGACCACGCCGAAGTTGCCGCCCCCGCCGCGCAGCGCCCACATCAGCTCGGGCTCGCTCTCGTCGTCGGCGACGACCACCCGGCCGTCGGCGGTGACGAGCTCGACGGCGATCAGGTTGTCGCAGCTCAGCCCGTACTTCGCGGACAGCCAGCCCTCGCCGCCTCCGAGGGTGAGCCCGGCGACGCCGGTGTGGCTGATCCGGCCGCCGGGCACGGCCAGGCCGTGCGCCTGCGTGGCCTGGTCGACCTCGCCCCAGATCGCGCCGGCCTGGACGACGGCCGTCCGGGCGGCCGCGTCCACGGTGACGCCGCGCAGCGCCGACAGGTCGATCACGAGGTCGCCGCCCAGCGCGTGCCCGGCCACCCCGTGCCCGCCGCCGCGCACGCTGACCTCCAGACCGTGCTCGCGGGCGTAGGAGAGCGCGCTGACGACGTCGGCGGTGCCGCTGACCCGCACGATCGCGGCCGGCCTGCGGCTGATCATGCCGTTGTGCAGGGCCCGGGCGTCCTCGTAGCCGGCGTCCCGCGGCGTGAGGACCTCTCCTTGTACGGTGGATCGCAGGTCCGTGATGTCTTGTGTCATGCACCCAGCGTGAGCGGATGACCTTGCACCCCCATTTCACGGACGTCTCACGGAATTCGCTGAGATAATTCCCCCATGCCCTCCCTCCCCGGCCTAGACGTCCTCGTGCTCGGACCGGTCACTGTCCGTGCCGGAGAGGCGACGATCGTGGTGGATCGCCTCCTGGAGCGCGCGCTGCTGACCCGGCTCGCGCTCGCGGGCGGGTCTCCGGTCCCCGACGCGCGGCTGGCCGCCGACCTGTGGGGGGAGGCGGAGCTGGCCCGTCCCACCGAGCGCCTGCGGGTCCTCGTCTCCCGCCTGCGCGCCGCCCTCCCCGCCGGCTCCGGCGGTCCCGGGCAGAGCGGGGCCGGCGCGGGCCGGTCGCGGCAGGCGTCGCCCCTGGTCAGGACGCCTGGCGGCTACGCGCTCGACGCCCACGCCGCCGACCTGGTCCAGGCCCGGGCCGCCGCCGAACGGGCGCACGCTGCGGCCAGGTCCGGCGACCACGCGGGCGCCAGGGCCTCGGCGGCGCAGGCGCTCGGGCTCTGGCGCGGGAGCGCGCTGGCGGACCTGCGGGCGATCCCCTATGCCGAGCTGGAGGGGGAGCGGCTGGAGGCGTGGCGGCTGGACCTGCTGGTGCAGCGGCTCACCGCCGACCTCGCCCTGGGCGCGGCGGCCGAGGTGAGCGCGGAGCTGGAGCGGCTGGCGGACGAGCATCCACTGCACGAGCGCCTGTCCTGCCTGCTGGCGCTGGCCCTCTACCGCACCGGCAGGCAGGCCGACGCGCTCGACCGGCTGGCCAGGCTCCGCCGCAGGCTGGCCGACGCGCTCGGCGTCGACCCGGTCCCGGAGACGGCCGCGCTGGAGCTGCGGATCCTCCGCCAGGATCCGTCCCTGCAGGTCACGAACGCCGCCCCGGCGGAAAGCGAGATCGCGCCCAGCCCGGAGCCGCCCCTGCTCTCTGCAGGGTCGCCCGAGGCGGAGCCGTCCCCGCCCTCCGCCGGGTCGCCCGGCGCACCGTCCCCGACCTCCGCCGGGTCGCCCGGGGCACCGTACCCCCTCTCCGTCGGGCCGCCCGGGCCGGAGTCGTCGCCGCTCCCCGCCGAGCCGCCCGCCCCGGATCAGGCTCGCCCCCGGGTACGCCTGCCGGGCCCCGCGACGAGCTTCGTCGGACGGGACGGCGAGCTGGCGGCGCTGGTGAGGCGGCTCGCGCGGCCGGGGCTCGTCACGCTCACGGGCGGGCCGGGCAGCGGCAAGTCGCGGCTCGCGATCGAGGCGGCCAAGGCCGTGGCCCAGGCCCCGGCCGCGGAGCCCAGGGCGGTGACGCTGGTGGAGCTGGCGCCGTTACACCGGGAAGGGGCGGTGCGCGCGGCGGTGGCGGCGGCCGTGGAGCTGGAGTCGGAGTCCGACGATCCCCTGCCGGAGCTGGCCGCGCGCCTGGACGGCGGGCTGCTGGTGCTCGACAACGCCGAGCACCTCATCGACCAGGTGGCCGAGCTCGTCGTCGGGCTGCTGGGCCGTACCGATGGGCTGGCCGTGCTGGTCACCTCGCAGCTCCCGCTGCTGGCGGCGGGGGAGGAGCTCAACCGGGTCGGGCCGCTGCCCGCGCGCGCGGCGGCGACGCTGTTCACCCAGCGGTGCGCCCCCGACCAGGCCGACGCCGAGCCCGCCGCCGTCGCGGCGATCTGCGCCGCCGTGGACCGGCTGCCGCTGGGGATCGAGCTGGCCGCCGGTCTGACCCGTACGCTCACCGTGGCGCAACTGGCCGCACGCGTGGAGGACCGGCTGCGCCTGCTGGTGGGCGGCGGCCGCAACGCGGGCGGCCGGCACACGAGCCTGCGCGCCGCCCTCGACTGGAGCCACGACCTGCTGGCCGAGCGGGAGCGGCTGGTGCTGCGGCGGGTGTCGGTGTTCAGCGGCGGCTTCGACCTGGAGGCCGCCGAACACGTCGTGCCGGGCGCGGCGGGCGCCCCCGGCACGGGCGCTCCCGGCACGGGCGTCCCTGGCACGGGCGACGCCGCCGGGGAGGGCATGACCGTCGGGGACGTCGCGCCCGCGCTGGCCGAGCTGGCCGACCGGAGCCTGGTCACCGTGGAGACGTCCGGGGGCGGGCGGCGGTTCGGCCTGCTGGAGACGGTGCGCGACTACGCGCGGGCGAAGCTGCTCGCCGCCGGGGAGACGGAGGGCGCGCTGGCCTCCCACCTGGGCTGGTGCGTGGCGTTCGTCCGCCGGCTCGGCGCGCCGACCGACTTCCTCGCGGCGGAGGAGGTGTCGGCCGTGTTCGCGGAGTGGCCCAACCTGCTCGACGCGCTGGAGCGCGCCCCCGGCACCGAGCGGGCGGCCGACGGCCTGCGGCTGGCGCTCGAACTGCACACCCCGTGGCTGATCCGCGGCTGGTACGGCGAGGCCGAGCGGCATTTCTCGGCCCTGGCCGACGCGCCGGGCAGCACGCCGACCGAGCGGGCGACCGCGCTGAGCGACCACGCCTTCGTCTCCACCATGGTCGGCAAGTTCGACGCGGCGGCCGAGCTCCTGACCAGGGCCGCCGAGTTGGCCGAGATCGCGTCGGACGACATGGTGACCATGAACGTCCTCTACTACCGCGGCATCGTGGAGATCGAGCGCGGCCGCCTGCGCGAGGCGCTCCCTCCGCTGCTCCAGGGCCTGGAGCTGGCCGAAAGCGTCTCCCACACGCAGCGGGTGTCCGCCTTCGCCGACGCGCTCGGCACGCTCCACCTGTACTCGGGCGATGCCGAGCAGGCGCTCCAGCGCTATGTCACCGCCAACTCCTTCGACCTGGAGACCGGTGACGAGCACGGGCTGGCGCGCGGTCTCAGCAACCAGGCGCAGGCGCTGCTGGGCATGGGCCACCTCAAGGAGGCGCTGGCCTGCGCCACCGAGTCCGACCACTACGCCGCGCGGCTGGACGACCGGCAGATCCTCCCCCTCAACGAGCTGATCAGGGGCGCCGTCTCCACGGCCGAGGGGGATCTGGCCCGGGCGGAGGGTCACATGCGCACGGCCGTCGGTTATGCCGTCACCGACGGCTCCGGAGCGAGCATGGCGCACATCGACCTGGCCGACGTGCTCATCCGGCGCGGGGAGCTCGGCGAGGCCGCGGCGCTGCTGGACGAGGTCTACGCCGAGTCGGCCGAGCACAGCACGCCCTGGCTGGCGGCCCGGGCGGTGTCGGCGGCGCTGGCGCTCGCGGGCCGGGACCGGCGGCGGGCCGGGGAACTGGCCGAGGCGACGGCCGCCGCCTACGCCGCCTCGGGCTTCGGCTGGCCCCGCTACGCCGCCCGCCTGGAGGAGGTCAGAGCCGCGCTCACCACACCGTGACCGCCTCAGCTCGCTGCCACCTCGGCCGGGAGCGCCTGGTCGTAGCCGCCGACCTGGACCTTCACCGACGTGACGTTAGCGCTCGGCGCAGGGAAGAGCCCCCACAGCGTCACCTCGGCGCCCGCGGGCACCGTGTCGAGCTTGCCCGGCGCGAAGGAGGCGCTCATCGTGCCGACGAAGTCGAAGTACGTGGGCTCGGCGAAGCCGCACAGCTCCTGCCGGCCGTTCTGAGCCGCGATCGACAGCTGGCCCGAGGTGAGCTCCTTCGGCGTGAAGTGGTTCTCGTACTCGAGGGATGCGGCCTGCGACCCGGGGTTGGTGACCTTGACGCTCGCCAGGAGGTAGCCCGAAAGCCGCCGTACGCTCTCCACCCGCACCCGGAGCCCCGCGTCGGTCAGGTCGGTCCCCGTCTCCGGGGGGCGTACGGCGGTGTCGCTGTCGATCTGCACCTCGACCCGCCTGTTCTGCGCCCGCCCGTCCGGGTCGTCGCTGCCGTCGGGCTTGACGTTGGGCGCCACGGGCTCGCCCTCGCCGTGCCCCTTCGCCCGGTAGGCGAAACCGTCTCCGAGAGCGGGACGCAGCACCTGGCTGACGGCCGCGGCGCGCTCCTCCGACAGCGTCTGGTTGTCGGAGGTGCCCCCGATCGCGTCGGTGTGCCCGTCCACGGTCACAGATCCGGACGAGGCGGAGACGCGGCCGCGCAGCGCCTCGACGGCGGTCCTGGCCGACGGCGACAGCTTTGAGCTGCCGAACTCGAACAGCACGTCGCTGGGCAGCCGGAACGCCTCACGCGTGCCGCCCGTCGTCCTGCAGACCAGCGGACCGACCTGGAGCTTGTTGTGCGGGCCACGCAGCGCGGGGTCGTCGGCCGGTTCGGCGTCCGTGATCGGCACGGTCACCGGGAGCAGGCCGTTGAGCACGACGAGCATCTCGGTGGCCTCCTTGGGCGGCGCCGCGAAGACCGCCGTCACCGGGGCCGAGCGGCCCGGCTCGATGTCGACGTCCGCGCTGATCCGCCCGTCCGGGCCCGAGCTGCCGATCAGGCCGTACGCGGTGCCACGGGGCAGGTCCACCAGCGTGATCAGCTGCTCGCGGCTGTCGAGGCCGAGGGCGCCGAGCGAGATCTCGTCGTCCGTGCTGTTGAAGAGCTCGAACTGCAGCGCCAGCTCGTTCTCGCCGGACCTGACCAGGCGCAGGTTCCGGCCCTCGACCGGCAGCGCCGACGAGGTGGGCCCGGCGACCACGCCCTCCGAGGACGACTGCGAGGGCGCAGGGGACTCCTCCTGCGTGGGGGAGGGGTCCTCGGGCCGGTCCTGGGCCGGGGCCTCGGGAGCCTTCACGGAGGATGTGGGCTGGGCCGGCCGCCCCAGCGCACCACAGGCGGAAAGGGCGAGCACGAGCGCCGTCCCGCAGGCCACGCTCCTGGTCATGTCAGTCATCGGCATGCGGACCAGCCTGGGAGCACGGCGTTCCACGGACATTTCACCGGAGTCTCACCGCGGGACGGCGTGCCCGGAGTCATCCTCCCGACGATGACTCCCGTCAACAGGCGCCGATGACCGCGCACACTACTGCCGTCCGCGCGCCCCGGCCACCCTTGACGCATCGCAACAACGACGGAGGGAGACAGCGTGATCGAGGTTTCCGACCTCACGAAGCGCTACGGGGGCAGGCTCGCGGTGGAGGGCCTCTCCTTTCAGGTGCGACCCGGTGTGGTGACCGGGTTCCTGGGCCCGAACGGGGCGGGCAAGAGCACGACGATGCGGCTGATCCTCGGCCTCGACCATCCCACGCGCGGCACCGCCACGATCGGCGGCAAGCCGTACCGGAGCCTGAAGAAGCCCCTGCACCGGGTGGGCTGCCTGCTGGACGCCAAGGCCGCGCACGGGGGGAGGAGCGCCCGCGGCCACCTGCTCGGGTTGGCGCGCAGCAACGGGATCGCGCGCGGCCGGGTGGACGAGGTGCTGGAGTACACCGGGCTCACCAGCGTGGCCGTACGCAAGCCCAAGAGGTTCTCGCTGGGGATGAGCCAGCGGCTCGGCATCGCCGCGGCGCTGCTCGGCGATCCGGAGGTGCTGATCTTCGACGAGCCGGTGAACGGGCTCGACCCCGAAGGGGTGCGCTGGATCCGGACCATGATGAAGAAGTTCGCGTCGGAAGGGCGGACCGTCCTGGTCTCCAGCCATCTGATGAGCGAGATGGCCGACACCGCCGACCAGCTCATCGTCATCGGCCGCGGCAAGCTCATCGCCGACATGACCACCCAGGAGCTGATCGCGCAGGGCTCGCAGGGCCACGTTCGCGTCAAGGGCCGGCAGCTGTCCCGGGTGGCGACCGTGCTGGAGAACGCGGGAGCGAAGGTCACCATGGGGGACGGCGACCTGCAGGTGTCGGGGATGACTCCCGAGCGGATCGCCGAGCTGGCCACCGACCACGCGCTCACCCTGCACGAACTCACACCCGTGTACGCGTCATTGGAGACCGTGTTCATGGAACTGACCGCCGACAGCGTCGAATACCAGGCCCAGGGGGGCACCCGATGATCTACGTGCTCCGGTCCGAGCTGGGCAAGATGTCCTCGATCGCCTCCACCTACTGGAGCGCGTTCGCCGCCGTGCTCGTCTCCGTCGCCATCGGCGTCATGGTCGCGGCGGGCATGATGGCGGAATGGGCGAGTGCTTCCCTCGCCGAACGTGCGCAGGCCGAGTCGGCCTTCGCCCCCGTCAGCTACTCGATGTTCGGGGTCGGGTTCGGTCTGTTCGCGGTCCTGGTGTTCTCGGCGCAGAACATCACCTCCGAGTACGGCACGGGCCAGATCCGCTCCACGCTGGCCGCGGTGCCGAACCGGACGATGCTGCTGACCTCGAAGGCGCTGACCGTGTTCCTGGCCGGAATCGTGATCGGGCTGGTGATGAACGTGGCGTCGTTCGTCGCCGGCCAGTTCATCCTGTCCATACACGATCTCGATACCACGATCACGGCGCCGGGCGTGCTCGTCGGCATCGTCCGCGGCGCGGTCGCGGTGGGGCTCGCGGGGGTCGCGGCGTTGGCGGTGGGCTCGCTGGTCCGGAACACCCCCGCCGCCATCATGATCGTGTTCGCCGTCTTCTACCTGCCCATGTTTCTGGCGCCGATGGTCCCGGCTCGGGTGGCGGACAACCTGGATTACCTGCCCAGCATGCTGGCCGTCGGGGCCGCGGCACCCCAGTCGGAGGTGGGGCCCGAAACGGTGGTCGCCCCTCTCCCCTCACTCGGGCTGATGGTGGCCTGGGCGGTGGTCCCGCTCGCGATCGCGGTGGTCGTCAACGAGCGGCGTGACGCTTAGAGCCAGCCCATCCGCTGGGCGGTGCGGATCGCCTCCAGCCTGTTCTGGGCGTTCAGCTTGGACATGGCGTTGGAGATGTAGTTGCGGACCGTGCCCTCGGTCAGGTGCAGCTTCCTGGCGATCCCGCCGATGGTCGCACCGTCGTCGGCCAGTCGCAGCGTCTCCCGTTCCCGGGGGGTCAACGGGCTGTCGCCGACCGCCATGGCGTCCATCACCAGCTCCGCGTCGAGATACCGGCCACCCCGGTGGACCTTGCGGATCGCCTCGCCCAGTTCCTCGGCATGCGCGTGCTTGCCGAGGAACCCGCTCACCCCCGCCGCCATCGCCCGCCGTAGATGGCCGGGCCGTACCAGGCGGGTGAGGATCACGACCTTGCACTGCGAACGGATCGCCTCGGCGGCGGCCAGCCCGTCCATCCCGGGCAGCTCGATGTCGATCACCGCGACGTCGGGGCGGTGCTCGGCCACCGCCCCGCTGATCTCGTCCCCACGGGCGACCTGCGCCACGACCTCGATGTCCTGCTCCAACCCCAGCAGCGCGACGAGCGCCCCGCGGACCAGGTGCTCGTCGTCGGCCAGCAGTACACGCGCATTCATCCCCATGGGGACAAAGGTGGCGTGAGCCCCTTTCACCCACATCTCACGCACATTTCAGGACTCCGGACCTCGAACGCGCGGGTCAGAGCACGCTCTCACGGCTCCAGGCCGAACAGCGCCCAGGACTCGCCCGCGGCCAGGCCGGCCAGTTCGCGGCCGCACTCCCGCAGCAGCTGCGGGCCCGAGGTGATGTGCGCGGCTCCCGCGTGGACGTCCCTGAACAGCCGCTGGATCAGCCCGTCGCGCAGCGCCGAGGTGCCGCCGGACGCGTAGACGAAGTGGGAGACCTCGGTGATCGTCGACGTGATGTGGTTGAGCGCGAGCCGCACCATCGTCTCCTGCCGTACGTCGAGCGTCCGGCCCGAGTCGAGGGTGCGCTCCACGTCGTCCCACGTCTCGCGCACCAGGGCCGACGCGGCGCGGAACTTCGCCTCGGCACGGGCGAAATCGGTGTGGAAGGCGTGGCTGTCGGCGATCTGCCCGGTCCGCCCGGCCCGTGCCACGGCGTAGCGGCTCAGCTCGTCCAGCAGCCGGCGGCCGACGCCGAGCGCCCAGGCGGAGTGGCAGATCAGCGCCTGGTCGACCAGGCCGAGCCGGTAGATGGCGCCGCCGCGCAGGGGCTCGTTCGTGTCGAAGACGTGCGACTGCGACTCCGGCACGAAGACGTCGTCCATGGAGTAGTCGATGCTGCCGGTCGCGCGCAGGCCGAGGACGTCCCAGTTGCCGAGCAGCTTGACGTCCTCGATCGGGGTGATGAAGATCCGGACCTCGTCGGTGCCCTCGATGGTGCCCAGGCTGTGGACGTACTGGGAGTGCAGCATGGCGGAGGCGAAGCTCCACTGCCCGCTGAGACGGAAGCCGCCGTCCTCGGGGACGGCGATGCCCGGACGGGTGCCCTGGCCCGCGAAGAGCGGCATCCGCGGGCCCTTGAAGATGCGCTCGACGGCCTCGTCGCCCAGGTAGGCGCCGGCCGTGCCGTTCTCCAGGGTGGTGGCCATGACCACCCAGCCCGTCGAGGGGTCGGCGTAGGAGAGCTCTCCGAGGACGGCCATCAGCTCCCTGGGCGACAGCTCGGCGCCGCCGAGCGGCACTGGCACCCATATACCGAAAAGTCCTGCCTCGTGTAGGGCGTCCACGACGGGGGCGGTGAGTCTGCCCTGCTCCTCGGCCTGGTCCGCGTCGCGCTCGATCAGCGGGCGCAGTGCCCGGGCTCGCTCCAGCAGGGTGTTGCCCGCGGTGTGCAGTCGCGGCGTGTCGCTCATGTCCAGGTGCTCCTGTTCGCGATCGTCGGCGCTCTTACTCCGTCAGATCACGTAAGCGGCGCATTGTCCAGAGCCGCCGCGCAACCTCACGGTCCGGCGGCCCGGCTCGATCCGCGGACGATCAGCTCGGCGGCGAGCTCGATGTGGCGGGACTCGATCTTCTCGCCGGCGGCCAGGCGCAGCGCCGTGCGCAGGGCGACGCCGCCCATCTCGCGCAGCGGCTGGCGTACGGTGGTCAGCTGCGGCGAGGTCATGATCGCTATCTCGGTGTCGTCGAAGCCGACCACGCTGAGGTCCTCGGGGACACGCAGGCCCCGCGCCCTGGCGGCCTGTATGGCGCCGAGGGCGCTCTCGTCGCTGACGGCGAAGATGGCCGTCGGCGGGAGCCGCAGGTCGAGCAGGGCGGCTCCGCCCGTCTCCCCGTCGGGATAGCAGAAGCCCGAAGCACGGACGTATTCGGCGGGCACCGGCATGCCCGCGGCTTCCATCGCGGCGCGATAGCCGTGCATACGTGCCTGGTTGGACGCCGCGCCGGCGATGCCGCCGAGGTAGGCGATGCGACGGTGCCCGAGGTCCAGCAGATGCCGGGTGGCGGACAGGCCGCCGGCGAAGTTGGTGGAGCCGACGCTGGTCACAGGGGTGTCCGGCAGGTTCATCGGGTCGATCACGACCACCGGCAGGCGAGCCCGGGACAGCCCGGCGAGCTGGGCCGGGGCCGGCTCACTGCCGAAGGTGATCAACGCTCGCCGCCCGGCGTCGACCAGGCCGCGGACCCAGGAGGCCCCGCCGCCGGCCATGACCGCCGGGCTGGTGACGACGACGGCCGCGCCCGACTCGGCTCCGGCCTCGATCATGCCCTGGATGATCTGGGCGGAGTAGGCGCACAGATCCGAGGCCACCTCCACCTCGACGGTGGCCGCAGCAGCCGCCCGCGCCCGGCGTGACCGGCGGGCGACGTAGCCGTGCTCGTGCAGCAGGGACTGCACCAGCGAGCGGGTGGCGGGTGCGACGTCGCTGCGGCCGTTGAGGACCTTGGACACGGTGGTCACGGACACGCCGGCCGAGGCGGCGATGGTGGCCAGCGTGGAACGCCCGGGACTGCTCGGCATCGATACCTCCCTCAGGAAACCACCCTAAAGGGAAAGATCAACCGAGGACGGGCCGCCGGGACACGGTCAGGGATTTCCCGATCGGCAGACGGGTGTGGTGTGGTACTCGACGGACGCGCCGGTGGCGTCGGAGATCACCGCCCGGATGTCGTACCGCGCCGTGGGTTGGCAGCCGATCCCCACGAAACTCCTGTTGTCGTACGCGGGGATGTGGCCGCCGTTGACGTACCAGCGGACGGCGACCGGCGCGACCGCCCCGCTGTAGGAGACCGAGCAGAGGAAGCGCCGCGCGAGCGGTTCGCAGCTGCCCCCGTCGAGGGTCAGGGCCATCGCAGTGGTCCTGGCCGCGGCTGTCGAGGAGGCCGACGCGGGCGGGACCGGGCAGAGGAGCAGGCCGATCGCCAGGACAGCGGGCGGGACGAGTCTGTACGACGTGCGCATTCCTGATCTCCCTTTTGGCCGACGACGGAATCGGATTTTCGCGTTCACGGGCACGAGCGGGATCCCGCCCGGCATCGACGGCAGTCAGGTCCCCGGGCGTCGCCTTCAGTATGGAAGGGCGGGCAGGGCGAATCCAGGACCAGAGCCTGTACGGAGATGAGATCAGCGGGATTCGCCTGCGCCCGGCCGCCGATCCTGGTGGTCATCGCCATGGCGCATGGCGACCTCGCCTGCCGGGCGTGGCAGACGACGGCCAGGGGCTTGCCGGAGGCCAGCGCCTCGGTCAGCAGCCGGCCGGCGTCCGCGTCGACGCACAGGTCTGCCCATGGGGCCGTGGCCGCCGGGGAAGTAGACCGCGTCGTAGTCCTCCAGACGTCGAACGCGACCTCCCGCATTGGGTGACGCGCTTCCCGTACCGCCCGGGCTCCGACGGGGAGTAGACAACCCGAACGGCTGGTCAGGGCGCCGATCTCTACAAGCAACGCAACGTCAACCGGATCAAAGAGTGGCCCGGACCGGCCTTCGACCAATCCGAAGGCCGTGCGGGCCCTAGGAGGGCCGGTCGTTCGGCGGAGGCGTGAACTGGCCGTAGCGGACTGCGCGGGTCTGCTCGCCCGAGGGCGGCTGGGCCTGGCCGTGCGGCGGCGCGGGGTATCCGTACGGGCCCGGTCCGTACTGGGGGTTGCCGTGGTCCGGGGCCGAACCGTACTGGGGGTTGCCATGGCCCGGAGCCGATCCGTACTGGGGGTTGCTCTGGTCCGGGGCCGAACCGTACGGCGCGGCACCGTAGCCGCCGGCGTTGTACGCGACGGGGCCGTACCCGTCGGCGCCCTGCCCGTACGCTGCCTGCCCGTACGCTGCCTGCCCGTACGCTGCCTGCCCGTATGCAGCCTGGCCGTACGCCTCCTGCGCCGGAGGCGGGACCTGGCCCGCGGGGAGCTGCCGCCACGAAGGGGGAGCCACCGCGCCGGGCGGGGGCTGGACGAAGGACGGCTCGGAGTGGCGGCGCCGGCGGCCGCGTCCGCGGAGGACCTTGGCCAGGACTGCGACGATCACGGCGGCGATCAGCACCCCGGCCCCGATCAGCACCCACATCAGGATCGGCTTGGGCGACTCGTCCTTGCCCGCGGAGATCGCCTGCTGCGCGTCGCTGATGTACTTGGCCACGTACGGGTGGTTCGGGAACAGCGCCTGGACCTCACGGAACTTCGGCAGCGAGTCCGAGTAGTAGTGCCGGAAGAAGTCGTTGAGCGCCTCGTTGTAGCGGGTCGTCGTGGTGGTCTGGGCAGGCTTGATGTTCTTCTCGCCGAGCTTCTCCTTGATGATGCTCACCGGCAGGACGAAGCTCTCGCTCTCCGACGCCTCGCCGTTCTCGCTCACCGTGCCGGCGATCAGCATGCCGATGACCTTGCCGTCCTTGCTGAACACCGGGCCGCCGGAGTTGCCGTGGTAGGAGGGTGCCTGGGTCTGGATGTAGGGGACGCCGGTCTGCGTGGTGCGCTTGGCGTTGTACGGGCCCTCGGTCAGCGCCGGCTCCAGCTTGGACTCCAGGCTGAAGAACGGCGTATTGGTGACCAGGCCGGGGAAGCCGCTGATGTAGAGCGTGTCACCGGTACGCACGTCGGCGTCGTCGCCGAGCGGCACGGTCGGCAGGTTCTGCTGGCCGTTGACCTTGAGCAGCGCGAAGTCCTTGCCCGGGTAGCTCTCGCCCACCGACACCAGCTCGGCCGGGACCGGCTTGGCCGTCTTGTCCACGCCGCCGCCGGGCAGGCTCTGCATCACCGACAGGCTCTGCTTGAGGTTGCGGAGCTGCATGTGGTTGGTGTTGAACGTGACGTAGATCTGCTGCGCGAGCTTGACGATCTCCTCGTCGGCCTCCAGGCCCCGCAGCCCGCTGATGATCTCCTTGGCGTCCTGCTTGTTGAACTTGGCCAGCGCCTGCTGCGCGAACAGTTGGCTCAGCTCGGTCTCGCCGACCTGAACGCAGTGCGCGCCGGTGACCATGTACCCGTCGGGGGTGACCCACCAGCCGGTGCACAGGCCGCCGACCTCGGCTTCGACCGTGCGCTCCGGGGTGGTCGAGGCGAGGTAGGTGTCCACGTCGGCCGCGATCTGCTGGAACAGCCACTTGGCGATGCTGCGCTCGTCCGAGGAGATCTTGCCGGACGCCACGGTGGCGGTGGCCTGCTCCACGAGCCGGTTGAACGCGGTCTGGTTGATCGTGCTGGTCGGCACGGCGACCGTGCCGGTGTAGGTGAAGCTCGTCAGCTGGACCGCGGGCTGGGTGCGCGCGGCCAGCCAGGTGCCGACGGGCACGTCGGGCCGCTCGTCGGGCGTGTCGGCCGCCGCCGGTAACGCGGGCAGCGCGACCGCCATGGCGACCGCCGCACCTGCGGCGATCTTCATCAATCTTGTCCTGAAATTTCCGCTCACATCCGGAAATGGTGAGGTCCGGCTCTTGTGCGCGGCTTGGAGCTGACTTGGGGGTGCGGCGGGGGACGCGCGGGCCGGGATGCGCAGTCCTCACGGACTGGGATGCGCAGTCTTCTCGCGCCGAGATGCTCAGTCCTCCCGGGCCGGGATGCGCAGGACGAAGCGGGCGCCGCGGTCGGAGTCCTCGATCGTGAGCGTGCCGCCGTGGGCGTGCGCGATCTCGCGGGCGATGGGCAGGCCGAGCCCGGTCCCGCCGGCGTCGCGGTTGCGCGCGGCGTCCAGGCGGGTGAAGCGCTGGAAGACCGTCTCGCGCTGCCCGGGCGCGATGCCGGCGCCGTCGTCGAGCACCTCCAGCACGGCCTGCCGGCCCTGCTGCCGTACGGTGACGAGGATCTGCGACTCGGCGTGCCGCTCGGCGTTGTCCAGCAGGTTCGTCAGGAGGCGGGCCAGCTGCAGGCGGTCGCCCGTGACGGCCACGCCCGGCTGCAGCGTGGTGACGACGCTCTTCGAGCGCGGCCTGTCGGTCTCGGCGGCGACCAGCTCGCACAGCTCCACCGGTTCCCGGGAGCTGGGCGCGCCCGCGTCCAGCTTGGTCAGCGTGAGCAGGTCGGTGACGATGGCCTGGAGCCGGTCCAGGCTGGCCAGGAGCGCCTCGCCCGTCGCCCGCCAGTCGGCGTCCTCGGGGCTGAGCAGCGCGTCCTCGACCTGGGTGCGCATCGCCGTGATCGGGCTGCGCAGGTCGTGCGAGGCGTCCCCGGCGAACCTGCGCTGCTGCTCCACCGCCTCCGCCTGCTTCTTCATCGCGGCCTCCAGCCGCTCCAGCATCTGGTTGCCGGTCCAGGCGAGCGTCCTGATCTCGTCGTCCACGTTCTCCGGTACGGGGAGCCGCATCCCGCCTCCCCCCGCGGTGATCTCGGCCAGCCTCTTCGTGATGTTGTGGACGGGCGCGAGCGTCCGGGCCACCACGCGCGACACCCCGAACCAGGTCAGCGCGACCAGCAGCGACGTCACGCAGATCTGGAAGAGGACCACTTTCAGGCTGACGTACCAGGGCACGGCCGGGGCGAGGGCGTAGATGACCCACGCGCCGTCCGGCTGGTACGCGTGCATGGCGACCACCAGCTCGCACCGCCCGGGGAACGCGCGCAGGTCACAGAACTCGGCGGCGTCGTTGGCCGTGTTCCGGCGGGGGATGGCCGTCGTGAGCCGGGGCAGGCCGGCCAGGTTCGGCGTCGAGGAGACCACGCGTCCCGCCGAGTCGATCACCTGGATGCCGTCGAGCCCGTTGGCGGTCACCGTCGCGGGCAACTGGTTGCGCTTGACCATGAGAAGCACGCGCAGGGCCTCGCTGGCCACGTCGTACGCGCGGATGTCGGCGGCCTCGTTCCTGATGGCGTACAGCACGAACGCGCTGACGACGACGTTCAGCAGCAACATGGCCAAGCTGGCGAGCAGCGCCAGCCGCATCCGCAACGACCGGCCCAGCCGTCTGATCACTCCACACCCCGTAGTCAGAAGACCACATGGAGTGTGTTCGCCCCTAATTCAGGGAGATTCCCCCACAAATCCGATAAGTGGGTCACAGCTCCCGTGAACGGCTACCGTAGGCGTCCGGAGGTGATCAAGAAATCTTGCGTAGGACGATCGCGGGCCTGTGCCTGGTGCTGCTCCTGGCCTCCTGTGGCTGGTGGTCCGATCGGGTCTCGCCGGGCCGGTTCGAGACACGTGCCCAGGAGGTGGTGGCGCGCTGGGACGGCTCGGCCGCAGACCGCGCCTGGCGTTCGGGTCTGGTCCCGCTAGGAGGGCTCCAGGATCGGGGTGGCTGGACCGACCCTCCTGCCTGGGTCACCCGGAGCACGCATAACGGCGTGTGGAAGCTCGCGGCCGAGTTACCCGCGGACCCCCTGACCGACGCGCGCGTGCGGTGGCCGGACGGCTCGGTCTCGGCGGTGCCGCTCGTCACGGCGGCCGACGCGTACGCGGAGTTCAGCAAGCCGGCCGACTTCGTCGAGGAGGAGTGTCCGGCCAAGGGCTGCCGCCCGCTCCGGGTGACCGGGGCCGAGCTGGGCGAGGCGACGGTGGAGACCAGCCGCGGCACGATCACGGTGCCCGCCTGGCTGTTCACCGCCAAGGGGGTCGAGTTCAAGTTCGCGTACGTGGCGGTCGCCCCGTCGGCCGTCACCGCCCGGCCGCAGGCCGCGGAGGGGGAGACCGAAGAGGTGACGGGTTTCGACCTCGTTGCAAGCAAGCCGCACGATCTGCTCCTGAAGTACGGCCACGGCTCCTGCGACCGCATTCACGGGGCGCGGGCGTACGAGACCGGCAGGCTCGTGGTGGTGGACGTGGACGAGGAGGGCTCCGGCGGGATGTGCGACCTGATGCTCAACATGGCCACGATCACCGTCACGCTGACGCGTCCGCTCGGCGACCGTCTCGTGCTCGACTCGGGCACGGGGCTGCCCGTCGTGCGCGGGGTGACACCGGCGCTGTACGGTCACCGGTAGCAGGGGCACAATGGCGCGATGGCAGCGCAGTACGACAACACCGACGCGTTCCGCGGCGCGAACTTCACGATGGCCGACCTCTCCGCCGCCACGTTCCGCAGCTGTGACCTACGCCGGATCAAGATCGTCGACTCCTGGCTCATGGACGTCAACGTGTCCGGAGAAATACGCAATTTCCGCGTCAACGACGTGGACGTCACCCCCTACGTCGAGGCCGAGCTCGACCGCCGCCATCCCGAACGGGTGCGGCTACGGGAGATGCGCACGGCCGACGACTTCCGCGCGATGTGGGAGACCATCGAGCAGCTCTGGTCCGAAACGCTCACCCGCGCCGAACGGCTGCCCGAAGAGGCGCGCCACGAACGGGTCGACGACGAATGGTCCCTCGTCGAGACGCTTCGCCACCTCGTCTTCGCCACCGACGCGTGGGCGGGCCGGGCGATCCTCGACGCGCCGGACCCGTTCCACCGGCTCGGCCTCACCCATTCCGGCTACCCGCCCGAGGACGCGGCGGCGCTCGGCATCGAGCTCGCCGCCCGCCCGTCGTACGCGGAGGTGGCGCAGGCGCGCGCCGACCGCGTGGCGCTGGTACGCGGCATCCTCGACGGCCTCACCGACGAAGGGCTCGAACGGGCCTGCACCCGCGCCCCCGCGCCCGGCTATCCGGAGGAGCCGCGCACGGTCGGCAGCTGCCTGCGCGTGGTGATGGGGGAGGAGTGCGAGCACCGCCGCTACATGCTGCGCGACCTCGCGGCACTCGAAGCACGCTGACCGCGATCACCGCGCTGTCCGGCAGCACGTCATCCGGTGGTGCGGAACGGGTCGCCGGCCGGCAGCCAGGCCGTGTCGGCGTCCAGGCCGAGCCCGCCGACGTCCCGGGCCAGCGCCTCGACGGCGGCCCGTACGGCCTTGCGGGTCTCGTCGCGCCGGGACACCAGGCCCCAGGTCCAGTACGGAGCCGGTTCGACCACCGGCCGCTGGACGAGGTCCGGGGGCACCGGGGTTCGGGCAGCCAGGGCCCGACGTAGGTCTCGCGGCGCCGGCGCAGGGCGCTCTGGTGGGGAACAGCAGTTCGCGATGGTCGTGTGACATCCCCGCCGGGAAAGTGACCTGAGTCGCAAAGTTCCCTTTTTGTGACAGATGACCAGAATGACGCAACAGTTTGTCGTCCCTTCAGCCTCTCTATGCACAACGTTCACTCGTGCGCTCCAACGTGTCCGCCCGGGAGCAAGCCGCTTTATGGGCTGCTTATGCACGTATAGAAGGGACTGCCAATGGCAGCACGAAAGTCACTGGGCGGTTTAGGGGGCCGGGCGCGTTTCGCCCTGGCCGCCTCGATCGCGACGCTGCTGGTGAGCAGCTTCGTCACGGCCGCGTACGCCGACCCGGGGACGACGGAACAGGACCGGGGCCGGCCCAGCCCCACGCCGACGACCACCGCCGTCCCGAGCCCTCCGACGCTCACCCCCGCGAGCGGTTCGTACCTGGAGGGCACGGCGAAGGTCGCGGCGGTCCCGACCGCGGCCGGTGACAGCGTCACGAAGCTCGCCGTCGACGACACCGCGCTCAACGCCACCCGTACGGTGGGCGTCTCGAAGCTCCGCTTCGACGTGGGCTCGAACTCGACGGAGGCGCAGTACCACAGCTACGTGCTCGTCAACGGCGAGTACCGCAGCGAGATCGGCAACTTCGTGAACGAGCGCGCGAGCATAGAGATCCCGAACGAGCGCCTCGTCAAGGGAGAGAACACCGTCGAGATCGTCGTCGGCGCGATCCAGTCCTCGTGCGGCACCAACTACGACGACTTCGTGCTGTCCGACGTGGGCCTCGAACTCCTCGGCGAGGTCGCGGACGGCGAGGACAACCCGTACACGCTGTCCTTCGGCGACGGCAGCTGCGGCACGAACACCACGCTGCTGAAGCGCGCCACGCTCAAGTTCTTCGTCCAGGGCGAGCCGCAGGGCACCACGGGCCTCGCCGCGGACCTGGACACCACGACCCTGTCCAACGGCGAGCACACCATCACCGCCACGACCGCGGCCGGCGTGACCGTCAAGAACACCGTGACCGTGAACAACGCCCCGGCCGGGGCGCCGCGCCTGCTGCCGACGGACGGCACGCTCGTGGCGGGCACCAAGCCGGTCTTCGCGACGGTCCCGGCGAACAGCGGGGGCGGCGTCAAGTCCCTCACCGTGGACGGCGAGAAGCCCGTCACGAAGCCCACGCTGGGCAACGGCGCCGCGATGCTCAGCTTCGACGTCGGCGCGGACGGGATCGAGGACAAGTACGACGACTTCCTGCTCGTCAACGGCAAGCGTATCGACCTGGGCGGCACCTGGGCGAGCCGGCGCGTGACCGTCGCGGTCCCGGCCAAGTTCCTGGTGCCCGGCGACAACACGATCAAGGTCGTCACCGGCGACGCCAAGGAGACCTGCGGCAACAACCGCGACGACTTCACGATCACGAACCTCGAGCTCACCCTCGACGGCGCCACCGTGACCGGCCAGGACGTCCTGGCGTCGTACGAGATGGGCGACGGCACCTGCGGCAGCAGCCAGACCCTCCTGCGCGAGGCCGAGCTGCGCTACAAGATCGACGCCCCGGCGGTGCAGATCATCGAGACGCTCGGCTCGGGCGAGGCGACCTTCAGCTTCAACGTGGGCAGCAACTCGATCGAGGCGCGCTACCAGAACTTCCTGCTCGTCAACGGCCAGAAGGTCGTGCTCGACGGCGACTTCGTGAGCAAGCGCGTCGACTTCACGATCCCGAACGAGTTCCTGGTGCCCGGCTGGAACACGATCGACTTCGTGGCCGGCACCTTCCCGACCTCGTGCGGCAACAACCGCGACGACTTCGCGATCTCGAACGTCGCGCTCACCCCGGCGCAGGGCACGGCGACCGGACAGCTGCTGAAGACCTCGTACAGCCTGGGTGACGGCAACTGCGGCGACAACGTCAACCCGCTCACCGAGATCGACCTCGAGTTCCTGGTGGACGCCCCGGCCCGCGGCCTGCGCGCGGACCTCGACACCACCGCCATCAAGGACGGCAAGCACAAGCTCGCCGCGGAGTCGGTCACCGGCGAGGTCGCCACCCGCACCCTGATCACCGACAACTCGGCGCCGAGGGTCGCCAGGAGCGTCCCGGCCGAGGGTGAGAAGATCGCCGCCACGGTCGTGCTGGACGTCAAGCTGGAGGACGCCTCCGGCGTCGTGTCCGGGCCGGACGTCAAGCTCGACGGCCGGCCGATCGAGCTGGGCGCCCAGGTGGGCCCGGGGCTGCGCGCCGGCAAGCACACCCTGGCCGTGACCGGCGCCGACGGGCTCGGCAACGCCACGACCCGCGACGTCGTGTTCGAGTCCGCGGGAATCCCGGACGTGCCGGCCGAGCTGAGCCCGGCGCGGGGCGCCACCGACGTGTCGGACCCCGTCACGCTCTCGGCGAAGGTGGCCGAGCCCGACGGCGGCCAGGCGACGGCCACGTTCAACGAGGCGAAGATCCTCACTCCGGAGCAGGTGTACCAGGGCACGGCCCAGTCTCTCCCGACGACCCTGCGGGTGCCGGGTGAGAAGCGCGTCAGGACGGACGGGCTGGAGCCCGCCGACGGCAAGACGCTGGACGCGCCCTCCGGGCAGGATCTCGTCTACCAGCGGTACGACGTCGAGGTGCAGGGTCACGTGGACTCCCCGGTCCTGCGCTGGGAGGGCGGCATCGACCCCGAGCGCCTGGCGGGGCTGCGGGCGTGGAACGCCAAGTCCAAGGCGTGGGACCTGCTGACGAGCGCCCGCGGCGCCGCCGAGGGCAAGACCGTGCTCACGGCCGTCGTCGACGACGACTACATCGACAGGCGCCAGATCCACGTCATGGTGACGGGCGAGGACCCGTTCGCCGACGACATCGACCCCGGCGACCCGAACGGCTTCGCCGACCCCTCCAGCTACGACTTCTCGATCGTCCACTTCACCGACACCCAGTACATCTCCGAGGGCGCGGTGGAGCAGGAGACCGCCGAGGAGCGCGCGGTGTGGGAGTCCGCCTACGCCGGCATCGTCAACTGGATCAAGGACAACAAGGACCAGCGCAAGATCTCGTACGTCGCGCACACCGGCGACATCATCGAGAACAACATCCGCAAGCCCGCCGACGAGGCCACGCGGCAGCAGGTCGTCGGCGAGCTGGAGGTGTCCTCGAAGCAGCAGAAGGTGCTGGACGACGCGGGCATCCCGAACGGCGTGATCGCCGGCAACCACGACAACCAGTCCGGTACCGAGAACGGGCCGGAGGCGATCTACAACAAGTACTACGGCCCCGGCCGGTACCAGGGTGCGTCGCAGGGCTGGCAGCACGCCGAGTACGGCGGGCCGTGGAAGGAAGGCGACAACCAGAACCACTACGACCTGTTCTCCGCGGGCGGGCTGGACTTCGTCGTGGTCGGCCTGTCGTACGGCGTGACGAGGGAGGAGGCCGAGTGGGCCGACTCCGTCTTCAAGAAGTTCCCCAACCGCAACGGCATCCTGCTCTCGCACGACTACCTCGTGCCGAGCACCAACCCGGACGGCCGCGGCGCCGGCTTCTCGGCTCCCGACGGCTCGATGCTGTACAAGACGGTGGTCGAGAAGAACCCCAACGTCTTCCTCATCCTCGCCGGTCACGAGCACGGCGTGGGCACCAACGTGAAGCCGAAGGTGGGCCAGGTCGGCAACGGCGTCGTCGAACTCCTGGCGGACTACCAGTTCTACACGGTGTCGGCCGACCGGCTCGGGCTGACCGCGATCGGCGGCTACAACCCGCAGGACCAGCTCCAGTTCGGCGCGAGCTTCTTCCGGATGCTGCAGTTCAACGTCAAGCGGGCGGAGCTGAGTGTGGACACCTACTCCCCGCTGCTCAACGAGTTCGGCGCCAACGAGTACGACCCGCTGCGCCGCTACAACGGGCTCGAGGACAACATGGTGCTGCCGGTCGACCTCAGCTCCCGTACGACGACCTTCCAGACCGACTCGCTGGCGATCTACAAGCCCACGCGGGTCATCGGTAAGAGCACGGTCACGTCGGGCCAGGTCGCCTCGGTGACCTGGAAGCGCCTCAAGGACGACACGGCCTACGCCTGGTTCGTCACCGCGCGCTCCGCGGGCGGCGGCGTGACCGCCTCCGAGCCGAGTGTCTTCGTCACCAAGGACGAGCACGGCCGCCCCGGCACGTGGGGACCGGACTCGCCCATGTACCACTGGTTCAACCGCTGACCCAATCCCCGCCGCCCCCGGACCCCGGTCCGGGGGCGGCCCTCATCCCTGACATGGAGAGACGAGACATGCCCCGCATGCGCCGGCTGTCCGCGGTCGTCCTCGCCCTGGTCCTCGGCGGTGTGTTGCTGGCCGACCTGGCGCGTCCCGCCCCGGCGGCGGCGCACGACGCGACCACGACCGCCCACGCCGAGGTCACCGGCTCGGGCCTGGACGTCAAGGCCGTGCTCGACCTCGAGTACGACCTCCTCATGAAGTCGGCCTGGCTCTACGCCGAGGCCTACGACGCGAAGGAGCGGGCCGAGCAGCTCCGCCAGCTCAAGATCAACCGCGATGCCGTGACCGACTATGTCACGCGCCGCTTCGCCGTGGCGTACGCCGGCAAGCCGTGCGCGCCCACACAGGTCGGCGAGGCGGACATCCGCGTCCGCGGCAAGGCGGCCTTCGCCGTGCTCACCTACGCCTACGCCTGCCAGGGCGAGAGCGGGGGAGCGCACGAGATCTCCAGCGCACTGTTCCCCGACGCCGAGAGCTTCGTCCACAGCACGAAGACGATGGTCCGCTACGAGCTCGACGGCGAGACGGGCTCGGCCGTCCTGGAGGCCAGGGCGCCGACGGTGAAGGTCGGCGAACACGAGGCGTCGAGCCAGATAGGCGAGTTCTTCATGCTCGGCGCCGAGCACCTGCTGTTCGGCCTCGACCACATCTTCTTCCTGCTGGCCCTGGTCATCGGGGCCCGCCGCCTGCGCGACGTCGTCGTCACGGCCTCCGCCTTCACCGTCGCCCACAGCATCACGTTCCTGCTGGCGGCGATGGGGGTGGTGGACGTTCCGAGCGCGATCGTCGAGCCGGTCATCGCGGTGTCGATCATCGTCGTGGCGGTCGCCAACCTCCTGGGCCGCGAGGAGGACAAGCTGGGCAAGTGGCGGCTGCCGATCGTCTTCGCCTTCGGCCTGATCCACGGGCTGGGCTTCGCGGGCGCGCTGGACATCAAGGAGAGCGGGTCCTGGGGGCTGCTCCTGTCGCTCCTGAGCTTCAACCTCGGCATCGAGGTGACGCAGCTCGTGTTCGTCGCGGTGCTCTTCCCGCTGCTGGCGCTGCTGCGCCGCACGCCCGCGGCCCGCTGGGCGGTGGCCGCCATCTCGGTCCCGATCGTGGCGGTCAGCCTGTACTGGTTCTTCGACCGCATCCCGCTGCCGCTCTGACGGTTCTGCCTACCTCTGAGGTAATCGACGCCCTTACGTGCACCCCGGCAGGATGTCGTCCATGAGGCCGCCGGGACGGCGGCCCGCTGACGAAGGAGAAAGCCATGAGCGCGTACGCCCTCGCCCACCTGCGTCCTGTGGCGAAGCCGCACGAGGAGGTGTACGAGTACATGGAGCACATCCAGGCCACCATGGACCCGTTCGGCGGCAGGTTCGTGGTGCACGGGGCGCCGGTGGAGGTGCGTGAGGGCGAGCGGCCCGGCGGGTTGGTGATCATCGAGTTCCCGTCGATCGAGCAGGCGCGCGAGTGGTACGACTCGCCTGCCTACCAGGCGATCCTGCGCCTGCGTGCCGACCACATCCCCGGTGACCTGGTGCTGGTGGACGGCACGGAGCCGGACCACGACTCGGCGGCGATGGCGGCCGCGCTGCGGGCGGCGGCGAACCAGTGAGGTCCCGCCAAAGGTGAACGCAGCATGCACGTTTTGTTAGGAAACGCGTCATTTGCACCCTCTACCGTGCCGGGCATGAAACGCATCTCCCTGGCGGTAGGCGCCGCCGCGCTGGCCGCGAGCATCGCCGCGACCGGTCCCGCGTCCTACGCCACCGCCACCGCTGCCGCCACGCCGGACGGCGCGGCCCGGGCCACGCTGACCGGGTTCGCCTCGCTCCCCGCCCAGACCTTCGTGCCCGGCAGCGAGCCGTCCGGCTCCCAGATCGGTACGGCTCCGATCAACGGGGTGACCCCGCCCTTCTCCGGCCAGCCGGTCCAGGGGTTCAGCGGCATCGTCCGGCGCGGTGACGGCACGTTCGAGGTGCTGTCCGACAACGGGTACGGGAACAAGGCCAACAGCGCCGACTTCCTCCTGCGCGTCCACCGCATCAAGCCGGACTTCCGCGCGGGCACCGTGGACGTGCTCGGCGGCTTCAACCTGTCGGACCCGCGCGGCCGGGTGCCCTGGCCGCTGACCAGGTCCGACCGCAAGCTCACCGGCGCCGACTTCGACGTGGAGTCGATCGTTCGGGCCGATGACGGCACGTACTGGATCGGCGACGAGTTCGGCCCGTTCCTGCTGCACTTCTCCGCGCGGGGCACGCTGCTGGAGGCGCCGATCGAGCTGCCGGGCGTCAAGGCGCCCGAGAACCCGACGCTGAACGGCGCGACCCCCAACCTGGCCGGCAGCAAGGGCTTCGAGGGCATGGCCCGCTCGGGCGACGGGCGGTGGCTGTACCCGCTGCTGGAGGGCATGGTCAACGGTGACCCGGCGGGCACGCTGCGGATGAACGAGTTCGACGTGCGCAAGCGCGCCTACACCGGCAAGCGGTGGACGTACCGGCTGGACAGCCCCGCCAACGCGATCGGCGACGCCATCGCGGTGGACGAGCACCGCTTCCTGATCATCGAGCGGGACAACAACCAGGGCGACGCGGCCGCGCTCAAGCGCGTCTACCTGGCCGACAACCGCGACCGCGACCACGACGGCGCCATGGACAAGACCCTGGCCGCCGACCTGCTGGACCTGGCCAACCCCAAGGGGCTCGGCGGGTTCGGCGAGACGTTCCGCTTCCCGTTCCAGACCATCGAGGACGTCGTCATCCTGGACGACCGCACGCTCGGGATCCTCAACGACAACAACTTCCCGTTCTCGTCGGGACGCACGCCGGGCCAGCCGGACAACGACGAGTTCATCACCGTCCGCCTGCCCTGGCGCCTGCACGCCCGCTGACGGGCGAGGGTCTTCCCGGCGGCCCGCCGGGAAGACCCTCAGGCCGAGGTGACGTGGCTGGGCTGGGGCGCCTGGCGGGCGAGCCAGGTGGTCGGATGCTGGCGGATCTGGTCGATGGAGGTCAGCGCGGCGCCGATGACGGCCGCGTCCGGGCCCAGCAGGGCGGGCCGGAGCGTGATGGGCGCCCAGGCGGCGGTCAGGACGCGCCGGTCGATCTCGGCTCTCGCGTTCGCGGTGAGCCAGGACGCCAGGAGGGAGAAGCTGCCGCCCAGCAGCACGGTGTCGATGTCGAGGATGTTGAGCATGTCGGCCAGCGCGATGCCCAGCGCGGTGCCGGCCGCGTCGAGGGCGGCGATGGTGGCGGGGTGGCCCGCCTCGGCCCGGCCGGTGGCGGCGGCGTCGGGGGTGGTGCCGGCCGGCGCGGGCTCGTCGCCGAGGACGGCCGACAGGCTGGCGTACGTCTGCAGGCAGCCGCGCGAGCCGCACGGGCAGGCGTTGCCGTCGGGATAGACCGTCACGTGGCCGAGCTCGCCGCTCCAGCCGCGGGCGCCGCGCATGAGCTGCCCGTCCAGGACGATGCCGGCGCCGATGCCGAGCCCGCCGGAGACGTACACGAAGCTGTGCAGGGTGTTGTCGCTGGCGTAGAGCTCGCCGAGGGCGGCCAGGTTGGCCTCGTTGTCGACCGTGATCGGCAGGCCGAGGGGCTCGATGGCGTCGCGCAGCAACGCCTGGGCGTCGACGTCGCGCCAGCCGAGCTCGGGCGCGGACTGCACGATGCCCGCCTGCACGGGGCCGGGGACGGCGAGGGTGGCGGTCAGGACGGTGAGGTCTTCGGCGGCGGTGGCGTCGATGGCGGCCCTGGCCATGTGGGCCAGCCGCGCGAGCACGTCGGGAGCGCTCCGGCCGGAGTACGTCGCGGGGGTGAAGGCCAGATGGCGGACGGTACCGGTGAGGTCGACCACGCAGGCCGCCAGGCCGTCCGCGCGGATGTCGAGCCCGAGCCCGGCCGGCCCCTTCTCGGACAGCGTCAGGCCGACGCGGGGCCGCCCCGCGCGTCCGTTGTGCGACAGGCCGGCCTCGGTGATGAGCTTGCCGGCCAGGAGCTCCTCGGCGATGCGGGTGATGGTGGGGCGGGTCAGCCCGGTGACCGAGGCGAGCTCGGTTCGGGAGATGGGGCGCCCGGCGGCGAGGATGTGGCGGAAGACCAGCTCCAGGTTGAGCGTGCGCAGGTTTTCCTGCCGTACGGGTTCTTCGGACTGGCGCGGCCTGCTCGGCCGGACGCGCGCGGTCATGCGGCCGACCGGGCGGTGCCGGCCAGCTCGGCGGCCGTGGCGGCGGAGATGACACCGTCGATCACCACGGTGACGACGTGCCGGTCGACGGTCTCGCCGGGCGCCAGCACGAGTGGCTTGTCCCAGGCCGGCGACGAGCAGACCCCGAGGTAGTCGCGGGCGCGGACGAACCACCTGTCCCGCGCGCCGGCCTCGTCGGCGTGGGTGAAGAGCGTCGTCCAGGGGCGGCCGTCGCGGTCGCGGCCGGTGACGGCGACCCAGTCGGCGATCTGCCCGTGGACGCGCTGGACGTCGGCGCCGTCCGGGCTGAGCACCTGCGCGGCGCCGGCGAAGGCGGGGCCGCGCCAGAAGACGCCGCCGTAGCCGGCGCCGACCCGGCCCAGCGCCGCCGGGGTGCGCCACGGCAGCGGCCGGTCGGTGGCGTTGGTGAGCCGGGTGTGGACGCTCAGGGACCAGGCGGTCTCGTCCACCGCCCGGCAGGTGATCGAGCGCTGCTCCCGCAACAGCGTCGCCTGGCGCGGGTCGGCCCATTCGAGGGTGTGGTGCAGCTCGGTGTTCGTGCGGCGCAGCCATCGCTGGTGGCGCTGCGTGCCGTGGTTGTCCAGCCAGGCCGGGCCGTGGCCGGCGACGAAGGTGCGCCCGCCCCAGAAGTTGCACCCGTCGAGGTCGGGGGCGGCCACGCTGATGCCGAACTGGTGGGGGTGCGAGTCGGGCGCCGCGTCGGTGACGGTGACGCCGGCGAGCGTGCGCACCGGATGCAGGTAGGGACGCGGGGACGCCGACAGCGGCAGGTCGGGCTCCCAGACGTACTCGGCGACGTCGTGCCCCCGCAGCCGCAGCACGGCGACTCCGTGCGGCCGGTCGGTGCGCGCGGGAGGTACGCCGGGAGCGTGCATGGTCGTATCGCCGCCTCTCTGGGCCTCGCCGAGGCCGAGGGTGTCCCCCAGGGTCGCTGTGCTTCTTGAGCGTACGACACTTCCCGGCTTCCCCCGTTTCGTGATCGGCGGGCGTACAGGGCGCGTCCCGGCGGCGTCACGTGGGACGGGACGCGGAGGCCGGCGGCAGCCCGAGGTCGTCGAGGCGGACGGCCTTTCCCGGTGCGTGACGACTCGTTGCCCGCGACCCCGGTCAGCACGCTCGCGGCGCCGCGCTACGCGGCCAGCAACTCACGGTCCAGCAGCGCCTTGGCGGCCTTGCTCTTGGTGGCGAGGGCCTTGGCGCTCAGCGGCTTGGTGCCCTTGCCCTGCGTGCAGTCGTCGGGAGTGGGCACCGGCTCGGGATCCGCGGCATCTCCCTGGCGACGCCGCATTCGTGAGATAATGCCTTTATCGGAGCCCTCTCGGCCTCGGGCGCAGCCCAGGCGAGAGGGTTTTTTCATGCGCGCCTTCAGAGCGGGCGCCTCCCCCTTCTCCCATCAAGGAGCACCTCTATGGACCTCGGTCTGACCTGCCCGCGTTTCCTCTGGCCCGGGGGCGACGCCGCGATCGGCGGCAAGTTCGCCGCCGTCGCCCGTGGCGCCGACCAGGCGGGGCTGCGCAGCCTCTGGGTGATGGACCACTTCTTCCAGATCCCCAACTTCGGCTCCGCGGAGGACCCGATGCTGGAGGCTTACGGTGCGCTGTCGTACGCCGCCGCCCTCACCAGCCGGGTGAGCCTGGGCGCGCTCGTGACCGGCGCGGTCTACCGCGCGCCCGGCCTGCTGATCAAACAGGTCAGCACCCTGGACGCGCTCTCCGGCGGCCGTGCCGTTCTCGGCATCGGCGCCGGCTGGTACGAGCCCGAGGCCCGCGGCCTCGGACTGCCCTTTCCGCCGCTGGCCGAACGGTTCGAGCGGCTTGAGGAGACCCTTCAGATCGCCAGGCAGATGTGGAGCGGCCAGGACAAGCCGTACCGGGGCCGGCACTACAGCCTGGAGCGTACGCTCAACGCGCCGCAGGCCGACCCGCCCATCCTCATCGGCGGCAGCGGCGAGAAGAAGACCCTCCGCCTCGTCGCCCAGTACGCCGACGCCTGCAACTTCCTGTACGGCGCCGACGTCCGGCACAAGCTCGGCGTGCTGCGTGCCCACTGCGAACGCCTGGGCCGGCCCTACGACGACATCGAGAAGACCCTCCACATGCGCATCCCCGAGGGGGAAAGCGTCGAACAGAGCGTCCGGCGCTGCGCCGAACTCGCCGCCCTGGGGATCGACCACGTCATCGTCGCCGTGCCCGACCCCGCCGCCGACTCGTGGCTGACTCACCTGGCCGAACTCGCCGCGCGGATATCCACCATCACGCCATTCGGCCGTAAAGGGAGTAATTCCGGCTGAATAACGTCTCGCGATGCGATGAATATCGCGTCCGCGTACCATGGAATGGTGGTTTTCCGGGTGCACTCGAGATTCGCCTCATGAGCGCGCAGGGCGTGGCCTTGCTGACCGCGACGATGAACCTCGTCACGCTGCTCTTCGTCGGGCTCCAGACGAGGGCGTTAACGAGGCAGACCAGGCTGGTGGCCGCGAATCTCGAGTACGGCACCCATCAGCGGCTCATCGATTATCTCAACGAGATCAACACCATGATCATCGATAATGACCGCGTTCGCGAGATATTCGCCGACATCGATTTCATCGGCGACAGTGTCCGGCGAAATCCGGAGATTTCCGTGCAGAACATCGCCCTCGCCTGGTCGATATTCAACCGCTACGAGGCCGCCCACACCGGCTACCGGCTGGGCGTCATCAAGGACGACGACTGGGAGATCTGGCTGCGACGGATCAGGAAGGACCTCAAGATCCCCTTCATCCGCGCGGTGTGGCTGCAGGACATGCAGAACTTCGACTACCGCAAGGACTTCAGGGACCTGATCAACGACCTCCTGTAGGCAACCCCGCCCGACTGGACGATGGGAGCAGAACGCCACGTTTGACACCAAACCTGACTGGCCTCCTTCGCGGATTGCGATAGCTTGTGTACGGAATGATCACGAATGGAGGCCGTGGCATGCCGGAGCAAGGCGGTGGCGGAGCTATGGGGATCGACGTCACCAGGCCAAGCGTCGCCCGTATGTACGACTACTACCTCGGAGGGAAGGACAACTTCGAGGTCGACCGGGACGCCGTACGGCGGGTCGAGAAGGCGATGCCCGAGATCCGTCAGCTGGCCCAGGAAAACCGGGCGTTCCTGCGCCGCGCGGTGCGGTACATGGCCCGGCAGGGGATCCGGCAGTTCATCGACATCGGCTCCGGCCTGCCCACCGTGGGCAACACGCACGAGATCGCCCAGCAGATCATCCCGGAAGCCCGGGTGGTGTACGTCGACAACGACCCGGTCGTGCTGCAACACGGCCGCGCGCTCCTGGCGACCGACCGCAACACCACCGTGGCCGCCGCCGACATGCGCCGCCCGGCCGACGTGCTCGGGCATCCGGAGACCGTCAAGCTCATCGACTTCAACGAGCCGGTCGGCGTCCTGATGATCGCCATGGTCCACTTCCTCACCCTGGAAGAGCGCGGCTCGGTCATGGGCCAGCTGCGCCACGCCCTGGTGTCCGGCAGCCACCTGACGGCCACCCACGTCACCGTCGACGGCCACTCGGCGGACGCGGTCGCCCAGATCGAGACGGTGTACGCGGCCACGCCGACGCCGATCTACTTCCGCGAGCACGCCGACGTGGCGGGCTTCTTCGATGGGTTCGACCTGGTGGATCCCGGTCTGGTCACCATCGACACCTGGCACCCCGACCCGGCCGACCCGGCTCCCGCCGCCACGCGGTGGCTGTACGGGGGAGTCGGCCGCAAGCCGTGAGCCGCCTCATCGAGGTGTCGCGCGGCCGGCGACCAGGCGTTTGCCGAGGCGCTGGGCCGGGGCCTCGATCAGCCGGTAGGTCATGGCGCTGAGCGGGATCAGGGCCAGGAAGTACAGCACCGGGTGCGGGACCACGTGCAGCAGGATCGGGTGCAGCAGGTAGAGGGAGAAGCTGATCACGCCGAGCCACGCCAGCCAGCGTGGGAACGCCCGCCGGCGCAGCGCGAACGCCAGCCCGAAGGCGCCGTACGCCAGCGCGATCGCGGGCGCCCAGCTGGGCTCGTCCTTGGCGAAGAGCCCGCAGCCCAGCACCACCGCCACCGCGACGGCCGCCGTACGCCAGGGAACGGCTCCCCGCTCGGCCCGGTACAGCGCCGTCCCCGCGAACATCGTCGCCAGGATGATCACGCCCTGCCAGGTGCCGGCCCGGCTGCCCAGGATCACCAGCCCGAGCCCGAGGAGACCGCCCGCGACCGCGGCGGCCGTACGGACCCTGCCGCTCCCGAGGGCAGTCACCGCGATGGCCGCGACGACCGCGACGGGGAGCAGCACGGCGGCCAGGTCGTCCCGGCCGCCGATCATCGTCTGCGGCACCAGCAGGCCCAGCGCCACGGCCACCAGCGCCAGGACCACGGCGATCTCCGCGGACCTGCCGGCCTGCCGCACCTGGAACAGCGCGACGCTGATCAGGTAGAACGCCATCTCGTACGAGAGCGTCCACGTCACGCTGATGACGGCCGGCAGGTTGAGCAGCTCCTGCAGCATGGTCAGATTGCCGAGCGCGACCACGGGGAGAGGGCGCTCGGCGAGCCGGGGTTCGAGGGGGAGCACGCCTGCCAGGGCGAGGAGGAGCACCAGGCAGCAGGCGCTGACCAGCAGGGGGAGGAGGCGGAAGGCCCGCCCGGTCCAGAAGGCCCGCACGTCGCCGCGCCGTTCCAGGGAGGCGGGGATGATGTACCCGCTGACCAGGAAGAACACGAACACGCCCCAGGTGCCGAGGTCGATCCGCCGGTCCACCTCCGTCCAGAGCTCAGGGACGAAGGTCCAGCCGGCATGGTGCAAGGTGACGGCCAGCGCGGCCGGTCCCCGCAGGGCGTCCAGCCAGGCCAGCCGGGCGGGGGCCGCGAACATCTGCCGGATTCTAGGCCATATGAGACCGTCGGGAGTCCAGCTGCCGTTCGGGATGATGGGCGCGATGACGATCAGCGGCGAGTACACGTCCGGCATGATCGACGCGACCCTCGTCGCCACGCCGTCCAGAGGGCGGGTGCCGGCGGCCAAGGCGATGGTCCTGAGCGGGGCCGCGGTCGCCGGCTCCCTGCTCATCGCAACGGGGCCGTGGCGACCGCGGCGCTGGTGACGATCGTCCTCGTGCTGCTCGCCGCCCGGCGGTGGGCGTGAATGTGCCGGATGCCGGGGTAGGGGGCGCCCGTAGTCCGAAGAAACGGGGAACGTATATGAGCCGCATCGGGGAATGGCTGAAGAAGGCGGAGAACCTGGCCAGAGGGCATTCCAAGCAGGCCGACCAACTGCTGGATCGCGCCGAGCGCTACGCGAAGGAGCGGACCGGCCACAAGTACGACGACCAGATCCGGAAGGGCGCGGACGCGGTGCAGCAGCGCTACGGCGGCGGCGAGAAGCAGCCGCCCGTCCGGGACGAGGAGACCAGGGACCAGAGGCGCGAGGGCTGAACGGCCGGCTACCTGTCCTCGACGTCCTCGACAAAGGAGAGGTAACGGTCGGCTGAGCGGCGGACGGCCTCCGCGCCGTCCCCGTACACGATTCTCTTCCACCAACCCCCGTAAACCCTCTCGAACGCGTACGGCTCCAGCAGGTCCAGGGCGCGGCGCACGACGTGCGGACGTTCCGGGATGTAGTTGGGGTAGCTGTACATGAAGCTCACCCAGCGCCGGTCCTGGACGACCTGGAGGATGTCACCCGAGAACAGGGCACGCTCGGACGACCAGTGCAGCACCTGGCCGCCCTCGAAGTGCACGCCCGCGTTGATCAGGGTGAGGTCCTCCGACAGCCGGTGGGTGTCGCCTTCCCAGAAGACCACCGCGTCGTCCGGCCTGGCCACCCACTGCCTGTCGGCGGCGTGGATGTACACCGGGGCGTCGAAGGCCCGGGACCATTCGATCATGGAGCCGTAGAAGTGCGGGTGGCTGATGGCGATGGCCGACACCCCGCCGAGCTCCTCGACCTCGGCGACCAGGTCGTCGTCGAGGTAGGAGACCATGTCCCAGAGCACGTTGCCCTCCGGCGTGCGGAGCAGGAGCGCGCGCTGCCCGATCGCCGTGGGCGGGGCGGTGCCGATGCCCACCACGCCCGGGCCCTCCTCCTCCACCCGGCCGCGATGGCCCTCGGCCGCCAGGCCCGCCAGCGTGGTCCACCGCTGGCCGTCCCAGCCGACGTACTGGCGCTCGTCCTCGCAGATCGGGCAGTCGGGGCGCGGCTCGGCGTACTGGATGCCGCACGTGCGGCAGATGGGCAGGTCAGCCGGTGGCATGCGGCCAGCCTAGCGCGCGACCTGTACGGTGATCGCATGGTCAGAGGGGGGTTGCTGGTCGCGGGGACCACGTCCGACGCGGGCAAGAGCGTGCTGACGGCGGGGATCTGCCGGTGGCTGGCCCGCAGGGGCGTGCGCGTCGCGCCGTACAAGGCGCAGAACATGTCGCTCAACTCGTACGTCACCGCTCAAGGCGCCGAGATCGGCCGGGCCCAGGCGACGCAGGCGCAGGCCGCCTACCTGGAGCCGACGGTGGACATGAACCCCATCCTCCTCAAACCGGGCACCGACCGCCGCAGCCAGGTCGTCCTCATGGGCAACCCGGTGGCGGACGTGGACGCGATGGAGTACGGCGCGCTCAAGGACCTCCTGCGCGCCGCCGCGCTGGAGGCGCTCGAAAGGCTCAGGAGCCAGTACGACGTGGTCGTGTGCGAGGGCGCGGGCAGCCCCGCCGAGATCAACCTGCGCCGCGGCGACATCGCCAACATGGGCCTGGCCAGGGCCGCGAACCTGCCCGTGATCGTGGTCGGCGACATCGACAGGGGAGGGGTGTTCGCCGCGTTCTACGGCACGGTGGGCCTCTTAGACGCCGACGACCAATCGCATATTTCCGGATTTGTCGTGAACAAGTTTCGAGGCGCGCGGGAGCTCCTGGAGCCCGGGCTCGACATGCTCAGGCGGCTGACCGGGCGCGAGGTGTACGGCGTCCTGCCCTGGCTCGACGGGCTCTGGCTGGACGTCGAGGACTCGCTGGCCCTGGACAGCCGGAAGGTCGCGGTCCGCCCCCCGTACGGCAGGCAGACCCTCCGGGTGGCCGTGGTGCGGCTGCCGAGGATCTCGAACTTCACCGACGTGGACGCCCTGGCCGCCGAGCCGGGGGTCGTGGTGCGTTTCGTGACCGATCCGGTCGAGCTGGACGACGCCGACCTGGTGGTGCTGCCGGGCTCCAGGGCCACGGTGAGCGACCTGGCGTGGCTGCGGGAGCGCGGGCTGGCGGCGGCGATCATCGACCGGGCGGGGCCCGTGCTGGGGATCTGCGGCGGGTTCCAGATGCTCGGGCGGGAGATCGTGGACGAGGTCGAGTCGGGGGCGGGCAAGGTCGAAGGGCTCGGGCGGCTGCCGGTACGCGTCGAGTTCGTCAAGGACAAGCGGCTCGGGCGGCCCGAGGGCACGGCGTACGGGCAGCCGGTCCGCGCGTACGAGATCCACCACGGGCTGGCCTCGGTCGACGGAGGCGAGCCGTTCCTCGACGGCTGCCGGGTCGGCAACGTCTGGGGCACCACCTGGCACGGCGCTCTCGAGAACGACGGCTTCCGCCGGGCCTTCCTGGCCGACGTGGCCGCGCGGGCGGGACGCGACTTCGCACCGGCCCCCGGCACGGACTTCGCCGCGCTCAGGGAGGAGCGGCTCGACGCGCTCGGCGACCTGGTGGAGCGGCACCTCGACACGGACGCGCTGCTCCGCCTCATCGAGCAGGGCCCGCCGGACGTCCCGGTCCTGCCCCCGGGCGCGCCGCCGCTCGGCTAGCCGGCGCTCCGGGCCATGCGCTGGGCGGCGATCCAGGCGTCGATCTGCTCCCAGTGGTCGTACAGCCATCCGATCCGGTCCTCCCGCTCCGTCGGGATCTCGGCCGCGGGCACCCGCCACCACTTCGCGGTGATGTGAGCCCTGAAGGGCAGCTTGCGCCAGACGTCCCCCAGCGTGATGAGGTCGTCGAGCCCGGTGTGCGCGACGAAGATGACGTCCGCCGACGGGCACGCCTCGATGGCCGTGATGGCGCCGTTCGGGCGGGGCGGGAGCAGGTGGTCCATGCCGCGCGCCCGCTCCGCCTCCTCGGTCAGCCCCTTCTCCTCCAGCCGCCGGATGGCGAGCCGGCGGCGGCGCGGGGTGAAGTTCCCGCCCTCGGGGAAGATCACGAGGGCGTCCTGGGCGCCCATCGTGGCGGCGAGGCGGTGGATTTCCTCGATGATCCGCTTCTGTCCGGACTTGCGGGGCACGAACGCGTTCGGCAGCCGGTTGATCACGACGTCCAGCGAGGGATCGTACTGGAGCGCGGCCTTCATGACGATGCGCGGCTGCCGGCGATAGAGCGCCAGAAGATAATAGATCAGCAAAAAGGAGTCGCCGGGGCCCGCGTGCCGCGACAGCACGATCACCGGTCGCGTCAGCCTCGCGGCCTGCTCCTCGGTCGTCAGATCGGGCTCCTGGATCTCCAGCGTCAGCCGGAAGATCCGCACGGCGGCCGCGTGCACCTTGGCCAGGAACCACCTGATCAGGGCGTAATGCCGCTCCTGGCGCCGCGCCCCGCCCGCCACCCACAGCCACAGGCACGTGATCAGCACGCCCGACTCCAGTGTCAGCCACACCGTGGCGAACCAGACGAAGCGAGCCCCTCTGCGCCGCGGCGGCGGCAGGCGCAGCGAGGCCGCGGCCGTGACGACGAGCCAGAACGGCAGCGTCACCACCATGAACACGGTCACCACGATGACCAGCGGAGCCAGCACCAGCCGGCGCAGAATACGCGGTGGAAGCAACGGCGGCCTCCCTGCAACGGTCTAACCCTCATCCTCCTCTGTTACGCAAATAGCGGGAAGACGCGTCGTAGGCCCGCTCGATGCAGGCGGAGATCTGCGAGATGTCGCGGTAGCGCAGCGGGGACAGCGCCTCGGTCATCCCGGCGGGCAGCACGTGCACCTCCACGCCGGGCGGCAGGCTGGCCATGTCCTCGGCGAACCGGTGCCTGCGCGCGATCTCGAACGCCACCATGCCCACCTCCCAGAACCTCCTGGGCGGCGCCAGCGGCCGTTCGATCCGCCCGACGTGCAGGACGAAGACGCGCTTGGCGCCGAGCTGCACGGCCCGCCCCACGGGGATGCTGTGCACCAGCCCCCCGTCGTAGAAGTGCTCGCCGCCGATCACGACGGGCGGCAGCAGCCCGGGCACCGCGCACGAGGCCAGCACCGCCTCGACCAGCGGTCCGCCGGTGAACCAGTGAGCCGCGGCCCGCTCGACCGAGGCCGCCACGCACTGGAAGGGGACCTCCAGCTCCTCGATCCGCGAAACCCCCACCGTGCCGCTCAGAACCTCGCGCAACGGCCCTATCGGGTGCAGATGGGTGCCGGTCCTGGCCAGCGTGGACAACCGGGCCACCCACGAGCCGGCGAAGGCCGTACGTACGACGTCGGAACGCCACAGAGAGGTCAGCCGCTCCACCGCCTCGGACGGGGCGGCGGCGATGACCACCCCGTTCAGGGCGCCCACGGACGTGCCCACCACGAGGTCGGGGCTGATGCCCGCCTCGTCGAGCGCCTGCAGCATGCCCACCTCGTGCGCGCCGAGCACGCCCCCGCCACCGAGCACGAACGCCGTTTCCACGCAACACACCCTCTCGTTGCCGCGTCCCGGAAGCAAAGCCATCCGCACGCTGCCGGACCTGTCCGATGACGGAGGTCCCGCGTGGCGGGACGATTCGGCCATGACAGCAGTGGTGCAGGCCGAAGGGCTGACCAAGTATTACGGCAGGCGCCGCGGCCTGGAGGATCTCACGCTGGAGATCCAGCCTGGGGAGATCTTCGGGTATCTCGGGCCGAACGGCGCAGGCAAGACGACCACGCTCCGGTTGCTGCTCGACGTGATCAGGCCCACCCGGGGCACGGTACGCGTCCTCGGCGCCGACCCGCGCGAGGCCGCGACCCGCTCCAGGATCGGCTACCTGCCGGGCGAGCTGGCGCTGGAGGGCCGCGAGCGGGCCAGGGACTACCTGCGCTTCCTCGGCAGGATGCGCGGCGGCGTGCCGGACACGCGCATCGACGCCCTGGCCGAACGCCTCGACGCCGACCTGTCGGTGCAGATGCGCAAGCTCTCCAAGGGCAACAAGCAGAAGGTCGGGCTGATCCAGGCGCTCATGCACGAGCCGGAGTTCCTCATCCTGGACGAGCCGACGGGCGGGCTGGATCCGCTGGTGCAGCACGAGTTCCTGGCCATGGTCAGGGAGGTGCGCCAGTCCGGGCGTACCGTGCTGATGTCCTCGCACGTGCTCGCCGAGGTCGAGAACGTCTCGGACCGGGTCGGAATCGTACGGGACGGGCGCCTGGTGGCCGTGGAGGACGTGGCGGCGCTGCGCGAGAAGGCGGTGCGCCGGGTCGAGCTGCACTTCGACGCGCCCGTGCCGCGAGCGGCGTTCGAGAACCTGCCCGGCGTGCGCGAACTGCGCGTGGAGGACGCCGGTCTGCGCTGCACGATCGACGGCCGGCCGGACGCGCTGATCAAGGCGGCGGCCGCCTTCACCGTGGTGCACATGGTGAGCGCGGAGCCGGACCTGGAGGAGATCTTCCTGACCTACTACAGCGACGAGGAGCGGCACCATGATCGCTAAGAGCCTGCGGGACAACCGGCGGTCGCTCATCTGGTGGTGCCTGGGCATCAGCGCTTTCATGGGCGTCTATCTGGGCGCGTACGCCAACGTCAAGCTGAACCCCGAGACCTACGACTCCATGGCCATGGCCAAGTTTCCGGGGCCGCTCAAGGACCTGATGGGCGGGCTCGGGGACTTCGCCTCCGGCGCCGGCTACCTGCAGACGGTCGTCTACCAGCTCTTCGTCCCCATGCTGTTCATCGTGTTCGCGATGAACCTGGCCAACCGGGCGATCGCGCAGCCGGAGGAGTCGGGCACGCTGGAGCTGGTCGTCACGCTGCCGGTGGACCGGCGGCGGCTGGTGCTGGACAGGTTCGCCGCGCTGGCGGTCGCGATGCTCGTGCTGGCCGTCGTGACGCTGCTCGCCACGTGGGCGATGAGCGAGGTCGTGGAGATGGGGGTGCCGTTCGACCGGATCCTGGCCGCGCAGCTCGGGGTGCTCCTGGTCGGGCTGCTGTTCGGGACGATGGGACTGGCGGTCGGCGCGGCCACCGGGCGCAGGGCGATCGCCTCCGCCGTGGTCGGCGTGTGGGCGGTGGCCGGCTTCGTCGTGGTCACGATCGGCCGGAACATCGACGCCATCTCCTGGCTGAAGTGGGTCTCGCCGTTCCACTACTACTCCGAGGGCAGGCCGCTCTATGAGGGGCTGCCGGTCGGGGACTACCTTGTGCTGGCGGGGGCGACGGCCGTGCTCGCGCTCACCGCAGTGCTCTCCTTCGACAGGCGTGACGTAGGAGTGTGATGGCGATCTCCGAGATGCCCGCCGACCTGCTCGCCGACCTGCTCGGCGGGCATCGGCAGGTGCTGGCCGAGCACGCCGCGACCGGCCGATTACCCACCCGCGAGGCGCTCGACGCCTACCGCGCCGCGGGCAGGCGCGCCGCCAGGCTGGGGATCCCGCTGCGGGTGCTGGTGGACGGCGCGCTCGCCGCCGGCGAGGAGCTGCCGGGAGCGCTGCCCGCGCTGCGCAAGGCGGTCTCCGCGCTGATGGAGGGGTACGAGAGGGCGCAGGCCGCCGCCATCCGCGAGGAGGAGCAGGCTTGGCGGGAGTTCGTGGACGACCTGCTCCAGGGGCGGGCCGAGCGGCTGGCGGAGCGGGCCGAGCACTTCGGGCTGCGGCTGGCGGGGTCGTACGTGGTGGCCGTGGCCCGCGGCATGCGCGGCGGCGACCAGGACCGCATCGAGCGGGACCTGATCGCCCGGTTCGGCTCCCACAACGTGCTCGTGGCCGTGCGCGACGGGCTGCTGGTGTGCGTGGCCCCGGCGACGCTGCCGGCCGCGGTGGGGGAGTTCACCCATCACGTACGCGCCCGCTTCCCGGCCGGGTGGCGGGTCGCGGTGGGACGCCCGCAGCGTGGTCCCGGCGGCGTGGTGGCCTCCTTCCGGGAGGCGGCGCAGGCCCTGGAGCTGGCCGACGGGCTGGGGCTCAGGGCCGACGTGGTCAAGGCGGCCGACCTGCTCGTCTTCCCCGTGCTGCTGCGTGACAGGGGCGCGATCGAGGACCTCGTGACCAGCGTGCTGAGCCCGCTGCTGGGGGTGCGGGGCGGGCATGAGCCGCTGCTGGAGACGCTGGAGGCGGTCTTCGCCTCGCACGGCAACCAGACGGCCGCGGCCCGGCGGCTGGGGCTCAGCCCGCGGGCGGTCACGTACCGGCTGGAGCGCATCCGCCGCCTGACCGGCTTCTCGCCGGACGACCCGACGCAGCGCTTCACCCTGGAGACCGCCGTGCTCGGGGCCCGCCTGCTGGGCTGGCCCACGAGCCCCGACTTCGGCCTCAGTCGGTGACGGCGAGGCGGATGCCGAAGCCGACGATGACCACGCCGGTCAGGCGGTCGAGGAAGCGGCGTACGGCGGGCGTCCGCAGGAAGCCGCTCACCAGCGACGCGAACCCGATCAGCGCCGCGCTCCACAGCAGCCCCTCGGCCACGCCCCCGAACCGCACCGCCTGCTCCGGCTCGTCGTGGGGCGCGGCCTTGGCCAGGAGCATGCGCAGACCCATCCACACCAGGTACGCCACGCCGGCCCAGCGCAGGCTCTCGTAGCCGAGCCGCGAGGCGGCCAGCAGCGCCGACAGCCCCGCCGCGGTGAGAACGCCCCACGTGAGCGTGCCGAGCTGGATCCCGAGCGTCACGCCCCAGGCCGCCCGCCTGCCCGCCAGCAGGGACGTACGCAGGATCAGGGCCGTGTCGAGGCCGGGGGTGAGCGTGAGAAATGCCGCTACGAGGGCGAACGACCAGACTGATCCTGCGATGTCCATGCTCGTCAGGGTATGAGGAGCAGTTTCCCTGTCGTCCGGCGGGCCGCCAGGTCCTCGTGCGCCTGGTGCGCCTCGGCCAGCGGATAGCGGTGGGAGACGTTGATGGTGAGCTGTCCCGACTTGATCCAGCCGAACAGGTCGGAGGCGCGCTGGAGCAGCTCCTCGCGTTCGGCTATGTAGTGGACGAGCGTGGGCCTGGTGAGGAAGAGCGAGCCCTTCCGGTTGAGGATCTGGGGGTCGATCGGCGGGACCGGGCCGCTGGCGGCGCCGTACAGGGCCATGAGGCCGCGCGGCCGCAGCGCCTCGAGCCCGCCCTCGAACGTGGCCTTGCCGACGCCGTCGTACACGACGTCGATCTTGTTCCGCAGCGCCTCGGCGAAGTCGTCGTACCGCAGCACCTCGTCCGCACCGGCCTCCCTGGCCAGCTTCTCCTTCTCGCTGGTGGAGACGGTGGTGTGGACCTTGGCGCCCTTGAGCTTGGCGAGCTGGATGAGCAGCTGCCCCATGCCGCCGGCTCCGGCGTGGACGAGCACCTCGTCCCCTTCGCGCACCTCGTGGGTGGAGTGGGTGAGGTAGTGGGCGGTCAGCCCCTGCAGCATCGCCGCCGCGGCCACGTCGGCCGGGACGCCGTCGGGCACCGGCACCGCCCGGTCCGCCGGGATGACCGCCTTCTCGGCGTAGCTGCCCAGGACGTTGGCCCAGGCCACGGTGTCGCCCACGGCCACCCCCTGCACCCCCGGGCCGACGGCCGAGACCGTGCCCGCGCCCTCGGAGCCGATGGGGGTGGGCAGATCGAGCGGGTACGCGCCGGAGCGGTGGTAGATGTCGATGAAGTTGACGCCGCTTGCGGCGACGTCGACCACGATCTCCCCTTCGCCGGGTACGGGATCGGGCCGCTCGACGTATTCGAGAACCTCTGGACCGCCAGGGGCGGAGACGATGATGGCATGCATGACGACTAGTCAACTCCGTACGTGCGGGGGAAGGCCACTCAGGGTGGGGGCATGTACGTGGTGTGCTCGACCCTGCGCGGTAAGCGGCGGGTCGGTAAGCTAGCGCGCCGTGAGCGGTGAAACCTCCCACATCGGGCGCTACAGGTTGCTTAGCGTGCTGGGTCGGGGCGGCATGGGCACGGTCCATCTCGCCGAGGATCCGGCTGGGCAGCGGGTCGCCGTCAAAGTGATCAACCCGGAGCTGACCCAGCACGAGCAGTTCCGCATGCGGTTCCGCAGGGAGGCGGACGCCGCCCAGCGGGTGCGCAGGTTCTGCACGGCCGCTGTGATCGAGGCCGCGCTCGACGGCGACCAGCTCTATGTCGTCACCGAATACGTGCCGGGCCCCAACCTCGAGGCCGCCGTGCGCCAGTCGGGCCCCCTGCGCGGCTCCAGCCTCGACGCGCTGGCCGTCGGCGTGGCCACCGCGCTGACCGCCATCCACGGCGCCGGTGTGGTGCACAGGGACCTCAAGCCGTCGAACGTGCTGCTGTCGCCCGTCGGCCCGCGCGTGATCGACTTCGGCATCGCGCGGGCGCTCGACACGCTCGGAGGCGTCACGGGCACCGGCGAGCTGGTGGGCACGCCCCGCTACATGGCTCCCGAGGTGCTGCGGGGCGAACCCGTGTCCCCGGCCTGCGACGTGTTCTCGTGGGGATGCCTGGTCGCGTTCGCCGCCAGCGGCAGGGCGCCCTTCGGCGGCGACACGCTGCCCTCGATCGTCTACCAGGTGCTCAACACCGAGCCGGATCTCAGCGACGTCGAGCCCGGCCTGCGCGAGCTGGTCGGGGCCGCGCTGCGGAAGGACCCGGCCGCGCGGCCCACCGCGCAGCAGCTGCTCGACCAGCTCGTCGGGCGGTCGGCCGCGCCCGAACAGGCGGCGCACACCGTACAGGTGGCCTGGCAGCAGGCCACGGCACCGTACACGTCCGTCCAGCAGCCGTCCAAGGGCAGCCGCACCAAGCTGATCGCGGGCGTCGCGGCGGCGGCCGCGGCGGTGCTCGTGGCGGGCTCCGTGGCCGCGTGGGCGGTGTTCAACCCCAGCGGGCCGCCCGACATGAGCGTCCTCTACCGCGAGGACTTCACGCAGACCTCCGGCGGCTGGAACGGCGTCTACGACCCGGACGAGACGGCGAGCTACGGCTACCGGACGGACGGGACGTACGGGCTGGACGTGGAGAAGGGGTCCGAAGAGCGGTGGGCGAAGGCTCCCATACCCTTCCTCATCGCCAAGCCGACCAACACGCCCGAGCCGTCGGCCACCCCTACGCCGATGTTGCCCTCGTCCGTCGTCGTGGCCGTCACCGCCCAGGTCAAGAAGTCCGTCGGGAGCGGTGAGTACGGCGTGTACTGCCACAACGTGGACGATGACGACACGTACTACGAGTTCGCGCTCGACACGACCGGGAAGGCCAGGATCCGGCGGATCGTGGACGGATCGGGCGGGACGCTGGCCCAGCCGGTGCAGGTGGACGGGCTGCCCGGCAAGGCCCGGCTGGTGGCGGCGTGCGAGCAGGTCGGATCGGCCGTGCGGCTGACGATGTGGGTGAACGATCAGCGGGTGCACCAGGTGGAGGACCCGAACGGGCTCGGGAACGGGTACGTGGGGCTGTTCGCGCGTACGCCCAAGGACGAGACGTCGCTGCTGAAGACGACGTTCGACGACTTCGAACTACGCGGCCAGAAGGAGCCCTGACCGGACGGGGTGGGCTCACAGAACACCGGCGCGGGCGGCGGCTCAGAGAACACCGGCGCGGGCGGCGGCGAGCGCCGCGTCGGCGGCACGATCGGCGTCCCGCTCGGTGACCGGCTCATGCGCCACGAACAACCGGTAGTAAACAGGCGCGACCGCCACCCTGATCACCTCCCGGACGTCCACGACGTCAGGCAGCTCACCGCGTGCGACCGCCCGCCGCACCACCTCGGCCGACTGATCGTGCCGGGCCATGAAGAACTCGTGCAGCGCCCGCGCCGCGTCGGGATCCTGTACGGCCGCCGCCACGAACGCCGATGACACCGGCCCCAGGTCCGGGTCGTCGAAGCCGCTGCGCACCAGCTGGACGATGCCCCTCAGGTCGCCCTCGATCGAGCCCGTGTCGGGAATGGGCCACGGCTCGTCCCTGGCCAGCTCGAGGGCGTCGGAGATCAGCCCCGCGACGCTGCCCCAGCGCCGGTAGACGGTCGTCTTGTGCACCCCTGACCGCTCGGCCACGTTTTCCACCGTCAGGCCCCGGTATCCGTGCTCGGCCAGCTCGGCGAGGGTGGCCTGCCGTACGGCGTCCCGAACCCGGGCGCTTCGCCCGCCCGGCCGCTTGTTTGACTCCAAAAACTACTCCAGTTGCGTTAGCTTCTCCCGTGTGCCACACTAACGCTACAACAGTTGCGATTGGAGTTCCATCCTGATCAGTCTTCGAGGGGTTTTCAAGTCGTACGGCGAACGGGCCGTCCTCGCTGACGTGTCCATGTCCGTGAAGCCCGGCGAGCGCGTGGGCGTCGTCGGCGAGAACGGCTCGGGCAAGTCCACGCTGCTGCGGCTGCTTGCCGGGGTCGAGCGGGCCGACGACGGCGAGGTGACCCTGGCCGACGACATCGGCTACCTCCGGCAGACGCTCGACCTGCCGCCCGACCACACGGTCCAGCAGGCCGTCGACGCCGCGCTGGCCGGCCTGCGCGCCATGGAGCGCCGGATCCGCGAGCTGGAGTCGGCGCTCACCGATGACGTCATGGCGGAGTACGGGGAGTTGCTGACGGCGTACGAGCTGCGCGGCGGCTACGAGGCGGACGCGCGGGTCGACAAGGCCTTCCACGGGCTGGGGCTGTCCCACGTGGGCCGCGACCGGCCGCTGTCCAGCCTGTCGGGCGGCGAGCGCGCCCGCCTCGGCCTGGCCTGCGTCCTGGCCGCCGCGCCCAGGGTGCTGCTGCTCGACGAGCCGACCAACCACCTCGACGAGTCGGCCCTGACCTGGCTCGAAGCCCGGCTGCGCGAGCACCGGGGCGCGGTCGTCGTGGTCTCCCACGACCGCGTCTTCCTCGACCGGGTGGCCACGGCCGTGCTCGAGGTCGAGCACGGGGCGATCACCCGGTTCGGCGGCGGCTACACCGGCTTCCTGGCCGCCAAGGCCGCCGCCAGGGCCCGCTGGGAGCAGTCGTACGCGGCATGGTGCGAGGAGGTCCGGCAGGTGCGCGACTACGCGGCCACGACCGCCCACCGGGTGGCCGCGGGGCGGCTGATGCGCGACAACAACAAGATGGCCTACGACCGCAACGCCGGGCGGGTGCAGAGCTCGGTGGCAAGCCGAGTCCGCAACGCACACGAGCGCCTGCGCCGACTCGAGGCCGACCCCGTCCCCCGCCCACCCGCCCCACTCCGCTTCCACGGCACCTTCACCCCCACCCCCGAGCCCCCAAGCATCGTCGACACCACTCCCACCCTCACCCCCGAGCCCCTACACGCCGTCGACACCACTCCCACTACCGCCCCCGAGCTCCCCGACACCCCACACACCGGCAACGCCACTCCCAGCACCACCGCTCCAGCCCAGGCCCCCAACGCAGCACCTGAGTCCGCCCAAGGACGCCAGCCCGGCACACGCTCTGATACGACACGCGAGCCTGGTCCGATCCATGAGCCCGTATCGGGACGCGCGCCTGGTGCGAGACGCGCCCCTGATGCGGGACGCGAGCCCGGTGTCGGACACCGGCACGTCGGACACCAGCGTGCTGGACACGGGCATGCGGCCGGGCATGCGGCCAGACACGGCCGTGCCCGAGCTCGCGTGCTCGTGGAGCTGCGCGATGTCCGGGTCGGCGACCGGTTGCACGTCCCCTCCCTGACCCTCGAAGCCGGTGACCGGCTGCTGGTCCGCGGGGCCAACGGTGCGGGCAAGTCGACGCTGCTCCAGACCCTGGCCGAGCATGCCCAAGTGAGGGTCGGCCACCTGCCGCAGGAGGTGACGTTCGACCCCGACCTGACCGTCCTGGACGCTTACAACCACAACCACAGCTATGCGGACGAGCGGCGTGCGGCTCTGCTGAGCACCGGCCTCTTCAAGCCCCGGACCCTCGACCAGAAGGTGGGGACGCTGTCGGTCGGGCAGCGGCGCAGGCTGGCGCTGGCCCGGCTGCTGGCGCAGGAGTACGACCTCCTCCTGCTCGACGAGCCGACCAACCACCTGTCGCCGGTCCTGGCCGAGGAGCTGGAGCAGGCACTCGACGACTACCGCGGCGGGCTCGTCGTGGTGTCGCACGACCGCGCCCTCATCCGGCGCTTCCGGGGGACCGAGATCACGTTGGCAGGAGGACGCATATGTTGAGCCGCACAGGATCGACCAGTGAAGGACCGCAGATGTTGACCAAAATCGATGAAGGCTCGCCGTATGGCATCGCCACCGGGCCGGACGGGTCGCTCTGGTTCACGCTCGTCCACGAAGGACGCGTCGGCAGGATGATGCCGGGCCAGAAGCCCGTGATCCATCAGCTTGATCCGGCCGACGGGCAGCCGACCGTGATCGTCCCGGGGCCGGACGGGGCGATGTGGTTCGCGGAGGGCACGGGCGGCCGGGTCTCCCGGATCACCGCCGACGGGCAGGTCACCTCCTATGAGGCGGACTCGCCGTACGGGATCGTCGCCGGACCCGACGGGGCCATGTGGTTCACCCAGATGCAGACCGGCCGGATCGGGCGCATCGGGCCCGGTGGGGAGCGGACAGAGTTCGAGGTGCCGGTGGAGGGCGGCATGCCCGCTTTCATCACGGCGGGGCCGGATGACGCGCTCTGGTTCACGATCAACCAGGGCAACGCCATCGGGCGGATCTCGCTGGCGGGCGAGGTGACCGTTCACCCGCTCCCCACAGAGGGCGCCGCCCCGGTGGGCATCACGCTGGGGCCGGACGGGGCGCTCTGGTTCGTGGAGATCGGCGCTGGTCAGGTCGGGCGGATCGACACCGCCGGAAAGATCACCGAGTACCCCTTGCCTGACCGGGTCGCACGACCGCACGCGATCGTCACCGGCCCCGACGGCGCCCTCTGGTTCACCGAGTGGGCCGCCGACCGCCTCGGCCGCATCACCACCGACGGCACCATCCAATCGCACCCCCTCCCAACCGGACTGCAGCCGGGGGACGATGGCGCGCGAAAGGCCGAGCCGCACGGGCTGACGGTCGGGCCGGACGGGGCCATCTGGGTGGCCCTGGAGGCGGGCGCCCTGGCCCGCATCAGCATCGGCTGACGAACCACGACCACCTCAGCGACCTCACTGCCAACCGATCACGTACTCACCGGCACCGCTCACCGCGGATCGGGCACTGGACCGGGCACTGCGGATCGGGCATCGGGCACGCCGCAATGCACCGCTCACCCCCAGTCCGCACCGGTCAGCGGTACCGGTCACCGCGGGCCGGGGACGGCGCATCCCGCACGCGCACCGGGCACCGCGCACCGCGCAGCCACATCGGGCACTGCGGACCGGGCACGCCGCAACGCATCGCTCATCCCTCGCCCCAACCCTCAGCCGCAGCCCTCGCCCCCCAGCAAGCGCCCCGCTGGGTGCGAGGGTGCGGGGGTGGTTAGCGGTTGTTGGGCTCTGGTGGGTGGTTGTTGGCCATGAGGTCGGTCAGCGGCGGCAGGCCCTTCTTCGGGGACGTCACCAGGACGCGGCACCCCGCGGCCGTGGCGGCGGCGACGCCTGTGGGGCTGTCCTCGACGGCGATGCAGCGGGAGGGAATCGTGCCGAGTCGGCGGGCCGCCTCCAGGTACGGGTCCGGGTACGGCTTGCCGCGGGCCGTGTCCTCGTTCGCGATCACCAGGTCGAACGTGTGCCCGAGCCGCGGCAGCACCAACTCCACGATGGTCCGGGGAGAGGCGCTGACCAGGGCCGTCGGGATGGCGGTGGCGGCCAGCTCGGCCAGGAGCTCCGATGCCCCCGGCGTGACCTTCACGCCCTGCTCGATGAGGTCGGCGAAGGCGTCCGTGAGCTGCCTGACCACCTCGGCCATGAGCGGCGTGTCCCGGGCCGACCGGGGGACCGGCGCCGACCGGGGGACTGGCGCCGACCGGGGGTCCGGCGCCGGTCGGGGGACTGGCGGCGGGGCGGGTGGGGGGTTGTGGCCGGGAGGGGGAGTGGGGGTGAGGAGGTGGGCGGCTACGTCCTCGACCGTGCGGCCGAGCACGTACGGCATGTCCTCCGCCCCCAATTGCCGGCCGAGGGAGGCGGCGATGGAGGCGGTGGCCTGCCACCACAGCCCTTCGGTGTCGACCAGGGTGCCGTCCATGTCGAACAGGACGGCATCCGGGCCGGCGTGCTCAGATCGCATCGGCCGCCACGACCGGGGCCGGGACCGTGACCGTGCGGGGCGCCACCAGGACGGGCCGGTCCACCAGGCGGACGGTGACCCGCGTTCCGGGGGTGAGGCGGGCCGCCTCGTGGCCGGGGACGTCGGCCAGGACCTCCCCGCCCTCCACCGCCAGCCGGAGGCGGACGGAGGCGCCGCGGAAGGAGGCGGCGAGCACGTGGGCGGGACCGTCGTCGACCGGGACGACCTGGACGGCCTCGGGACGGATCAGGACGTCCACGGACGGATCCGCGGGCACCTGGCCGTCCACCGGCAGAAGCTGGCCGAGCACCGTGACCTGGTCACCGGAGACCTGGCCGGCGAGGTGGTTCATGGTGCCGACGAACTCCGCCACGAAGGGGGTGGCCGGGCGGTCGTAGATCTCGGCGGGCGAGCCGACCTGTTCGAGCCGCCCGTCGCGCAGCACCGCCACCTGGTCCGCGATCGACAGCGCCTCCTCCTGGTCGTGGGTCACGAAAATGGTGGTGATGCCCAGGTCGAGCTGGAGGCGGCGGATCTCCTCGCGCAGCGACACGCGTACTTTCGCGTCCAGCGCCGACAGCGGCTCGTCCAGCAGCAGGACGCGCGGTTCCAGGGCGAGCGCGCGGGCCAGGGCGACGCGTTGTTGCTGGCCGCCGGAGAGCTGGTGCGGGTAGCGGTCGGCGTGCGAGGGGAGGCCGACCAGTTCGAGTAGTTCGTCCGCCTTCTTCCGCCTGGTGCCCACGGGCACCTTGCGGACGCGCAGGCCGAAGGCCACGTTGTCGCGGGCGTTCAGGTTGGGGAAGAGGGAGTAGGACTGGAAGACCATGCCCGCGTCCCGCTTGTTGGCCGGTACGTCCGTGATGTCCCGGCCGTCCACGAGCACCGCGCCCGAGTCAGGCCGCTCGAACCCGGCCACGCACCGCAGCGCGGTCGTCTTCCCGCAGCCCGAGGGCCCAAGCAGCGCGACGAACTCGCCGGGCGCGACGACGAGGTCGAAGCCGTCCAGCGCGACCGTCTTGCCGAACACCCGCCGCAGCCCACGGAACTCCACCGATGCGGTCATTTGTTTCTCTCCTTACCGAACGCCGAGGACACGGCGAGCAGCAGCAGCCAGATGAGCAGGAGGCTGAGGATCGACACGGCGACCGAGAGCTGCCCCTTGGAGCCGGCGACGGTCACGATCCACACCGCGAACGGCTCGTACCCCAGCAGGCTGGCCACGGTGTATTCGCCCAGCACGAGGGCCAGCGTCAGGAACGACGCGCTGGCCAGGGCCGAGCGCAGGTTCGGCATGACCACCCTGACCAGCACGTACGGCCACGAGGCGCCCAGGTTGCGGGCCGCCTCCACCAGCGTCCGCACGTCCATGGCGCGCAGCCCCGCGTCCAGCGACCGGTACACGAACGGCAGCACGAGCACCACGTACGCCAGCACCAGCACCACGGGGAAGGCCGGGTCCTGGACCGCGATCAGCGTGGCCCAGAACGGCGTCGGAGCCAGCACGTCGGTCCCGGTGCGCAGCGACGTGCCGATCCCGGCCACGAAGGTGATGGGCGGCACCACCAGGGGCAGCGTGCACAGCACCTCCATCAGCGGGCGCAGCCGCGGCGCGAAGAGCCGTACGGCCAGCATCGCGGGCAACGCCAGCAGCAACACCAGCACGATCGTGGCGACGGCCAGCGACAGCGACAGCAGCAGCGAGCGCACGAACCCGTCGGCCGTCAGCAGCGAGCCGTAGGCCGCGAACGACACCCCCGTGGTCGGGGTGTAGATCGTGTACCAGAACGAGGCCCCGAGCGGGATCAGGAAGTAGGCCGCCGCCAGGAGGAAGACCGCTCCGCGCCACACGCGAGGGCGCGAGGAGCCCCCCGAGATGCGCTCCAGGCCGGTCAGTGCAGCCATCGGGAGCTCCTCTTCTGCAGCGGCAGGTAGATCGCCATCACGAGCCCGGCCACCACGACCATGTCGAGGCTGAGGGCCAGCGCGATGTTCTCGTAGCCGATCAGCACGTCGCCGGTGAGCGCGCTGGCGATCTTCAACGTGACGAGCGGGACGACGGTCCCGACCATGGCGTTGGCGGTGGCGTACGCGGAGAAGGCCGACCCGAAGAGCAGCACCACCCCGCCCAGCATCGACGGCGCCAGCACCGGCAGCGCGACGAAGCGCCAGTAGTGCCAGGCGGTGGCCCCGTTGTTGGACGCCGCCTCGCGCCACTGCGGCCGCAGCCCGTCCAGCGCGGGCGCCATGACCAGCACCATCAGCGGGATCGAGAAGTACAGGTAGGTCACCGCCAGGCCCCAGAACGTGTAGAGCGAGCCGGACGGCAGCCCGACCAGGCCGCTGACCACGCCGGAGTTGCCGAGCGTGGCGATCCAGAAGAACGCCAGCGGCACCCCGCCGAAGTTGGCCAGCACGCCGGAGGCCGTCAGCACGGCCTCGCGCAGCAACGTGAGGCGGGAGGTCACGACGGCGTACGCGAGGAACGTCCCCAGCACGGCGCCCAGCAGGGCGACCACGGCGGACAGCTTCACGCTGCCGAGCATCGCGACGAGGTAGCCGCCCTGCAGGCTCTGCGACAGGTTGGCCAGGCTCGGCCGCCCCTGCGCCGTGAACGCCCCCGCCACCAGCGCGATGGCGGGGATGCCGAAGACGAGCGCGAAGAAGGCCAGCAGCGGCAGCGCCCCCAGCCAGCCCTTCGAACGGGAGCGGTTCATCCCGAGATCGCGGCGTCCCAGCCGCTGGCGAGCTTGGCCTTGGCCGCGTCCACCTGCTGGCTCGTCGGGAAGGTGGGCGTGCCCTCCACCGACGGCAGCTTCTCCGCCAGGGCCTTGTCCACGGTGCCGTCGGAGGTCATCGAGGGGAGCAGGACGGGGCGGGCGAAGCCCTTGAGGAAGAGGTTCTGGCCCTCGGCGCTGTAGAGGTACTCCTGCCACAGCCTGGCGGCCGCCGGGTGCGGGGCGTCCTTGTTGATGGCCTGGGCGTACATCTGGAAGTACTTGCCGTCGGAGGGGATGTTCACCTTCCAGTCGAGGCCCTTGGCGGCCATCTGGGGCGCGTAGGCGGCGTTGTTGTAGTCCCAGTCGATGCTGATCTGGGTCTCGCCCTTCTCGATGGTCGCGGGCGTGGTCTCCACCGGGTTGTAGTTGCCCGTGTCCTTCAGCTTCTTGAAGAAGTCGATGCCGGGCTGGATGTCGTCGAACGAGCCGCCGTTGGCGAGGGCGGCGGCGTACACGCCGGCGAAGGCCGAGCCGGCCTTGGTCGGGTTGCCGTTCATCGCGACCTTGCCCTTGTATTCGGGCTTGAGCAGGTCGGCGAAGCTCGTCGGGCACGTGGTGATCTTCTTGGCGTCGCAGCCGATGGACACGTAGCCGCCGTAGTCGTTGACCCAGAGCCCGGTGCTCTCCTTCTGCCCCTCGGGGATCTTGTCGAAGGACTGCACCTTGTACGGCGCGAACAGGCCCTCGCCGGCTCCGCTGATCGCGAACGACTGGCCGAGGTCGAGCACGTCGGGGGCGCGGTCCTGGCCCTTGCGCGTCTTGACCGCGTTGATCTCGTCGGCGCTGGCCGCGTCGGGCGTCTCACTCTCGATCTTGATGCCGTACTTGGCCTGGAACTTCTGGATGATCTCCCCGTAGTTCGCCCAGTCGGGCGGAAGGGCGATGACGTGGAGATTTCCCTCCTTCTTGGCCGCCTCGACGAGCTTGTCGAGGCCGCCGAAGTCCGCCGCCGAGGTGGCGGTGGCCGCGTTCGGCCCGGAGGAGGACGCGGTGGACTGTTGGGTGCCGGGCGCGGCGCCGCACGCCGCGGTGACTACGGTAAGGGCTGCGGCAACGCCGGCCGCACGGGCGCGAGATGTGAACACGACGCCTCCACTTTCAGGGGGTGTGGAAGGGAACCTAAGGGAACTTGTACAAACAAGCGAGCACCAGTAAGTCGCATGAATGTTGCTCTTTCATGAATGGGAAGGGTCGCTGATGGTTGCGCGCTATGAACTGATCGCCGATGATCTTCGGAACGAGATCGTCTCCGGCGCGCTCCCGGTCGGTTCACAGCTCCCGAGCGAGGCTGAGCTGGCCGAACGCTACCGGGCGGCCCGCGGCACCGTACGCCAGGCGGTGGCCGTGCTCGCCGCCGAGGGCCTGGTCGGCTCCCGGCAGGGGGCCAGGCGCATCGTGCTCGGCAGGGCGCGCAGCCAGAGCTTCGCCGAGCTGCACAGTTTCGCGCAGTGGGCGCGCGCGAACGGCTACCGCTTCGGCGGCCAGGTGATCACCCAGCGCCGCAGGCCCGCGAGCACCGCCGAGTCGGCCAGGCTCGGCCCCGGCGAGGTCCTGGAGGTGCTGCGGCTGCGCTCGCTGGAGGGCGAGCCCGTCCTGCTGGAACGCACCGTGTACGCCGAGTGGGTGGCCGCAGCCGTCGAACGGATCCCGGACGACTGCGAGTCCGTCACCGAGGCCCTGTACGACTCGATCGGCCTCGTGTTCGCCTACGGCGAGCACCTCATCGACGCGGTGTCCGCCGGCGTCGAGGACGCCCGCCTGCTGGGAGTGCGCAGGGGGAGCCCGCTCCTGCGCCAGCGCCGGGTCACGACCACGCACGAGGGCCGTCCGGTGGAGTCCTCGGACGACCGCTACCGGCCGGGCAGCGTGACCTTCAGCATCCGCAACTCGATCGGCGCCAACCCTCTTGTGAGACAGGCCGGCGACTTGCGTTCGGGGCGCTGAGAACATATGTTCGACTTATAAGCGCCCGCCTTCCCCCGGGTGGCTCAGCATAACGACCAGAGCCGCGGGGAGAAGCGTCTTGAGCAGACTCTATGGCGATCCGATAGAGGTGTGGACCAGGGACGGGGAGCCGACCCAGTTCGTCTGGCGGGACCGGCTCTATCTCGTCCGCCGGGTCCTCGACCACTGGGTGGTCGCACGCGAGTGGTGGAAGACCAGCGAGGGTGATCCCGGTGAGCGCAAGTTCTGGCGGGTGGAGGCCAGCCCAGGGCGTGAGGTGGGCTCGTACGAGTTGCGGTACGACACCGCCGGCAACGCCTGGCTGCTGCTGAGGGCGTGGGACTGATGGCGGCGCCGTTCCCGCACCTCAACGTGTGCTCCGCGTACTCCATGCGCTACGGCACGGCCTTCCCGTGGGCGCTGGTGAGCCGGGCGGTCGAGCACGGGATGGACATCCTCGCGCTGACCGACCGCGACGGGCTCTACGGCGCGATCAAGCACGCCCACGCGTGCGCGGCGGCCAGGATCTCCGCGGTCTTCGGCGTCAACCTGGCGCTCGACGCCCTGCCCCCGCTGCCGGGTTTCGGGGTGCCCGGGCTGGACCTGCCCGGGCGCCGCCGCCCGCCCGCCCCCAAGACCGGGCCGGACGCCGAGGACCGCGTCACGGTGCTGGCCCGCGCCAAGGGCTGGTCGCGGCTGTGCCGCCTGGTCACGGCCGCGCATTACGCGGGCGAGCGCGGCGCGCCCAAGGTGACCCGCGAGCTGATCGGGGAGTGGGCCGGCGGACCGGGCGGCGACCACGGGTTCGGCGCCGAGGACGGGCTCGTGGTGCTGCTCGGCCCCAGGTCCGACGTGGGCCGCGCGGTGGCCGAGCGGCGCGACGAGCACGCCAGGATGCTGCTCGGCCTCTGGCGCGCCGCGGTGCCCGGCGTGGTGATCGAGCTGGTCGACCAGTACGGCTACCGCGACGCCACCACGGCCGTGCGCATGCTCGGGCTGGCCGAGTCCATGGGCGTGCCGGCCGTGCTGACCAACGCGGTGCGCTACCTCGACCCGGTCGACCACCAGGTCGGCGACGTGCTCGACGCGGCCCGCCAGCTCGTCCCGCTGCATCCGCGCCACCTCGACCGCACCACCTCCCACGCCTACCTCAAGGGCACCAAGGAGATGCGGCAGGTGGCCAACAAGGTCTGCGGGGCGGACCAGGAACGGGTGTCGCGGCTGCTGTTCACGACCAGGCGGCTGGCCGAGGCGTGCTCGATGGAGCCGGAGGAGCTGCTCGCGCTGCGGAGCGACCCGCCCAACCTGCACCTGCCCGAGATCGGCCGCGACCCGGTGCCGCTGCTGCGCCACCGGGTGGAGGACGGGCTGATCTCGCGCGGCCTCGACCGCTCGGGCGACGCCAGGCGGCGCCTCCGGGACGAGATGGCCATCATCGAGCGCAAACGCCTGTCCGGATATTTCATCGCCGTGGCCGGCATCACGGACATGATCCGCGGCATGGGCATCCGCTGCGCCATCCGCGGCTCGGGCGCGGGCAGCCTGGTCAACTACCTCATCGGCATCGGCGAGGTGAACCCCCTCGACCACGCCCTGCTCATGGAGCGCTTCCTGTCGGAGGGCCGCATCGGGCTGCCCGACATCGACGTGGACGTGGAGTCAGCCCGCCGCCTCGACTGCTACAAGGCCATCTTCGAGCGGTACGGCGAGGCCCGCGTGGCCTGCGTGTCCATGATGGAGACCTACCGGGCGCGCAGCGCCATCCGCGACGTCGCCGGAGCGATGGGCCTGCCGCCGCACGAGATCGACGCCATCGCCAAGGCGTTCCCGCACATCAGGGCCAAGCAGATCACCGCGTCCCTGCACGACCTGCCCGAGCTGCGCGACAGCCGGCTCGGCGAGGCGGGGCTCGACCGGGTGTTCCGGTTGGCGGAGAGGCTCGACGGGCTGCCCAGGCACATCGCGATGCACCCGTGCGGCGTGCTGATCGGCAACGCGGGCCTGCACGACAGGACGCCGGTGGAGCGCAGCCTGCTGGACTTCCCGATGTCGCAGTTCGACAAGGACGACGTGGAGGAGGCGGGGCTGCTCAAGCTCGACGTGCTGGGCGTGCGGATGCAGTCCGCGATGGCGTACGCGCTGAGCGAGATCAAGCGGGTGGACGACGTCGTGGTCGCCCTGGACACCCAGCGCGGCGACGACGCCGCCATCCAGTACGTGCCGCACGACGACCAGGACACCTACGACATGATCTGCGCCAGCCGCACCCTCGGTTGCTTCCAGATCGAGTCGCCGGGGCAGCGCGAGCTGGTCGCCAAGCTGGAGCCGCGCACCCTCCACGACCTGATCGTGGACATCTCGCTGTTCAGGCCGGGCCCGGTCAACTCCGACATGGTCACCCCCTACCTGGAGGCCAGGCACGGGTGGCGGCAGCCGTACTACCCGCACGAGAGGCTGCGGGAGGCGCTGAAGGAGACGCACGGCGTCGTGGTGTTCCACGAGCAGGTGCTCAGGATCATCGAGGCGATGACGGGGCGGGACCTGTCGTTCGCCGAGAAGCTGCGGCGCACGCTGGACACGTCCGAGGGGCGGGAGCGGGTGCGCAAGACGTTCGTGCCCATGGCCAAGGCCAACGGGTTCGACGACGCGGCCGTCGAGCGGGCCTGGCAGGTGCTGGACGCGTTCGGGGCCTTCGGGTTCTGCAAGGCGCACGCGGCGGCGTTCGCGCTGCCCACGTACCAGTCGGCCTGGCTCAAGCGGCACCACGCGGCGGCGTTCTTCGCCGGGGTGCTCACGCACGAGCCGGGCATGTACCCGCCGCGCGTCATCATCGACGAGGCCAGGCAGTGCGGGGTCAAGATCCTGCCGCTCGACATCAACAAGTCGGGCAGGGACTGGCGGGTGGAGCGGCTGGGGCTGCGCGTGCGTCCCGCCGCGCTGGAGGGCGCCTCTTCCCCGGTGCGCAGGGAGTTCAAGGTCGGGGAGATCGGCAAGGGGTACGCGTTGCGGGTGCCGTTCTCGGCGGTCAAGGGGGTGAGCGAGGCCGAGGTCGAACGCATGGTCGCCGGGCAGCCGTACACGTCGCTGGCCGACTTCTGGGACCGCGCCCGGCCCTCGCGGCCGACCATCGAGCGGATCGTCCAGGTCGGCGGGCTGGACGCGCTCCACGACCTGCACCCGGGCGGGCCCCGCTGGCGTCCGGGCGTGCTGACCCGGCGCGACCTGATCGCCCAGGTGGGGACCCTCGAACGGGCCTCGTCGATCGGCGTGCGGTCGGGCCCGCGCGCCTCCCAGCGCTACACCTCGCGACCCGCTCGCGTGGAGGAACCGCCGTCGGTGCAGCTCCCGCTGGGCTTCACCGAGCACCTGCCGCCGGGGGAGCTGCCGGAGATGACGGAGACGGAGATGGTCGAGGCCGAGCTGGAGATCCTGGGCATCGACATCAGCCGCCACGTCATCAGCTTCTACGACGAGCTGCTCGACGCGCTCGGAGTGGTACGTTCCAGAGATCTCCTGAAGCAGCGCAACGGAGCGGTGGTGATGGTCGCGGGGGTCAAGGTGGCGACCCAGACGCCGGCGGTGCGCTCGGGGCAGCGGGTCATCTTCACCACGCTCGACGACTCGACGGGGCCGATCGACCTGACGTTCTTCGAGTCGGTGCAGGGGCGGTGCGCGGCCACGGTGTTCGGCTCGTGGCTCATGCTGGCCAAGGGGGTGGTCAGGCGCACGGGGACGCGGGCGGTGTCGATGCGCGCGGTGGACTGCTGGGACCTCGTGGACCTCGACCGGCTCTGGCGCGCGGAGGGCATCGAGGCCGTTCGCGCCCTCCTCGCCCATGCGCCGGAGAAGGCCGCGGGGGTGGGGGGCCGCAAGATCGAGTACGCCAACGGCTTCCGCCTCTCGCCCTACGCCGACCTCGGCCCCGCCGTCACCGACCCGCCCCGGCAGCTCTGGCACGCCAGCCCGGGCAGCTCCGGCCCTACAGCCGCCTGACCCCCGCAGCTGACCCCACCGCGCCCGAGCGCAGTGGGGTCAGTCCGGGCGGGGGGCCGGGTCGGCGGTGACCGAGCGGAGCAGGGGGCGGCTCAGGGCGCCTGCGGCGACCACGCCGGCGAAGCCGACGGCGACACAGCCCACCAGCGTGACCACGCCCACCACGTTCATCGTGCCGATCATGAACGGCACCGCGCAGAACGCTCCCACCAGGATCGCCCCGCCGCCCATCACCGTCAGCGGGATGAGCGTCTCCGCGCGCCGCGCCCGGTCGAGGACCTCCAGCGGGGTCCCCGCCAGCCGCATCAGCCCGTACGTCTGCCGCCGGTCCAGCACCGACGACGCGGCCGTGATGCCCGAGCTGGCGATGGCCACCAGGAACGACACCGACAGCACCACGATCGTGCCCACCCGGACGTCGGCCAGGAGTTGCAGGCCGAACCGCCGGTCGTCGTCCCCCGTCGTGGGGGTGCGCCCGGGAACGAGCCCGGCGAGCGCGGTGCGGGCACGGTCGATCGTCGCCGGGTCGGCGGAGCTGCCCAGGGCGGCGATCACGACCCGATCGGAGGAGCGCCCCGCGACCTTCACCGTCGCGCTGACCCCGGCGGCCCGCAGCCGGTCGCGGGCCTGGCCGGCGGCGGCCGTCGCCTGGGCGCCGGGCGCGGAGATCCGCAGCTGCGGCGGCTCCTGGCCGTCGGCGAACACGCCCGGGCTGAGCAGCCCGAGGAAGCCCGCCACGAAGCCGGTCAGGGCGACGCCGCTCACCGTACGCCAGGCGGAGCGCGGATCGTCGACCAGCCGGCGGCCCGCCAGCAGCCGCGCGGGCGCCCGGGCGCTCTTGGCGGTGACGCGGCCGATGACGCCGACCACCCACGGGCCGGCCAGGTTGATGCACAGGAACGCCAGCCCGAGCGCCACCGCCACGATCGCGACGCTGGTCCCCCTGGTCAGCAGCGGGAACACGGCCAGCACGGCCAGCAGGGCGACGACCCGGACGAACTTCATGCCGGGCGGCGTCTCGCGCTTGGCCACCCCGAGCGGGCTGACCACGACCCGCCGCAGCCCCGCGACCGCGGACAGGCCCACCAGCAGCGGCACCGCGACCAGCATCGCGGCCAGGATCAGCGGGGAGGGGAACAGGTCGGAGACGAACCACGCACCGCCTCCGATCGGGATGCGGGCCAGCAGCGGCGCGGCGACCGCGTAGCCGACGGCCCCGAGCAGCGCGCCCGCCAGCGCGACGATCACGGCCTCGGCCACGGTCATCCGGATCACCTGGCCCGGCGTCGCGCCCACCAGCCTCAGCGCGGCCAGCCGCTGGTCGCGCCGGGCGACCGTGAGCCTGGCCGCCGCGCCGCCGAACACCAGCAGCGGCACCACCATGAGCACGCTCGCGACGAGCGTGAGCGCGCGGTAGGCCTCGGAGTCCTCCGACGGCGTGCCCGCGAGGTCGGCCACCCGGGCCGGGCCCTTGCCGATGATCCAGTCGTCGCTGCGCGCGGCCGTCATCGCGGGCGCGTCCGGCTCGTGGCCGACGACCGCGACCAGCTCGCCGGGGTGGACCAGCGCCTCGTCGCCCAGTACGCCCTTCGGGCCGGGGTAACGCTTGGCGAGCTGATCGGCCGGAAGCGACTTGGCCAGCTCGGCCAGCGCCGGTGACAGCCACACCTCACCCGGCGCGGGGAAGCGCGGCATACCGGGCGGCGCGGGCGCCCCGGCCTTGAGCGCGGCCAGGTCGATGACGGTGATCGCCTGGTCGCCGACGAAGTCGTAACGGGCCGCCTCGACGGCGACCGCGTCCCCCTTGGCGGGGACCGGGTTGCGCCAGGCGCCGCGCTCGCCCCTGGCCTCGAAGGCGAAGTTCGCGGCCACGGCGAACAGCAGCAGCGCCGTGGACACGGCGACGGCGCCCAGCGTGAGCCAGGTGCCCAGCATCCCCTTGCGGCCACCGCCCTTGAGCAGCCGCCAGGTCAGGTCGAGATTCACGCGCGTGCCCCGCTCGCAGCGAGGAGCTGGCCGTCGCGGACCTCGACCGTGCGGTCGCACCAGCCGGCCACGTTCGGGTCGTGGGTGACGACGATCAGGCAGGCGCCGTTGTGCCTGGTCGCCTCGACGAGCAGCCGCATCGTGTCCTGCCCGGTCTGCTGGTCGAGCGCCCCAGTGGGCTCGTCGGCGAACACCACGGCCGGCTTGGTGACCAGCGCCCTGGCGATGGCCACCCGCTGGGCCTGGCCGCCGGACAGCTCACCGGGGCGCCGGGCCTCCATGGAGTGCAGGCCGAGGGGCGCGAACCACTCGCGCGCCTGGCGTACCGCCTGGGCCCTCGGCACCCCGCCCAGCATGAGCGGGAGTGCCACGTTCTCCTCGGCGGGCAGCTCGGGCAGGAGCTGGCCGAACTGGAAGACGAAGCCGAAGCGGGTGCGGCGCAGCGCGCTGCGCTCCCGCTCGCCCATCGCGTCGATGCGCTGGCCGAGCAGGTGCACCTCCCCGGCGTCCGGCTTCATGATCCCGGCCAGGCAGTGCAGCAGCGTCGACTTGCCGGAACCGCTCGGCCCCATGATCGCCACGGCTTCGCCCGCCCGTACCGTGATGTCCACGCCGCCCAGGGCGACCGTCTGCCCGAACCTCTTGGTCAGGGTTCGTCCAACAAGCACGTCGTTCATGCCGTAAAGAATCACGGCGGGCGGGGGTGTGGCGGATCGGCCGTGCGACCATTTCCGCCTCGGCCGAACGGCCGATCCTTAGAGTTGGGGCCGTGACTATTCGGGTTCTCATCGCCGACGACCAGCAACTGGTACGAACCGGCTTCCAGATGATTTTGGACGCTCAACCGGACATGGAGGTCGTCGCCGCCGTGGCCGACGGCGCGGAGGCGGTGTCGGAGGCCAGGCGGCTCAGGCCGGACGTGTGCCTGCTCGACATCCGGATGCCGAAGCTCGACGGGATCGAGGTGACCCGGGCGCTGGCCGGGCCGGGGGTGGAGAACCCGCTGCGGGTGGTCATCGTCACGACGTTCGACCTGGACGAGTACGTGTACGGAGCCCTGCGCTCCGGCGCGACCGGCTTCCTGCTCAAGGACAGCGGGCCCACCCTGCTGATCGAGGCGGTCAGGGCGGCCGCGGCGGGCGACGCGCTGGTGTCGCCGTCGGTGACGATACGGCTGCTGCAGCACCTGGCCCAGCCCAGGCGGACCGTGCCCGCCATGAACGATCCGCTGACCGATCGCGAGCTGGACGTCGTGCGCCTGGTGGCGAGGGGCCGGACCAACCAGGAGGTGGCCGCGGAGCTGTTCGTGTCGCTCTCGACGGTCAAGACGCACCTGGGCAGCATCCAGGCCAAGCTCGGTGTCAGAAATCGAGTCGAAATCGCAGCTTGGGCGTGGGAATCCGGCGTGGTGAGCTGATTAACAGCGGGGCTCCCGGGATACAAGTGAATCAGAACCTCAGCGCATGGCCCGGGGGGAGAACAACGTGCGCTATGACCAGACACCGACGAGAGCCGCCTCTGCCGTATATGTGACGCTTGCCGCCCAGGTTCTCACCCTCGGCGCCCTTGTGAGCTTCGAACACTCCCGCGGGCGCCACCTCGCCGCCCAGCTCGCCGCGTTCGGCGGCCGCCCGCAGGGAGCCGACGCCGAGGCCGTGGTGGGCGCGGTGACGGCGTTCGCGGTGCTGATGATGCTGGTGGCGGGCACCTCGATCGCGGCGGCGGCCGCTTACGTGACGTGGTTGGTACGTGCCAGGCAGGCCAACGACCGCTCGGCCGTCTCCGGCCCCGTGGCGGCCGCCTGGCTGATCCCCGGCTACAACCTGGTGGCGCCCGTCGTGCTCGTGGACGAGGTGTGGCGCGGCACCAGGCCGCCCGCGGGCCACAGGGCGAGGTGGCTGGCGCTGCTGACCGGGTGGTGGCTGAGCTGGCTGGCCATGCTCGCGCTGGTCACGATCCGGCTCCCTCTCGACTCGTCCGCCGGCGACCTGACGGGCGTGGGCGTGCCTGAGCTGCTCTGCTCGGCGCTGGCGGCCCTGCTGTGCGCGGGGACCGTACGCGAGCTGACGCGCCTCCAGAGGGCCGCCCGCGTGCCCCGTGCCGCCGAGCCCGGCACGGTTCACGCGTTCTCGCCCCAGCCGCCCCAGCCGGCGCCGGGCTCCACTCCGATCGGCCGTACGGGTTAGCGCGGCGAGGGGTCAGCCGAGCACCAGGTCGCGGATGAGCTTCAGCGAGGGCTCGTCGCGCGGGCCCATGACCAGGAGGCTCGTGACCGGACTCTTGTGCCAGAGCTCCAGGCGTTCCTTGATCCGCCCGGGCGGCCCGACGAGCGAGATGCCGTCGGCCAGCTCGTCCGGGATCGCCCGGAACGCCTCGTCCTTGCGGCCCTCCAGGTAGAGCGCCTGGATGCGCTCGGCGGCCTCCGCGAACCCCATGCGGCCGATGATGTCGGCGTGGAAGTTGCGCTGCCGGGCGCCCATGCCGCCGATGTACAGCGTGAGCATCATCTTCACGCCGTCCAGAGCCGCCCGCACGTCGTCCGAGATGACCACCATCACCATCGCGGCCACGTCGAAGCCCGGGGGAGCGCCGGCGAGCGACTCGCCGTACATCTCCTCGATCTTGGAGGGGAACGCGAACAGCGGCAGCCAGCCCTGGGCCACCTCGGCGGCCAGGGCGACGTTCTTGGGGCCCTCCGCACCGAGATAGACGGGGATGTCCGCGCGGAGCGGATGCGTGATGAGCTTGAGGGGTTTGCCCAGGCCGTCCGCCAGGGGGAGCGGGTAGTGGGGGCCGTCGCTGGTGACCGGCTCCTCGCGGCGCCACACCTTGCGCATGATCTCGACGTACTCGCGCGTCCTGGCCAGGGGCTTGGCGAACGGCTGGCCGTACCAGCCCTCCACGACCTGCGGGCCCGAGGCGCCCACGCCGAGCAGCAGCCGGCCGCCGGTGAGGTGGTCGAGGGTCATGGCGGTCATCGCCGTCGTGACGGGCGGTCTGGCGGAGATCTGGGCGATCGAGGTGCCCAGCTTGATGCGGCTCGTACGCGATCCGTACCAGGCCAGCGGCGTGAAGACGTCGCTGCCGTACGCCTCGGCGGTCCACACCGAGTCATAGCCGAGCCGCTCGGCCGCCAGCACGGATTCGGTCGCGTCGTCGGCGTTGCGCTGCCAGTAGCCCAGGTTCAGGCCGAGCTTCATATGACACCTCCGGAATTAAGTTCTATTACGGCTGGGACGGCCGTGAGTGTCAATGGCGGATATTCCGGGGTATTCAGACCGTGTGGTCAACGGTCTGTGTCGACTCGTGTGCTTGCTGCTACTGGTGCTGGCGGCAGGGCCCACGGTGGCCGAGGGTGAGTCCCGGCCGAACATCGTGCTCGTGATGGCCGACGACCTCGAATCCGGGACGTTGCCGTACTTTCCCAACATCACCCGGCAACTCGTGCAGCAGGGCACCTCGTTCGACCGGTACTTCGTGACGAACTCCTGGTGCTGCCCGTCGAGATCGTCGATCTTGCGCTCCCAGTACGTCCACAGCCATGGTGTGTGGACGAACACACCGCCGGAGGGTGGATTCGATCGCTTTCATACCGGGGATCTGGAACGTTCCACGGTCGGCACCTGGATGAAGCAGGCCGGATACCGCACGGCGCTGATGGGCAAATACCTCAACCACTACCCGGGCGGGTCGGCCGAGGAGACGTTCGTGCCGCCCGGCTGGGACGAGTGGGACGTGCCCACCCGGCGCCTCTACGAGGAGTACGACTACCGGCTCAACGAGAACGGCTCCCTGTACGACTACGGCTTCTCCGAGCGCGCCTACCTGTCGGACGTGCTGGCCGGCAAGGCCCGCGAGTTCATCGCCGGCGCGAAGGGCGAGCCGTTCTTCCTGTACCTGGCGCCGATCGGCCCGCACAACCCGGCCAACCCCGCCGTCCGGCACGCGAACGCGTTCGCGGGCGCGATGGCGCCGCGGACGCCGTCGTTCAACCAGGAGGACGTGAGCGCGGAGCCGGAGTGGCTGCGTGAGCGGCCCAGCCTCGACGAGGCGACCGTCGACCAGGTCGACGAGCGCTACCGCGCCAGGATGCGGTCCATGCTCGGTGTGGACGACCTCGTCGGGGCCGTGGTGGACGAGCTCCGGCGGACCGGCCAGCTGGACAACACCTACATCTTCTTCACGTCGGACAACGGCTTCCATCTCGGCACGCACCGGCTCAAGCAGGGCAAGACCACCCCGTTCGAGGAGGCCATCAAGGTCCCGCTCGTCGTGCGCGGCCCCGGCATCAAGGCGGGCGCCACGATCAGCCAGCTGACTTCGTCGGTCGACCTGGCGACGACGTTCGCCGAGCTGGGCGGGGCCACGCCGCCGCCGTTCGCGGAGGGGCGGTCGCTGGTGCCCCTGCTGAAGGGCAAGCCGCCGGCGGTGTGGCGGCGGAACGTGCTGGTCGAGTTCGCCAGGCCGCTGGACCAGTCGTCGGCCGCGCAGACGCCGGTGCCGCCCTATCGCGCGTTGCGTACGGATCAGTACAAGTACGTCCGGTACGCGACGGGGGAGTCCCAGCTCTACGACCTGCGTGCGGACCCGTACGAGCTGCGCAACCTGATCGCGACGGCCGATCCCGCGCTGCTCGACGGCTTGCGGCAGCGGCTGGACGCGATGGTGGCCTGCTCGGGCGCCACGTGCCGGCAGGCCGACCTCCGTCAGTGATCGAACAGCGAGGGGTAGGCGTGCGCCAGGTGATCGGAGACGGCCCGGGTGGCCTCGTCCGCCTCGCCCCGGTCGATGGCGTCGAGGATGCGTACGTGGTCGGCGCGCAGGACCGACGTGTCACCCAGTCGCTGCACCGCTTCGACCGAGTATCTCCGCATCGAATCGCGCAGCGACCGCATGATGGCGGCGATGAGCCGGTTGCCCGACGCGTCCGCGATCGCGCAGTGGAAGGCGGTGTCGTGCTCCACGAACTCCTCGGCGCTCTTCGCCCGGTCCATCCCGGAAAGGGCCGCGGCGAGCGCGGAGGTGTCGGCCCGCGCGGTGGCGGCGTGGGCGGCGGCCCACTGCTCGATCATGTGCCGGGTGTCGATGACCTCGCGCATCTCCAGGCTGGCCAGGCCGAGGTGCAGCCTGAGCAGGTCGGTCAGCGCCGTGTCTGGGCGCGAGGTGAGCACGGCCCCCGCGTCCGGCCCCCGGCCCACCTGCGAGGACACCACGCCGAGCGTCTCCAGGACGCGCATGGCCTCGCGTACCGACGAGCGGCTGACGCCGAGTTGCTCGGCCAGCTGGCGCTCGGCGGGCAGCCGGTCGCCCACGGTGAGGCCGTCCTCGGCGATGCGCCGCTCGATCTGTGCGAGAACGTCCTCGAACGTCCGCGTCCGCTTGACGGGACGCCAGCCGCTGTCGTCCAACGGACCCCCTCATGGTGGCCGGAAAGGATGTGGTTCGGTATGGTCTGACCATACTGTGGTCGGACCATACTCTGGAAGGAGAGCCGTGCGAGTCGCCCTGTTCATCACGTGCGTGAACGACACGCTCTTCCCCGGCACCGGCAAGGCCGTCGTGTCGCTCCTGCGCAGGCTCGGGTGCGACGTGGACTTCCCCGCCGCCCAGACGTGCTGCGGACAGATGCACGTCAACACCGGCTATCGCGAGGAGGGCGTGCGGCTGGCCCGCCACTTCACCGAGGTGTTCGCCGGGTACGACGCCGTCGTGGCGCCGTCGGGGTCGTGCGCGGCCATGGTGCGCGAGCAGTACCCGAAGCTGGCCAAACCGGGCAGCAAGGGAGCGGCGGCCATCGCGGAGGTGGCGCCGAAGGTGTACGAGCTGTCCGAGTTCCTGCTGGACGTCCTGAAGGTCGACGACGTAGGCGCATATTTCCCGCACCGGGTGACATATCACCCGACGTGCCACTCGCTCCGCGGCCTCCACCTGGGCGACCGGCCCACCAGGCTGCTGCGGAACGTCCGAGGCCTGGAGCTGGTCCCGCTGCCGGGAGCCGAGGAGTGCTGCGGCTTCGGCGGCACGTTCGCGGTCAAGAACGCGGCCGTCTCCGCGGCCATGGGTGCCGACAAGACCCGCAGCATCCTGGACACGGGCGCGGAAGTGCTCTGCGCGGCGGACAACTCGTGCCTGATGCACATCGGCGGCACGCTGAGCCGCCAGAAGACCGGCGTCAGGACGATGCACCTGGCCGAGATCCTCGCATCGACGGAGGAGAAGCAGTGAGCGCGACTTTCCTCGGCATGCCCGGCAATTTCCCGAAAAATGCTGCAAAAGCCGTACAGGACTCGCAGCTTCGCTACAACCTTCGCAAAGCCACGCACACGATCCGCGGCAAGCGCGCCAACGTCGTCGGCGAGCTCCCGGACTGGCAGGAGCTCCGCGCGGCCGGCAAGGCGATCAAGGACCACACCCTCCGCAACCTCGACCGCTACCTGGTCCAGCTCGAAGCGGCCGTGACCCGGGCGGGCGGCACCGTCCACTGGGCCAGGGACGCCGCCGAGGCCAACGCCATCGTCGCGGGCCTGGTCAAGGCCACCGGCGAGACCGAGGTGGTCAAGGTCAAGTCGATGGCCACCCAGGAGATCGAGCTCAACCAGGCGCTGGCCGCGCAGGGCATCACCGCGTACGAGACGGACCTGGCCGAGCTGATCGTCCAGCTCGGCGACGACTTCCCCAGCCACATCCTGGTCCCGGCCATCCACCGCAACCGGTCGGAGATCCGTGAGATCTTCCTGGAGAAGATGCCCAAGGTCCCGCCGAACCTGACCGACGACCCGCCCGCCCTGGCCGAGGCGGCCCGGCTTCACCTGCGCGAACGCTTCCTCAAGAGCAAGGTCGCGATCTCCGGCGCCAACTTCATGATCGCCGAGACCGGCACGCTCGTGGTGCTGGAGTCGGAGGGCAACGGCCGCATGTGCCTGACGCTCCCGGAGACGCTCATCAGCGTCGTCGGGATCGAGAAGCTCCTACCCTCCTGGCGGGATCTGGAGGTGTTCCTCCAGCTCCTGCCGAGAAGCTCCACAGGCGAGCGGATGAATCCCTACACGAGCATGTGGACGGGCGCCGTCGAGGGCCAGGACTTCCACCTGGTGCTGCTGGACAACGGCCGCACGGACGTGCTCGCCGACGAGGTGGGGCGCCAGGCGCTGCGCTGCATCCGCTGCTCGGCCTGCCTGAACGTGTGCCCGGTGTACGAGCGCGCGGGCGGCCACGCGTACGGCTCGGTCTACCCCGGCCCCATCGGCGCGATCCTCACTCCGCAGCTGCGGGGCATGTCGTCGGACCTGGACGCCTCGCTGCCGTACGCCTCCAGCCTCTGCGGCGCCTGCTACGAGGCCTGCCCGGTCGCCATCGACATCCCCGAGGTCCTGGTCGACCTGCGCGCCAAGGCCCCGCACGCGGCGGCCGAGCGGGCCGGGATGAAGGTCGCGGGCTGGATACTCAACGACCACAAACGCCTGGCCAAGGCCCAGCGGGCGGCGACCCGCCTGCGGAAACTCGTGCCGAAGCGCCTGCCCGGGCCGATGGCGGCCTGGACGGACACCAGGGACATACCTGATATTCCGGAAGAATCCTTCAGAGACTGGTGGGAGCGGAATGAGCGCGCGTGAGGAGATCCTCGCCAGGATCGGCAAGGCCGTCGCGGGGGCGGAGGACGTCGAGATCCCCCGCCACTACCGGACGGCGCAGCAGGTCGAGGACATCGTGGGGCTGTTCGCCGAGCGGGTGGACGACTACCGGGCCATCGTGCACGTGCTCCCGGCAGCCGAGGTGCCCGCCAAGATCGACGAAGCCGTCGCGGGGCGCCGCATGATCGTCCCGGACGGCTTCGACCGGGAAGGCGGCTGGGCCGACCTCGACACGGCCGACGGCGTGATCACCTCCTGCGCCGTCGCCATCGCGGAGACCGGCACGATCGTGCTCGACCACGGCCCCGGCCAGGGCACGCGCGCCCAGACGCTGGTCCCCGACTACCACCTGTGCGTGGTGCGGGCCGACCAGATCGTGGGCGGGGTGCCCGAGGCGATCGCCAGGCTCGACCCGGCGCGCCCGCTCACCTGGATCAGCGGCCCCTCGGCCACCAGCGACATCGAGCTGAACCGGGTCGAGGGCGTCCACGGCCCCAGGACCCTCGAGGTGATCATCAGTACCTGAGGACGGCCGCCACGTCGGAGACGCCGTCGCAGAACCACAGCTCCGCGTCCGTCATCGCGGCGGCCCTGGCCAGGGCGGAGTCCGCGCGCTCCTTGACGGGCTCGTCGACGCCCCAGCGCCGCAGCTCCTGCGGATCGGTGGCCAGCTGGGTGCCGCCCTCGCCGATCCAGATCTCCCTCGGCAGCTCGCCGGGCACGAGGATCGCCTGTACGCGGCCCTCACGCAGCGCGTGCGCCACGCGGGCCACCCCGGTGGGCCCGGACGTCTCCTGGTGCCGCCCCAGCAGCTCTGCGCGCTTGCGGTCGAGCCACTGGTCGAGCGCCCGCTCCACGTCCTCCTCGAACTGCCCGTGGTCGGCGCGGCTGCCGTGCTCGACCATCATCACCCGGTCCGCGGACTTGGTGTTGAGGTGGTGCAGCAGGTACGAGCGTGACTTCGGCTCGCCGGCGACCAGGATGAGCTCCGGGCTGATGCGGCGTACCTGCTCGTCGATCTCGTGCGCGACGGCGACGGCGTTCTTCTCCCAGGTCTCGTCCACCGCCCGCTCGTAGCGCTTCTGCGACCAGCCGCCCTGCGCGGTCTTCTGCAGCGGCCAGTCCTCCGCCTCCACGACGGCCGTGCGCGGCGACCCGCCGCCGAACACCGTCAGCTCGGCCCCCGCGTGGTCCACGATGACCCGGATGTGCGGGACGTTCTCGCCGCGGTACATGAGCATGGGCGTGACGTGCGGCAGCGGCGACCACCTGCCCAGTTCCCCCGGCGGCTTCTGGAGCGAGTCGGCCAGCACCACGTCGCCGTGGCAGGCGAACATCGCCCGCCCGGCCACCGGCCGCTGGGCCTCCTCGTCCAGGGCCTCCAGGGTGGCCTTGTCGGCCCCGTCCTTGTCGAGCGGGTCCCGTACGCCGCGCCAGTGGGCCTCACGTTCCTGCCCGGTGTAGGCGCCCAGGTAGACGGACGCGTACGGGCCGTGCCGCTCGTACAGCGGGCGGATGAAGTCGAGCCGCACCGTTCACCACCTCCGCTTCTCCACGCCGAGACCGAGTGCCTTGGCCACGTCGGCCACGTTCCGGTACTGGCGATCCGGGAGGGATCGCACCATGTCCATCACCCGGTCCGGCGCGCCCGCGCTGTCGGCGTGCCGCACCAGATCGTCGTGGCCCGCGGGCCAATGTGCGTCGCTCAACCATTTCGCGAGGTCGCTGCGGATATCGACGCCCTGCGGCGTGATGCCGGACGGAGTGCCGGGCTCGTGGCCCGGCGGGTACGACTTCGACGACTCCTCGCCGGGCGCCGGCATGGCCTCGGGCTCCTTCCACTCCTCGGCGTGCGTCGTTCCACCGCCGCGTACCATGCCCTCGGTCTCGTGCTTCTGCTGGTCGTCCAGCCGAGGACCGTGCTTGTCGCTCCCACGTTGCTCCATAGTCACCTCACTCCTCTCAATTGCGCCCCTACCCCCGCTTTCGTGGGCAAACATCGCGAGTGTGTACCCTGCCGACGTGTTCGACGCTGACGTGAGCATCGCCACGGAACGGCTGACACTGCGGCCGTTCAGCCTCAAGGACTCCGCCAGGATCCGCTCCATCGTGCGGTCCGGCGTCCGGTTCCTTCCGCCCGGCGCCCCCGAGAAGACCTCCGGCATCCCCCGGTGGCTGTCGATCGGGGTGCACGAGCTGCGCCGCTCGGGGCAGGGCCTGCATCTGGCCATGGTCGACGCCGAGGGCGTCATCGTGGGCGCGATCAGCCTGTTCAAGACCTCGTGGACCGCGGGGACGACCGAGGTCGGTTATGGGGTCCACCCCCTCTACCGGGGCCGCGGCTTCGCCACCGAGGCCGTGCGCGGCCTGGTGAGCTGGGCGTTCGAGACCGTCGGGCTGCGCCGGGTCGACCTGACCGCCAAGCTGGACAATCTGGCCTCGCTCCGCGTGGCGCTGAAAGCCGGCTTCACCTGGGAGGGTCTGCTGCGCGACGCGGTGCTGGACGAGGACGGACCGCACGACCTGGTCATCTTCGGCCTGCTGGCCTACGACCGCCGCCGGCCGGCCGACGCCCTGCCCAGGACGGAGCTGCGTACCCAGCGGCTGCTGCTGCGGCAGCCGTCCGCCGAGGACGCGCCCGACCTGGCGGCAACCGTCGCCGACCCGGTCACCCAGGCAATGACGGGCTATCCGCGCGACTACTCGCAGGAGCACGCGCGGGCGTCCGTCGGCACGGCCGAACGGATCCGGATGAGGGGCGGGGGCATCACCTGGACGGTCGTGGAGCGGGAGACCGGGCGGTTCGCCGTGAACGTGGACCTGAGGGACGTCGACTGGGCCCACAGGTCGGCCGAGATCGGCTACATGACCGCGCCGTGGGCCCGCGGCAACGGGTACGCGGGCGAGGCCGTGGTGGCGATCGCGCGCTGGCTGTTCGAGCGGCAGGACTTCAGAAGGCTGCAATTGCGCGCCCTCGCCACGAACACGGCCTCCCAGCGGGTGGCGGAGAAGGCGGGTTTCGTCCGCGAGGGCGTCGCCAGGTCCTCGCTGGGCGGCCAGGACGTGATCGTCTACAGCCTCATCCCGTCCGACCTGGCCTGAGGGCACACCGGACTGACCTTCGTACCCTTTGTGAAACCCGATCGCAGCCGTCACCCTTGAGGTGAGGACGGTGAGGCGTGATGATCACGGTGGTCGGGTGGGACGGGCACGAGTTCTCGGCCAAGGCGGTGGACAAGCTCCGCGAGGCGAGGCTCGTCGTGGGCCCGGACGCCGTTCTCGGGCAGCTCAGGCTCTCCGCGCCGACCGCGGCCGACGGCGCGCTGCTCGAAGTTCTGGACGATCACCTCGAACACGGAGAAGGTCCTGCGGTCGTGGTCGCCGAGGGCGATCCCGGATTCTTCGGCGTCGTCCGCACGTTGCGGGCACATGGCCTCAAACCGGAGGTGGTGCCGGCGACCTCGCTGATCACCCGCGCCTTCGCGTGTGCCGGGCTCAACTGGGAGGACGCGCTGGTCGTGGCCCCATCCGGCCCGAGCCAGATCGACCGGGTCGTGAACGCCTGCCGGGCCCATCCCAAGGTGGCGCTGCTGGTCGCGCCCGGCGTCGGCCCCGGGGAGATCGCCAGGGAGCTGGCGCCGACCACGCCCCGCGCGCTGATCGTCTGCGAGGACCTCGGCGGGCCTGACGAGCGGGTCACGCACAGCCGCATGGGGGAGGCCACGACCAGGCCGTGGAAGGACCCCGACGTGGTCCTCGTCGTCGACCCGCTGCACCAGCCCAAGGAGCAGGGCTGGGTGGCGGGCGCGCAGCCGGGACCGGCCGAGTGGGCGCTGCCGTTCGAGGGGGCGCTGCCGCCGGAGGTGCGGGCGTTCATCCTGGCCAAGCTGGGACCGCGGCTCGGCGACCTGGTCTGGGACGTGGGCGCGGGCGAGGGCGAGATCGCCGTCGAGTGCGCGCGGATGGGCGCCGCCGTCGTGGCCGTGGAGCGCGAGGAGGAGTCCTGCGCCCGGCTGCGCGTCAACGTGCTCAAGCACGGCGTCAAAGTGGCTCTGACCAGGGGCCAGGCGCCGCCGGCGCTGGAGCCGCTGCCCGACCCCGACGCCGTCTACGTGGGCGGCGGCGGCCCCGACGTGGTGGTGGCCTGCGCCGCCCGGGGCCCGCGGGCGCTGGTGTGCTCGCTCAGGAAGGTCGAGCAGGTCACGGCCGTCCTCGAACGGCTGCGCGAGCACGGCTACCGCGGCGAGGGCACCCAGATCCTGGCCTCGAGACTGACGCTCGACCCCGACGGTTCACACCGTCTGACCGCCTCCGACCCCGTGTTCGTCGTGCATGCGACGCCCGCGCACACAGCGTGACCTGTTCCCTACCGGGGCGCATCGGTTATCCTCGCGTGTCTTTGTCTAACGCACCGGAGATTCCCTCACAATGAAGCCGCCGCTCCTGCTGATCGGGCAGGGCTCACAGGATGATGCCTACGCCGCGGAGTTCGGCAGGTTCGTACATCGGCTGCGTTGCCGGCTGGACCAGACGGGCGCCGACGTGTCCGGCGGCTACCTGGAACGTGCCTCGCCGCGGCTGAGCGACTCCGTCGCCTCCCTGGTCGCCAAGGGGCACCACCGGCTCGTGGCGCTGCCGATGAGCCTCAGCAGGATGAGCGAGGAGTTCCCGGCCGCGATGGAGCTGGAGCAGAAGCGGCATCCGATGCTCATGTACGACTACGGTCGCCCCCTCGGCCCCGACCCGCGCGTTCTCGGCCTGCTCGCCGAGCGGCTGAACGAGGCCGCCACCGAGATCTCCAAGCCGCGCGCCCTTGAGCTCGTGGGCGCCAGGCCGCGGCTCCGCGCGGTCGACTCCCTGCCCGTCGAGGACCATCCCGTGCACATCGAGCCAGGTGAGACGGCGGTCGTGCTGGTCGGCGAGGGCTCGACGGACGCGACCGCCAACGCCGAGATCCACCGGGTCTCCCGGCTGTTCTGGGAGACGCACGCCTACGACTTCATGACCGTTGAGACCGCGTTCGTGTCGGTCACCCCGCCCGGGGTGCCCGGCGGGCTCGAGCGCTGCCGCCGTCTCGGGGCCAAGCGCGTGATCGTGGTGCCGTACCTGCTGTTCGCGGGCGGCCTGCTGGAGCGCGTGTGGGCCCAGGCGCTGGCGTACGGCGCGGGACACCCCGATCTCGACATCCGATGCGCCGAGGTGATCGGCGACTGTGAGACCCTGGCCGACGTCGTGATCGACCGATATGAGGAAGCGCTCCAACTCGTCCCGTAAGTGGAGGTTTGCCGTGCTCGCTGAGACGCTCGCCGCGATCCGTCCCGCGGATCCTCGAGCCATCGCCGAGGCCCGCGCGTACCAGGACCGCCTCACCAAACCTCGCGGCTCGCTCGGCGCGCTCGAGGAGATCGCGGTACGCCTGGCGGGCGCCGCCGGCGTCACCCCGCCGCCCATGCCCGAGCCCGCGGCGCTGGCCATCTTCGCCGCCGACCACGGCGTGCACGCGCGTGGCGTCACCCCGTGGCCGCAGGAGGTCACGGTGCAGATGGTGGCCAACTTCCTGGCCGGCGGCGCGGTCGCCAACGCCTTCGCCGCCCAGGCCGGCGTGTCCGTGACGGTCGTGGACGTGGGCGTCGCCGCCGACCTGCCCGACGCGCCCAACCTGGTCAACCGCAAGATCGCGTACGGCACCGACGATCTGTCCGAGGGCCCCGCGATGAGCGTCGACCAGGCGGTCAGGGCGCTGGAGGCGGGGATCGGCGTGGCCCGCGACCTGGTGGCGTCGGGGGCCCGCTGCCTGATCACCGGCGACATGGGCATCGCGAACACCACAGCCTCCGCCGCCCTGATCGCCGTCTTCGCCGGCCGTGACCCGGCCGAGGTGACCGGCAGGGGCACCGGGATCGACGACGAGACGTTCGACCGCAAGGTGGGCATCGTCCGCGAGGCCCTGCGCACGAATGGCCTGTCGGGGGCCCTGACCACGCCCAGCGACGCGCTGCGCGCCCTGGCCGCGGTCGGCGGGTTCGAGCACGCGGCCATCGCGGGCTTCATCCTGGGCGGCGCCGCCGCCCGCGTGCCGGTGATCCTCGACGGCGTGATCGCCGGCGCCGCCGCCCTCGTGGCCGCCGCACTCGACCCGGCCGCGATCGACCACTGCATCGCCGGCCACCGCTCGGCCGAGCCCGGCCACGCCGCCGCGCTCACCCACCTCGGGCTGCGCCCGCTGGTGGACCTGGAGCTGAGGCTGGGGGAGGGCACGGGCGGGCTGCTGGCGCATCCGGTGGTCTGCGCGGCCGTACGGGTGATGCACGACGTCGCGACGTTCGATTCGGCGGGAGTGACCGAAAAGACCATGTGATGATGGAGGGCACTGGAGGTGAGCGGTGTCCCGTTACGGCCCCATGTACGGTCCTGACATCACGTTCCTGGGCATAGACCGTTGCGACGTCAACGATCCGTCCTCCTATGAGGGTGCCGACGTGGTGATCGTCGGCGCCCCCTTCGACGGAGGCACCAGCAACCGCCCCGGCGCCAGGTTCGGCCCGATGGCGCTGCGCCAGGCCTGCTACCTGCCGCACGACGGCTCCAGGCCCAGCCTGGCGCTGCGCGTGGACGCCCTGCGCGACCTGCGGGTGCTGGACGCCGGTGACGTCGAGTGCTACTCGGGCGACGTCGAGGGCTCGCTGGCCGCGATCGAGGACGCGGTGCACCGCGTGGCCGCCTCCGGGGCCGTCCCGCTGGTGCTCGGGGGCGACCACACGGTGGCGCTGCCCGACGCCCGCGGCACCGCGAGGGCGTACGCGCCCGGCCGTACCTCGATGATCCACTTCGACGCGCACGCCGACACCGGGAACATCGCGTTCGGCCACCTCTACGGGCACGGCCAGCCGATGCGACGGCTCATCGAGTCGGGGGCGATCCGGGGCGACAGGTTCCTGCAGATCGGGCTGCGCGGCTACTGGCCCGAGCCGGAGACGCTGGGCTGGATGGCCGCTCAAAACATGCGTTCGTACGAAATGACGGAGATCGTGTCCCGTGGGCTGGAAGAGTGCCTGACGGAGTCGTTCACGATCGCGCTCGACGAGTGCGACCAGATCTTCCTGTCCGTCGACATCGACGTCTGCGACCCCGGCCACGCTCCCGGCACCGGCACGCCCGAACCTGGGGGACTGACCGCCAGGCAGCTGCTCGATGCGGTTCGCCGCATCTGTTATGAACTGCCCGTGGCCGGAATGGAGGTGGTCGAGGTGGCGCCGCCGTACGATCACGCGGACATCACCGCCTACCTGGGAAACCGGGTTATCCTTGAAGCGCTTTCAGCGATGGCCAGACGCCGGAAGGATGCTCAGGGCGGGCCTCGCTGGGACCCGCGGCAGCCCCTTCTCGACGGTCGTTGACCCGTGCGCAGCAAATGACGGTTCCGGAGCCGGTAGGTTTACGTCCTAACACAGAACCTTCGCGAACGGGAGATTCCCCCCCATGGGCCCCTACCTCCTCGGCCTGCGGCTTTCCGGCCGCCGGGTCCTCGTCGTGGGCGGCGGGCGCGTCGCGCAGCGGCGGGTTCCCGCGCTGCTAGAGGCCGGTGCGGAGGTCACGGTCGTGTCGCCGAGTGTGACGCCGGCGCTCGACGACCTGATCGCCGCCGGCAGGGTCACCTGGCACGAACGGCCCTACGAGGTCGGCGACTGCGACGGTGCCTGGCTCGTACAGGCCTGCACCGACGACAGGTCCGCCAACACGGCGATCGCCGCCGAGGCCGAGGCCAAACGCGTGTGGTGCGTGCGGGCCGACGACAAGGAGGCCTCGGCCGCCTGGACGCCCGCCACCGGGCGCGTCGACGAGATCAACGTGGCCGTCACCGCGGGCGGTGACCCGCGCAGGGCCGCCGGCATCAGAGACGCGGTCGTGGAGGCGCTGCGCGACGGCACGGTCGACGCCCGGCGCAACCGCACCAAACCGGTCGGCGTGGCGCTCGTGGGCGGCGGCCCAGGCGATCCCGGCCTCATCACCGTGCGGGGGCGCCAGCTCCTCGCGCAGGCCGACGTGGTGGTCGCCGACCGGCTCGCGCCCCGGGCCCTGCTCGACGAGCTGGCCCCCGACGTCGAGCTGATCGACGCCGCCAAGGTCCCCTACGGCCGCTCGCTCTCCCAGGAGACCATCAACGAGCTGCTCGTGGACCGCGCCAGACAGGGCAAGTTCGTGGTCCGGCTCAAGGGCGGCGACCCGTTCGTGTTCGGGCGCGGCGGCGAGGAGATGATCGCCTGCGCCCGGTCCGGCATTCCCGTGCTGGTGGTCCCCGGCATCACGAGCGCCGTGGCGGTGCCCGCCGCGGCCGGGGTGCCGGTGACGCATCGGGGCGTCAGCCAGGAGTTCCACGTGATCTCCGTGCACGTCGCGCCCGACGACCCCAAGTCCACCGTCGACTGGCCCGCCCTGGCCCGTTCCCAGGGCACGCTGGTGCTGCTGATGGCCGTCGAGCGGCTCGCGAAGGTGGCAGAAGCGCTCATCCGAGACGGACGTCCCCCGGAGACTCCCGCAATGGTGGTACAGGACGGTACCCTTCCGACCCAGCGGGCGGTTACCGCTTCCCTTTCCACCGTGGCCGACCGCGTGTCCGCGGCTGGGATACGGCCGCCGGCGATCGTCATCGTCGGCGACGTCGTGAGGGTCGGCCAGGAGGTCGAGATGGTTCGAGCGGAGCGCTTGCCGTGAACACGGCCATGGATGACGGGCGGCAGGAGTCACCGGGAGAGCAGACGTTGAGCTTTCTCCCCGTGAGTGACGAGGACCTGGCAGAGGTCCAGGGCGACGACGCCTTCGACGCCTTCGGCACGAAGAAGGCGCGGAAGAAGCCCGCGCCTCCCCCCGAGCCACCGGCTCCGGGGGAGCGGGAGGCTGCCGCGGAGCCACCGGCGCCTGTTTCGGAGGAGCCCGACGAGGCGGATCCGGCGGATGACGACGTGTCTGAGGAGGCCGGCGATCCCGTGGAGGCTGAGCGGCCCTCCCTCTTCGTGAAGCCCGCCGCGCTGGGCGGCCCAGGGGCCGGCAAGACGCGGCCCGTGCGTCCGTCCGGAGGTGAGCGGCCGTCCTTCCCGACGGAGGACTCGTCCGACGAGGATCCCGAGCCGGAGCCTGAGCCGCGCGCCGAGGAGCCGTCGTCGCTGGACGGGCCGCCGTCACTCGACCAGCAGCTTCAGGACGACGTGGCGACCGAGGACGACGAGCTTCAGGGCGCGGAGCCGGCCGACGAGCAGCCCCAGGACGCCGAGCCGGAGCGACCTCAGGACGCCGAGCCGGAGCGATCTCAGGACGCCGAGCCGGGCGAGGAGCGGCCTCAGGGCTCGGAGCAGGCCGATGGGCAGCCCGAGGACACCGAGCCGGGCGAGGAACAGCCTCAAGGCGCGCAGCCGGCCGACGAGCAGTCGCAGGCCGAGCCGACGATTGACGACCCTTCTCCGGCCGACGGGGCGGATGACGACGAGCAACCGCAGCCCGAGCCGGCGGATGGCGACGAGCCGGAAGCCGAGCGGCAGCCCCGCGACGGCGAGGACTCGCATGATCGCGAAGAGCCCCAGGACAGCGCGAAGCCGCAGGACGGCGCGGAGCCCCGTGATGGCGCGGAGCCGCAGGGGAGCCAGGAACCGGCAAAGGGCGAGAAGCCGGGCCGCGGGGAGGAACTGCCCGCCGAAGCCGCCGAGGCGCTCATGGCGGCGCTCGGCGCGCTCCGGGAGAGCGTCGCGGACCTGCGCTTCGGCCTGGACCTGCCCGGCGCGGACGAGGCCAGGCAGACGCAGGCGGAGCTGCTGGCCCAGCTGGAGGGCTACGTGCTCCCCCGGGTCAAGACCAGCGCCGCCCCAGCCCTGATCGTGGTCGCCGGCTCCACCGGCGCGGGCAAGTCCACCCTGGTCAACACGCTGGCCGAGAAGAACGTCTCGCGCACCGGCGTACGCCGCCCGACCACCGGCACCCCCGTGCTGGTCTGCCACCCGGACGACCGGAAGTGGTTCGCGGAGGGAGAGCTGCTCGCCAGCCTCCAGCGGCTCGACAAGCCCGCCCCGGAAGCCGGGGTGCGGAGCATGGTCGTCGTCGCGACGGAGAAGCTGCCGCAGGGCGTCGCGCTGCTCGACACCCCCGACATCGACTCGGTCGTCGAGGAGCACCACGAGGTCGCCCACCGCATGCTCGACGCCGCCGACCTGTGGATCTTCGTGACCACGGCGGCCCGCTACGCCGACGCCCCCGCCTGGAACCTGCTGAAGCTGGCCAAGGAGCGCGGCGCCCGGCTCGCGATCGTGCTGTCGCGGGTGCAGCCCAGGTCGGCCGAGGTGGTTCTGAAGCACTTCGTACGGATGCTCACCGAATACGGCCTGGGCGAGATCGACAGGTTCGTCATCAACGAGGCCAAGGTCACCGACGGCAGGCTGCCCGACAGCGAGGTCACCGACCTGCGGCTCTGGCTGGCCGAGCTGTCGGTCGACGAGGAGCGCAGGGCCCAGGCCGTGCGCGAGACGCTCAACGGCGTGCTCAACAGCTTCCGCACCCGCGTACCCGCGCTGGCCAGGCACCTGGAGGGGCAGGTCGCGTTCAGGACGGAGCTGCGCAGCGACGTGGAGGCGGCCTTCCGCGGCGCGCTCAGCGAGGTCGACAAGGCGTCGAAGAACGGTTCGCTGCTGCACGGCGAGGTGCTGGCCCGGTGGCAGGACTTCGCCGGCTCCGGCGATCTCATGCGCTCGCTCCAGGTGCGCAAACGCGGCCGGTCGGCCAAGCACGCGCCGGAGCGGGTGCTGGCGTTCAAGGCGGCGATCCGGGCCGGGCTCGAGTCGGTGATCGTCGCCGCCGCCAACCGCGCCACCGAGGAGGTGGTCGCGCGCTGGCGGCACCGTTCCGAGCTGGGCGCCAAGCTCGGTGAGGGCCTCGACAGGCCCTCCGACAATCTCGTACGTCACGCCGGTCGCGCCATCGCGTCATGGCAGGAGCACCTGAGTGAGCTCGTACGCACCGACGGCGTGGCCAAGCGGTCTGTGTCGAAGCTCGTGTCGTTCGATCCCGACGCGCTCTCGTTGATCTTCACGGTCGCGATGTTCAGCGGGACCAACGGTGAAGGGGTGCCGCACCGGCTGGTCAACGCCCTGCTCGGCGCGGAGTCGCTGCGTGGCATCGGGGCCAAGGCGCTCAGCGATTTGCGGGCCAGGATCGGCATGCTGTTCGACGAGGAATCCATGCGTTACGTGCAAGCCCTCGACACCGCGGGCATTCCGGACGAGTCCGTGGCGACCCGTCTCTACCAGGCGACGTACAACCTCGAGGTCGCCCGATGACCACCATGACGACCAGGCCCGGACTGGCTCCGCGGTTGACCGCGCTCACCAAGGTGGTGGAGCACGGCCCCGGGCGGCTGGACAAGAAGCTGCTCAACGAGGCCAACACGCTGCTGACGCAGGCCGGGGACCGGCTCAAGCTGTCCTCCGAGCACACCGTCGTCGCGCTGGCCGGCGGCACGGGCAGCGGCAAGTCGTCGCTGTTCAACGCCATCTCGGGGCTGGAGCTGTCGCCCACCGGCGTCCGCCGGCCGACCACCGCCCGTACGCACGCCTGCGTGTGGGGGCTGGAGGGCGCGGGCCCGCTGCTCGACTGGCTGCAGATCCAGTGGCGGCACCGCTTCTCCCGGGCCAGCGCGCTCGACAAGGGCGACAGCCAGCTCCACGGGCTGATCCTGCTCGACCTGCCCGACCACGACTCGATCAGGGCCCTCACCGACACCGAGGCCGACCGGCTCATCGGCCTGGCCGACCTGGTGGTGTGGGTGCTCGACCCGCAGAAGTACGCCGACGCGTCCACGCACCGCCGCTACGTGACGGAGCTGGCGGGGCATGAGGCGGTGACCGTGTTCGCGCTCAACCAGGCCGACAGGCTCACCAAGGAAGAGCTGGCCGAGCTGGTCATCGACCTCAACGACCTGCTGCGCCGCGAGGGCGTCGAGCATCCCAGCGTCGTACCCACCTCCGCGGTCACGGGCCGCGGCATCGAGAGCCTCAGGAGCGTCATCGCGACCGCGGTGGCCCGCCGGCGCGCCGCCATCCAGAAGCTGGAAGCCGACCTGCACCGGCTGGAGCAGCGCCTCAGCAAGGCCATGCCGCTGGGCGAGGCCCTGTCGGCGCCGTCCTCGGTCGACGAGGCCCGCCGGATGGGGCTCACGGACGCGCTGTGCGACGCGGTGGGCGTACCGGCCGTGGGCGAGGCCATGGAGAACGTCTACGCCGAGCGGTCGAGCCACTGGGTGGGCTGGCCGTACCCGCGGTGGTTCTCGAAGTTCCGCTCGGACCCGCTCAAGAGCCTGCGCCTTCAGGACCTTGGGGAGGAGATCCGCGGCATCACGACTGGCTCGGTGAGCGCGCAGTCGGCCGAGGTCGCCAACGCCGTACAGGCACTCGCCGACGGGCTGTCGGGGGGGATGCACCCGGTGTGGCGCACCGCGGTCCACCAGGCCGCCCGCTCCCGCTCCAGCCAGCTCCCGCAGGCCCTCACCGAGGACCTCACGGAGGTCGCACCGCAGCTCGACCGCGTACCCGGATGGTGGCGCGCGCTCAAGATATGGCAGTACGTCCTGGTGGTGGCCTTCGTCGCCGGCCTGGCCTGGCTGGCCGCGGGCCTCCTGATGCCGGGACAGCTTCCTCCGGCCTTGGAACTGCTGGGCGACAGCGCGACACTGCCGTGGGTGGGGCTGATGATGGCGTCCGTACTGGGCTTGGGAGCGCTGTCCGGCATCGCCTCCCGCAACTTCGTTGAACTGGGGGCTTCGCGGGAGCGCGAGCGCCTGGAACGGGAGATGCGCCGCCGCGTGGCCGCCGTGTCGACCACGATGGTCGTGGAGCCGGTCGAACGCGAACTGACCCGCCACCACGCCTTCTACACAGCCCTACGCGACCTGTCCCCCTGACCCTCCCACCGACCCACGCGGGCCCGGACCCGTACCCGACCTGCCACCACGCCTTCTGCACGGCCCTTCGCGACCTGTCCCCCTGACCCTCCCGTCGACCTACGCGGGCTCGACCCGTACCCGACCTGCCACCACGCCTTCTGCACGGCCCTGCGCGACCTATTCCCTCTGCCCCCTCCCACCGGCCCACCCAGGCCCCGACCTGCTTCCTTCCGTGCCCCCTACCAGCCCATGCCCGCCCGCCGCATGATGTGAGTGGATTCCCGCGAGCCACGGCCCTGCCCTTGGCGCTCGCGTGCTGCGGCCGGACGTGCCTGCGCCCTACGATCATTTGCGCCCGCAAGCCACGGCCCGATGCGCCCGCAAGCCACGGCCCATGCCCACAAGAGCGGTGGATCTGGCGGCCGGGTCGCGAGACGACACGAGCCAAAGGCAGCCGGAACCTCGCATACCGGGATCGCTGCTCTGATGTGCCTGGCACCCAGTGCCTGAACCTCGCCAGCGGCCCTTACAGCCTTCGCGTGAGCTTTATGGCCTTTGCGTGCGCTTCACGGCCTTCGCGTGGGCCTTCGGTCTTCGCGCGGGCCGGAAGCCTCCCGTCTTCAGCCACGCCACCTGCCCCGCACCCCTCACACCCGTACAGCCGTACACCCGTACAGCCGTACACCACGCACCGCCAGGGCCATAACCCTGCGCCCGCGCAGACGCCCGCAGCGACAGCGCAGAGTAGCCCCTCGCGTGCCCCGCACTTTGCGCTGGCAGCCCCAAGCAGCCCTCGCGGCTGGCTTCTCCACCGCAAGCAGCTCTCGCCCCCCGGCGGATCTCCACCTACAGCCTCCCTCGCGGAACGCGCCTTTCCCGGACAGGGGCTTCACCACCGACAGCCCCCTCATCCACAGGCTCACCAAGACGGTCCCGCCCATCCACAGAACCGCGTTCCAGAGCTCGGGACCAAGCCTTCCCTCGGCACCCTGATCCCAGATCGCGGGCAGCCTGCCCGCCGCATGGGAGGCATGGGATGAACGACATCTACATCACGCTCACCGGCAACGTCGCAGCAGAGCCGAGGCAGTACAGCTTTGATGACGGCAGCAGGGTCACCTCGCTGAAGGTGTTCTCCTCACACCGCTACTTCGACAAGAAGGCGGGGCAATGGATGGACGGCGACAGGGTGTGCTTTACAGTCCGCTGCTGGCGCACCTTGGGCGACAACGTCGCCTCCTCCGTCCGGGCAGGACACCCTGTGGTGGTCTCCGGCAAGCTGCGCATCCGCGAGTTCGGCCCGGAGGGTGATCGCCGCTTCGTCCCCGAGATAGAGGCCAACGCGGTCGGGCACGACCTGCGCTGGGGCACCGGCGCCTTCACCAAGCCGGACCGTGCCGGAATCACCTCGATGAGCAAGGAGATGCGCGACCGCCTGGACGAGGAGACCCGCGACTGGGCCATGGGCACCCGCAGCCTCCGAAGCCTCCCCCGCTCCGCCTCCACCCCCGAACCCAACCCCTTCCACACCCTGAGCACCGACCAAGACTCAGGCTTGGACGACGCCGCACACACCCTGACATCCGAGGCCGACACCCTGCTCTCAGGAGAAGCCGGCAGCACCGCAGTCTCCTCAGAAGGTGAGGACAACACCATGCGCTCCGCAGAGGAGGAGAACAGCAAGAGGCACACCCTGAGCACGGGAGACCACACGGTCCGCTTCCTTGGCCCCGAGACCGACGAGACAACGAGCAAGGCGGGCGTCGGCGAGGAAGACGACGATGCCGAAGAGCCCTTGCTGGAGGAACGAGCAGCGGCGTAAGAGCACGCGAAGGGGCACCGATCGGCCAACCGGTGCCCCTCACCCCAAAGACCGGGCGCCAACGCACGTCCGGATGCCAAGCGGTAGGCCCGCAAAACGCAGCACCAGCGACATCGAGCCCATGCGCAGGAGGGGAAGAAACCCCTTGAACGGACGGCATCGAGGGACCAGCCCAGAGGCGACAGAAGAGGAGGCTTTTCGAAGGGTTGGCGCAACTCGAAAAACTGAAGACGAGCAACTCCCGGAGAGTGAGCCACACAGCAGCAACCACAGACGGTGAGGTCTTCGTGAGCGCAGCCGCGGCAAGGGAAACCCCGGCGGGTGGGGTTGTGGCGGCAGAAGCCGTAGAGGGGAACCCTTCCCGCGTGAGCTGCGACGGGCGGAAAGGGGACGTCCTCGTGGGTGGAACTGCTGCGACAGAGGCGATCTCGCGTGAGCGGAGCCGCGGTGGCAAGCGACAGAAAGAAAACCCTCGCGAGTGAGCTGTCACGGCAGCAGGCAGAGGAGGACGGGTTCCCGGCACTAGCCATGGCCGCGACCGGAGAAAGCAGGACGGGGTTCTCAGGGCGAGAGTCGTAACGCGGAAGGGCGATGGAGAGGCGGACGAGCGAAGAGGAAGCAGGTGAAGGCGGTGGTGGAGGGGAAGGAGGGGGGAGGGGGCACCGGCCGTGGCTCCCGTTGACTGGCACCCCCGAGGGCGGCCGATGGTGTGTTGTCCGCGGCAGATGGCTAGAGCATCTGTCAGGTCCAGGTCACGCCCTGCACCATGGCTGCTCCTTTCGGCACGGCTGTCCCAACACGACCCACTCGCGGCATGAGCAGGTGTGTGTAGTCATTGCCAACGTATCCGTTCCCATCGCACATCGCACACTCCGCAATTATTGTGTTACACATCGTTAGTCAGGGAGGAGATGAGATGGCGGCGACCAGTCACGCCTCGATCGGGTCTCGCGACGGTGTGTCAACATTGGCCGGCCGCTGGCCGTTGCTCGGGCAACGTCGCCCGCTCGTGATCTATTTGTGTGCGATCGTCGCTCTCGACTTTGCCGCGATCATGGTGTTCGCGGTGACCACCGTCTTCCAATGGTGGGACCTGGCCACGTTCGGTGCCCTCATGGCTTGCGGTGCGGTCTGCATCGAGGCCAGTAGGCGGCTGGGCATGCCCGCCGGCGTCTCGCGAGACCTGCTGTCGGCCTGGTGGCTGCCGGTTGCGCTGCTGCTGCCGCCGCTTTACGCCATTTTCGCGCCGATCGTCCTGCAGATTCTGCTTCAGGTACGCGTCCGGGCGACCGTCCTCTACCGGCGGGTGTTCAGCGCGGCCGCCATCGGTCTGGCCGGGTGCGCGGCGTCCGTCGCGTTCCACTGGGTGATCGAGGACCCGTGGGTGCTGTCGCTCGGGAGCGGCCCGCCGATCCTTTGCGCGGTCGGGGCGGCTGTGCTGTTCTCCCTGCTCAACATCGCCCTCATCGCCATAGCCGCCCACACCGCAGACCCCGACATGCCGTGGCGGGAGGTCCTGTGGGACAGGGAGAGCGTGCTGCTGGACATCGTCGAGCTCTGCCTGGGCGTGACGGTTTCGATCTGCTGCGGACTCAACCTGGCCCTGCTGATCCTGACGCTCCCGCCGGTGGTGCTGTTGCAGCGCAGCCTCCTCCATGCCCAGCTCCAAGCCGCAGCTCGTACGGACGCCAAGACAGGTTTGCTGAACGCCGCGGCCTGGCAGCGCGAGGCCGACACCGAAATCGTCAGGGCCCGCCGTACAGGGGAAACGCTGGCCCTCCTGATCATCGACATCGATCACTTCAAGCGCGTCAACGACGCCTACGGACACCTGGTAGGCGATCAGGTGCTGGTGGGGGTGGCGTCCACGTTGCGCAGTCAGCTGCGGGACTACGACGTTGTGGGTCGGTTCGGGGGCGAGGAGTTCGTCGTCCTCCTGCCTGGCGCTGACATCCACGAGGCCCGCCAGGTGGCCGAACGCCTCCGTACCCGAATCGGCCACATGGCCATCCCCGTCGACGACGCCCTCGTCAGGGTGACCATTTCGGCGGGGGTCGCGTTGATGAGCGTGCACGGAGACGACCTGATCGACCTGCTGGCGGCCGCCGACCTGGCGCTTTACCGGGCGAAGGAGCTAGGCCGGGACCGTGTCTGCATTCCTGTCGTCCAATCACCACCTCCTCCACGCTCCCTCCCCAGCGACGATCACACCTCCTGACCTCCTGAGCGCCGCCGGCCCTGGTTAGGGATGCCGGTTTTGCGTGCGATAGTGCCCAGAGCTCGATGCACTGTCCGTCGCCGATGGCCGTGTCTGGCGAGCGCGGTGTCCACTGGACGATCCGCCTGGGCGACCAGGCGGGTTGGCCGCGTGAATGCGTTGTTGTTCGAGCGCCGACTGTCGCCGTCGTCCCGTGTTGAGGAGCTGTTCGCGGTCGAGCCTGGTGTTCAAACAGTGTCCGCGCCCGCTAGCCCGTGCCCAGGGCGGCGTTCTGGGTGCCCGAGGGGGTGTTGTGCGCGTGCCTCAGGTGTAGTTGTGGGCGGGGCAGGGCGCGGTATCCGCAGGGGTTCTCGGCCTTGGTGCTGTCTTTGTGTGTACGTCGGGGTGGGGTCTTGCGGTGGATGTGTGGGTGCTGCCTGGTCTTTCGGGCCTTACCGGGAGGAGCGGCGGAAGCCTGGGTGGAGAGCCCCTAAGCTAGAGGGCATGCCGGAGTACATCTATACGCTGCAGCGCGTGCGCAAGGCGCACGGCGACAAGGTTGTCCTTGACGACGTCACGCTGTCGTTCCTGCCCGGAGCCAAGATCGGTGTTCTCGGCCCGAACGGCACCGGAAAGTCGACGCTGCTCCGGATGATGGCCGGCCTGGAGCAGCCGTCCAACGGAGAGGCCAGGCTGATGCCGGGCTTCACGGTCGGCATGCTCCAGCAGGAGCCGCCGCTCAACGAGGAGAAGACCGTCCTCGGCAATGTGCAGGAGGGCGTCGCCGAGACGATGGCGATGCTCCAGCGCTACAACGAGATCGCCGAGCAGATGGCCACCGACTACAGCGACGAGTTGCTGGAGGAGATGGGCAAGCTTCAGGACCAGCTCGAGCACCGCAACGCGTGGGACCTCGACAGTCAGCTCGAGCAGGCCATGGACGCGCTGCGCTGCCCGCCGCCCGACGCCGAGGTGACGAAGCTGTCCGGTGGTGAGCGTCGCCGGGTAGCGCTGTGCAAGCTGCTCCTCGAGGCCCCCGACCTGCTGCTGCTCGACGAGCCCACCAACCACCTCGACGCCGAGAGTGTGCAGTGGCTGGAGCAGCACCTGGAGAAGTACGCCGGCACGGTGCTGGCCGTCACCCACGACCGCTACTTCCTCGACAACGTGGCGGGCTGGATCCTGGAGCTCGACCGCGGCCGGGCGTACGCGTACGAGGGCAACTACTCCACCTACCTGGAGGCCAAGGCGCAGCGCCTCAAGGTCGAGGGGCAGAAGGACGTCAAGCGGAAGAAGCGCCTGGAGGACGAGCTCGAGTGGGTTCGGTCCAACCCGAAGGCCCGCCAGACCAAGAGCAAGGCCCGACTCCAGCGGTACGAGGAGATGGCGGCTGAGGCGGACAAGTTCCGCAAGCTCGACTTCGACGAGATCCAGATCCCGCCGGGCCCGCGCCTGGGCACCACGGTGATCAAGTCCGACGAGCTGGCGAAGGGCTTCGGCGATCGGCTGCTGATGGAGGGGCTGACGTTCGACCTGCCGCGTAACGGCATCGTCGGCATCATCGGCCCCAACGGCGTCGGCAAGACCACGCTGTTCCGCATGATCACCGGTAGCGAGACGCCTGATACCGGTTCGATCATCGTCGGTGAGACGGTCAAGATCTCGTACGCGGACCAGAGCCGCGGCGGCATCGACCCGAACAAGAACGTCTGGGAGGTCGTCTCCGACGGGCTCGACCACATCAAGGTCGGCAACGTGGAGATGCCGTCCAGGGCGTACATCGCGGCGTTCGGGTTCAAGGGGCCCGACCAGCAGAAGAAGGCGGGGGTGCTGTCGGGAGGCGAGCGCAACCGGCTCAACCTGGCGCTCACCCTCAAGCAGGGCGGCAACGTGCTGCTGCTCGACGAGCCCACCAACGACCTCGACACGGAGACGCTGTCGTCGCTGGAGAACGCGCTGCTCGACTTCCCGGGCTGCGCGGTGATCACCTCGCACGACCGGTGGTTCCTCGACCGCATCGCCACCCACATCCTGGCGTGGGAAGAAGGTTCGAACTGGTTCTGGTTCGAGGGCAACTTCGCCGACTACGAGAAGAACAAGATCGAGCGACTGGGCGCCGACGCGGCCCGTCCGCACCGCGTCACGTACCGGAAGCTCCACCGCGACTGATCTGATCCGCACGCGCTCCGCCGTTCCGGAGGGAACTTCCACCGTGTACGGCGGGGCGCAGGTGACGTCGCCTGCCGCACAAAGCCGGTCGCCGTTCGGGTGGTGTACGGGGGCCGGGACCGTCGGGTGGTCGGGTGGCATACGGGTGCCCGGCCCGGTGGTGGACGGGTGCCTGGCGACGTGACGGACGCCGGGCGGCGCGGGTCGGTCGCAGCGTTCGTTCAGAGCTCGACGGGGACGTGGGACAGGGCGGCGAGAGACTCCACGAAGAAGTAGATGACCCGGAAGAACGCCAGCACGTCCCCGCGTTCCAAGCGTAACCCCCGATACATCACCACCCGTCCGGGATCGGCTCTCTCCCGCAGCTCCCGCCACGTCGACTCCCCGGCCGCCAGCACATAGTCGGCGTCCGCAGGGTCGGAGGTGATCGCCGCTTCGGCGCACTTGCCGTCTTTCCAGGTCAGGACCAGGTACGCCCCTGTCTCGCGGACGCCCAGCGCCCACGTGGCGGTGTAGCCGACGCGGGCACGGTCGATCCAGCTCCAGTACGCCGGCAGCTTGCCCTCCTGGGGAGGTCCCGTGTCCACGGCGGCGCGGACGGCTTCGGCCCATTCCGGGGTGAAGAAGCGCATGCGTCAGCCTCCGGCGAGCTCTGGTTCGATGCGGGCGACCATGTCCTGGATGTCCGGAGGGAGTGCGATGCCCACGTCCACCAGCTTCATGTGGAGTTGGCGGATCATGAGGCGCCTGACCTCCTCCGGCGACCAGCCCAGAGACTCGAGGGCGAGCCTGCGGCTGGTGGCGCCGTTGATCGCGAGGATCGTACGGAGCGTCTCGTGGATCTGGAGCAGCAGCCGCGGATCCTCCTGCACCGAGTCGCGCAGGAACCGCATCCCGAACTGCACGTGCCTGGCCTCGTCCCGGCACGTGGCCGTGAAGCCGGTGTAGTAGCCGGGCAGGAACCCCCGCTCCCGGCAGTACGTGAGCGTGATCTTCATGACGGACAGGGCCAGCACGCCCTCGATCCACAGGAAGTACGTCGTGCCGTAGCGCACCCGGGCGGCGGGGTCTTCGGGGTCTTTCCGCAGTTCGTCGGCCTGGTAGGCGAGCAGACCGAACGGCCCTACGAACGTCTCCGACACGTGTTCGAACGACGCGTCCAGCACATCCTGCACCGAGTCGCCCGGCATGCCGACCACTTCGCGGTAGAAACGATCGAAGAACACCGTGTGCCGGGCCTCGTCCTCGATCTGGCTGGACATGTAGATCTTTGACTCCTCGGAGCCGCCCAGCATGAACACCGGCAGCTCCACCTCCACCTGCCGCTCCCCATGGTGGAACCCGGCGGAGATCCCGACGAACGCGTCCCGTTCCTCCTGTGACATGCGTTCGCGCCAGTCGACGATGTCCTGGGAGAAGTCCAGCTCGTAGACGTCCCAGCGCTGGCGCAGGTAACGCTTGTACAGCTCGGTGTAGTCGGGCAGCCGCTTGAGGTCGCGGTGCACGTACGCGAGCACGTCGTCGATGTCGAGGTGACGGATCCCACGCAGGTCGGAGTCGGCGACGTCGGACAGCTCGCTCATCCTTCGGCCTCCCCGAGGGCGACTGTGACAGGCGTACGGGCGGGGCGGCGCCACGGCCCGTTGAACATGACGATCGCAGGGATGAACAGGACAAGACAGCCCAGCGCCACGAACAGCCACGTCTGCCAGTCCGTTGCCGCGACGACTCGCGGGATGGCCAGCAATCCGACCACCGCGATGGCCTTGGTCAGGAACCCGAACAGCCCCCACGCCGTGCCCTGCAGCCGCGGGTCGACGTCCTCGGCGTCCTCCGAATAGTTGGCCATCCAGGGTGCGAACGCCACACCGAGCGAGCCGCCGAGCAGCGCGCCGACCACCATGAGCGTGCCGGTCGAGACGCCTTCCTGGCCCAGGGAGACGGCGAGGTAGGCGGTGACGAGGACGGCCGCGATGGTTCCGCCGAGGGAGAACGGCTTGCGCAGCTGGGTCCGGTCGGACAGGCGCCCTGTTACGATCAGCGTGAGCAGATTGAGACTCCAGAACGCCGCCATGATCGTCGAAGCCTGAGCACTGCTGATACCGAGCGCATCGACCAGCATCGTCTGCCCGAAGAGCGACAGCGTGATGTAGAGCACCAGCCACAGCGAGATGCCGATGACGTGCGCCCAGATGTTCCGCCTGGCGAAGAGCGAGCGCACGCGCGCCGGCCGTCCGAGATCCACGACCTGAGCCGCCGCCTGCTCGGTGTGCTGGATCCGGGCCCGCAGCTCGGGAGACAGGTCCGCGATGTTGAGTGCGATGACCGCCGAAATGACGAGCGAGAAGCACCCCATGATGACGAACTGCGAGCGCCACGAATCGTTGAAGATCGGCAGAGTCCAGCCTGCGATGGCCGCGGCCAGGAAGTTCGCGCCGACGGGTCCCCACGTCCAGAAGCCGAACGCCTGAGCCCGCCCTAGGCGCGGTGAGAAGTCCCTGATCAGCGGTGCGGTGCTGGCCATGGCCACACCGTCTACGAATGCCAGCACGATCCTGGCGATCAGCAGGTCGCGCGGGTTGTGCACGAGTGTCATGGCGAAACAGCACACGGCCGTCAGGCCCATGAGCGGGATGAGCAGGCGCACCCGGCCGAGCCGGTCGGTGAGCCTGCCGCCCAGGATGGAGGCGATCGCCCCGGCCACCGCCGCGGCGCCTGACACGGCGCCGTACGTGGCCAGCGACATCTGAAGATCTTTGAGGAGGAGAGGTACGACGGGTGCGATCTGCCCTTCGTAGGAGCCGATGAGGATGGCCAGCACGGCCATCGTGAGGATCTTCATGCGGCGGGCGCCGGTCGGGTACTCGTCGAGCTCGCGGACGTAGGACAGCCTCATGGCTTGCCTTTCTGTGGGCTGGACCCCCGTCAAGCGTTCTAGAAGATTGCTCTAGAATTCGTTTCTGTGATGTTGCCCCTCACTGTGCCTGTCGTCAAGGGTGAGATGTTCATCCCTGACTAGAATCAAATTCTAGGATCGCCTGGAGTAAGGAGTCGTGTCTTGGATCTTGAACTCGACGGCCTCGAAGTCTCCTTCGACCACACGGCCGTGGCCGCTCCCCGGATCAGGGACCTGTTGCCGATCTACCGCGACCTGCTCGGCGGCCGGCACCTGGGCGGCGGCGGCGACAACCGGATCGCCGGTTACCGCACGTTACAGCTCACTTATGCGAACGGCGGCAAGGTCGAGCTCATGGAGCCGTTGGCCGGATCGACGTTCTTCGACAGCTTCTTCGAGCTCACCAGGGGGCGGGGTGGCGTCCACCACCTGAACTTCCACGTCGACGACCTGGCGGCCGCCGTGACCCTCTTGACCGCCCGCGGCTACCGCCTGCACGGCCTCAACCAGGCGGACCCTCGCTGGCGCGAGGTCTTCCTGCACCCTAAGGAGGCTCACGGCGTCCTGATCCAACTGGCCCAGCCTGGTCGACGCGAGCCGGGCGACGTCCGGCCGACGCTTGAGGAGGTGCTGGCCGGCCGGGGGCGGAACGGCAACGGCGTACCCAGCCCTTGACGCCTTGGAATTCCGCGGGGAGCGGGGCGAGGAGAATCCGGTGGGGCTGTGGCAGGTAACGAGAGGGCTTTCCCGCTTCGGTGCGATGCGATCTCGGCTCCTGACGGGCAGGGCGCGGGTAGGAGCGGCGCCGTACGCCTTGACCGTGCCCGTCGTCCTGTGGGGCGCGGGCAGTGGGCAGGTCGCGGGCCTCGCGTCGCTTATCGAGTCCGCTCAAGGAAGGAGGACCTGCTGGCCCTTTGAGGTGGTGCTGAAGCCAACGCTTGGGATGATCGCTGTCGTCCATGGTGGTGGGTGAGGGGGCGTCCATGGTGTTGGGACGCTCGCGCGGTGTTGGGACGCTCGCGATCGTCCGTGGTGGTGGGTGATGGCAGTCATCGGTGGTGGTGGACGATGGCGGTCATCTGTGTGGTGAGGCGGTCATCTGTGTGGTGAGGCGGTCACGATCGTCCATGGTGGTGGGCTGATGTCAGGAGCGATGGCGGTCGTTCAGGGCGGTGGGCGGGTCTGCGTCGGTCAGCGGTCGGCCGTCGTGATGCACCGGCGCGGGTCGACCCTGGGATGGTCGTAATCGTCCATGGCGGCAACCCGGCCGACGCCGAGTGTGACCGCGGGCGGTCATGGGTGACGGGGCTGGTTGCCGGGTGACTGTGGGCGTTCTCGGAGGGGGCTGCTGTCGCGTGCCACCATCGTCGGATGGCGGCAGCGGGAGCCCTGGGCGGATGGCGGCAGCTGGAGCCCTGGACGGATGCGCGGGCTCAGCTACTGACTGCGGGTTTGGTTGGGTGGCGGTGGCACGGGGTGGCACACGATGGAACGCCTTTTCCTCAGAAGGCACACGACGTACCGGATGGTGCAGGAGGAGGGGACGCGATGGCGAAGTTCATGGACGTGCACAGCGGGTTCGTGGGTGTCACGGAGGAGCAGTTGCGTGCGGCACATGAGCGCGACCTGGCGATAGAGGAGTCCGAGGGTGTGCACTTCGAGCGCGCCTGGCTGGACCCCGAGTCGGGCAAGGTGTTCTGCCTGTCGTCGGGGCCGTCCAAGGAGGCGGTGCTGCGCGTACACGAAGAGGCCGGGCATCCCACGACGGAGATCTACGAGTTGGCGGTCGAGGTGGAATAGTCGCACACGGCAGAAGAATGGGCAGCCGCCCGTCGCCCATTCTTACTGTCCCTCAAATGATCTCGCGCTGATCAGGCCATGACCTCGGGCCACCGCCTCCAGGCCTACCGGCTCGCCTGTGGTGGAATTGGATTCTAGAATTAGCTGGTTATACTCTGCTGCGTGGCACGTAAGTCCTCGTGGGAGTGGAGTCGTACGGCTCAGACCCGCAAAACCATGCTGCAGGCGGCTCGCGAGGTCTTCGGCGAGCACGGCTTCGCCGAAGCCAGCGTCTCCGAGGTGGTCGCCCGCGCCGGTTCCAGCGTCGGCAGCCTCTATCACCACTTCGGGGGCAAGACCGAGCTGTTCCTGGCCCTGTACGAGGACCATCAGGCGGCGCACGAGGAGGCGTCGGCCGCCAGCGTGGCCAAGGCCAAGAAGGCGGGCGTCGATGATCCCGTCGAGCTGCTGATCGCCGGGGCTCGTGCTTACCTCGCCGGGGCCTGGGATCGGCGTGATCTGGTGCGGCTCTTCATCGACGGGGACGGGCCGCCGGGATTCGAGCTGATCCGCCGTACGCGGGGGCGGGAGTGGGTACGCCAGAACGCGGTACTGCTGGGGGCTGGAGGCGATCCGCTCGATCGGTTCACCGTGGCCGTGCTGACCAGCATCATCGGAGAGGCGGCCCGGGAGGTCGCCACCTCGGACACGGAGGAGGAGGCGCAGGAAGTCATCGAGGCTGCGATGACCCTGATCCGCCGCCTCGACCCCCTCAAGGTCCTCGAAGAGGGCTGACCGGGGTGTGCCGGGTGGCTCTCCGACCGGACGGGTGCGCTGGGTGGCGGGGATATCGGACACCGGGCCGGCCGGGGACTGAGTGGATCCGGCAGTGGGTAGGTTGGGCGATTGTTACGCTGAGTAATCGAGATCTGCTGGGGTGGGCGGTTGCCTGGAGTGAGGTCGGGGCCGGTTTGGGTTGGTGACGCTGCCTCGCGACCGCATGGCGGTGTGGTCAGGGTGGGAGGATGGTGGTGTGGCGGTGGTCCCGGGTCAACGGTCCCGTCGTACTTGGTCGTCCTGAACGGCACCTCCACCAACGTGCCGCGCAGGTGCACCCTGACCACGTCGTCCCACTCGTCGGCGGTCATGTTGACCAGCATCCGGGCCCGCAGGATGCCCGCGTTGTCGGCCAGCACGTCCAGGCCGCCGAAGCGGTCGATGGCGGCTTGCACCAGCCGCTGCGCGCCGTCGAAGTCGGAGACGTCCTCGCGGTTGACGACTGCCTCGGCGCCCATGGCCTCGAACTCCGCGACCACCTCGGCGGCGGCCGCTGAGGTGTCGGTGTTGTCGGCTTCTGCGGCCGCCTCGGGTGTGGCGGCCTCGGGTGTGGCCGCCTCGGGTGTGGCCGCCTTGGGCGTGGTCGTGGAGGTGTCGGTGTTGTCGGCTTCTGCGGCCGCCTCGGGTGTGGCGGCCTTGGATGCGGCCGCCTTGGGCGTGGTCGTGGAGGTGTCGGTGTTGTCGGCTTCTGCGACCATTTCGGATGTGGCCGCCTTGGGCGCGGTTGCTGAGGTGTCGGTGTTGTCGGCTTCCGCGGCCACCTTGGGTGCGGCCACCGCGGCCGTGGAGGTGCCGGTGCTGTAGACCTTCGCGCCTGGGTCGTTGACCGGCGCCTTGGCTCCTTGCCTGGTGAAATCGCGCGCGTGCCCGCGCCCGATCCTCCTGCCCGCCCCCGTGACGATCACCACGTGGCCTTCGACCAGCCCGCTCATGGCGTACCTCCGGCTATGAGAAACAGACCTGGCGCGAGGACATCTGACCCGGGCGGGTACGGTGGCGGACGTGGTTGAACGCTCCCAAGCCCAGCGGCACGTATACCTCCGAACGGTGAGATTTGCCGATATCGACTCCCAGGATCACGTGAACAACGTGCGCTTCCTCGACTATCTCGAGGACGCCCGGTTCGGCATGTTCCACATCGATCCGTACAACGCGGGCGAGGAGCCGTTCAAGGGCCTGGTGGTGACCCGCCACGAGATCGACTACCGCCGTCCGCTCGGCTTCCGCGCCGAGCCGGTGCGGGTCGAGACGTGGGTGACCGAGATCAGGTCGGTGCGGTTCACGATTAAGTACGAGATCCGCGACGACACCGACGTGTACGTCACCGCCACCTCGGTCCTCGCGGCCTACGACGTCGAGCGGGCGGCACCGCGCAGGCTCACCGAGAGCGAACTGGCCTACCTCAAACGCTTCTCGTGAAACGGTGGCTGATGCTGGCGCTGGGCGTCAACGCGCACACCAGCGTCACCTTAGGACTCGGCGGCCTGCCCCTGATCCTGCCCGAAATACAGCGACATTTCGAAGTTTCGTTGCCGGTCGCGGGGATCATCGCGAACGCCCCGGCCATCGGCATCCTGTTCGCCCTGGTCGCCTGGGGCGCGCTGGCCGACCGGCACGGCGAACGAGTGGTCCTGGGTACGGGCGTGGGCCTGGCGGGGCTGCTGTTCGCCGCGGTCGCGTTCGTCGACCAGACCTGGGCGGTGGTCGCGCTGCTGGCCCTTGCGGGCGCGGCGGGCTCGGCCGCGCTGGTCGGCGGCGGACGGATCGTGTTGCGCTGGTTCGAGCCGCCCGAGCGCGGCGTCGCCATGGGCGTGCGCCAGGTCTCCTTCACCCTAGGCATGGCCATCGGCGCCTTCGTCCTCCCGCCGGTCGCGCGGGCACACGGCCTGACCGGCGTGCTCACCGTCTGCGCCGCCGTCAGCCTGCTGGCCGCCGTGCTGGCCGCGCTCTTCCTGGCCGAGCCGCCGCGTACGATCTCCGGGCCGGACACCGCGCCGGTGGGCACGCCGTACCGGCAGCCCGCGCTGTGGCGGGTGCACGCCACCAGCGCCCTGCACGTGGTGCCCCAGATGGTGGTCAGCACGTACGGCGTGACCTGCCTGGTGCACCTGTACGGCTGGGACAGCGTGGCGGCCGGGCAGTTGTTCGGGGTGGCGGCGATCGGCGGGGCGGCGGTGCGCATCGCGGCCGGACGCTGGTCCGACAGGACCGGCCTGCGCATGCGGCCCCTGTTATTGATCACCATCGCCACCCTCGGCGTGCTGGCGCTGCTGGTCGCCGGCACGCTCACCGGCGGCTCGTTCGGGCCCGCCATGCTCGCCCTGGCCGCGGTGATGACCGTGGCCGGCAACGGGCTCGCCTACCTCGCCGCCGGCGAGCTGGCCGGACCCGCCTGGGCCGGTCGGGTGCTGGCCACCCACAACACCATCCAGAACACCGTCTCCCTCATCATCACGCCGCTCGCCGGCGTGCTGATCGAGCACGCCGGGTTCTGGGCGGGGTTCGCGGGTGGCCTGGCGTGCGCGCTGCTCTCGCTGCCCGTCATCCCCTTCCGCGGCGAGCGGTCGCGAAGGTCATGACTCGTGCCGGTGCGACACCAACACCGCTGTCCGTCGTTCCCTTTCGTGGTGTGTGGGTGCGGGGGCTGGGGCTTGTGGTGGTGCGGCACTGCGGTGTCGGTCGTTCGCTTTCGTGGTGAGTGGTCGGGGGTTGTGGCTCGTGCTGGTGCGGCACTGCGGTGTCGGTCGTTCGCTTTCGTGGTGAGTGGTTGGGGAGGTTGTGGCTCGTGCCGGAGCCACACTGCGGTGTCGGTCATTCCCTCTCGTGGTGAGCGGTCGCGAAGGTCATGACTCGTGCCGGAGCCACACCGCGGTGTCTGGCGGTAGCAGGTCCCGTTTGAGTGGACCGCTCGACAGGAGCACGGTGTCGTGCTCGGGCAGGCGTACTGGCTGGAGCCCGCAGTTGATGGCGCAGATCAGCGGGCCACGGGTGAAGAAAAGCACACCCTCGGGTGAGTCCAGCCACTCCAAGGTATAAGGAATTGATCCGACCAGGTCACGGCGGCAGGCCAGGGCCCGGCGGTAGAACTCCAGTGTCGAGCCGGCGTCCCCTTCCTGCTTCTCCACGCTCAGCTCCGCGAACGTGGCCGGTTGCGGCAGCCACGGTTCCACCCCGCCGGGGGAGAAGCCGTGGGAGGGCGGGTCCACCGTCCAGGGGATCGGCACCCGGCACCCGTCGCGCCCCGGCAGCTCGCCCTTCGATTGGAAGAAGACGGGGTCCTGCCTGGCCTCGTCGGGCAGGTCGGTCACCTCGGGCAGCCCCAGCTCCTCGCCCTGGTAGAGGTAGGCGGACCCGGGCAGGGCCAGCATCGTCAGCAGCGCCGCTTTGGCCCGCGCGAGCCCCGTGCCGGGGTCGGCGGTCCCGTAGCGGGTGCGGTGGCGTACGACGTCGTGGTTGGACAGCACCCATGTGGCGAACGGCACAGAGGCCAGGGTGTCGTCGATCACCTTCTTGAACGCCGTCGGCGACCACGGCGCCTGCAGCCAGGCGAAGTTGAAGCTCTGATGCAGCTCGTCCGGGCGCACGTAGAGGGCGAGGTCCTCGGAGCTGTCCGTCCAGACCTCGCCCACGGCCATCCGCTCGCCCGGATAGCCGTCCAGCAGCCGGCGCCAGTCGCGGTAGACGTCGTGCACCTCGGGCTGCCCCCACACCGGCGAGACCGACTTGAACGACTGGTCGCCCACGTCGGGCAGCCCTTCGGCCTTGTAGAGCCCCATGGCCACGTCGATGCGGAACCCGTCGACGCCCCGGTCCAGCCAGAACCGCAGGATGTCCAGGAACTCGGCGTGCACCTCGGGATTGCGCCAGTTGAAGTCGGGTTGTCCGGGAGCGAACAGATGCAGGTAGTACTGCCCGTCAGCCGCCTTCGTCCAGGCGGGTCCGCCGAACGTGGACTGCCAGTTGTTGGTGCTGTCGCGGAAGATGTAGCGGTCGCGCCGCTCGCCCCGCAGCGCCGCCTGAAACCAGGGATGCTCGGAGGAGCTGTGGTTGGGCACGATGTCGACCAGCACCCGCAACCCGTGCTCGTGCGCCTGCGTGACTAGCGACTCGAAGTCGGCCAGCGTGCCGAACAGCGGATCGACACCCCGGTAGTCCGCCACGTCGTAGCCGCCGTCGGCCATGGGAGAGGGGTAGAAAGGCGTCAGCCAGATGGCGTCGACCCCCAGCCGCCGAAGGTACGGCAGGCGCTCGCGCACCCCGGCCAGATCGCCGACGCCGTCTCCCGAGGCGTCGGCGAAGCTGCGAACGTAGATCTCGTAGACGATGGCATCACGCCACCAGGGGATATCCATGTGGCGTGTCATGCCCGCTATGTCGGGGAGTTCACCAGGCTGTGGGCCGCGTAGACCAGATAGTCCCAGAGCCTGGTCTCCAGCTCTTCCGGCAGGTCGAGCGAGTCGACCGCGTCACGCATGTGCCGCAGCCAGGCGTCCCGCTCCGGCTCGCCGATCACGAACGGCATGTGCCGCATGCGCAGCCTCGGGTGGCCGCGCTGCTGGCTGTAGGTGTTGGGCCCGCCCCAGTACTGGATCAGGAAGCCCCGCAGCCGCTCCTCCGCGCCCTCGAAATCGGACTCCGGGTAGAGCGGCCGCAGCAACGGGTCTTCTGCGACCCCCTCGTAGAAGCGGTGCACGAGGCGCCGGAAGGTCTCGTCGCCACCGACGGCGTCGTAGAAGGAGGTCTCACTCACGTTCTCAGCCTATGCGGTGGCGACCATGGGGATGCCGGCGGAGTCGAGTGCGGACTTGACCCGGTACCTGAGTTCCCTGGACACCTCGGCCTGCGCCGAGGGCAGCGTCTTGGCGGTGATGCGGAACACCAGCGAGCTGTCGGACAGCTGCTCGACGCCGAACACCTGCGGCTGCTCCACGATCTTGGTCTCGCGGAACTCGCCGTCGGCCCAGATCTCCTCGGCCACGTGCTCAAGGAGCACCCGCACGCTCGTGATGTCCGCGTCGTAGGCCACCGGGACGTCCATGTAGGCCCGCGACCAGCCCTGCGACTCGTTGCCGACCCGGGTGATGGTGCCGTTGCGGACGTACCAGACGCGGCCGTCGGCGTCGCGGAGCCTGGTGACGCGCAGGGTGACAGCCTCGACCGTGCCGACCGCGGCGCCGGCGTCGATCACGTCGCCCACGCCGTACTGGTCTTCGAGCAGCATGAACATGCCCGCGATGAAGTCCTTGACCAGCTCCTGAGCGCCGAAGCCGATGGCCACGCCGAGGATGCCGACGCTGGTGAGCAGGGGAGCGATCGGGATCGTCAGCCGGTCGAGCACGGTCAGCACCGCGGTGCCGAGGATGACGATGGAGGCGACGTGCTTGAGCACCGAGCCCATGGTCTCGGCACGCTGCTTGCGCCGCTCGTGCAGCAGCGCGTCGATGCTGTCGGGGACGGCGCTCTTGCGGAACCTGCTGGTGAGCGAACCACCCGTGGCCGCGCGGTTGACCACTCTCGTGATGAGCCGGTGCGCGACGTTGCGGAGCACGAACGCCAGCACCAGGATCAGGACGATGGTGATCAAACTGGCCACCAAGGGCGCCCAGGTCGCATTGTCGAACATCCCGACAAGGGTAGAGCAAATGCCCGCCGGGTCGTTCTCGCAGCTCCCAGCCATTTGCTGGGTCAACTTCTCGAGGTCGGACAGACCCGACGGAGAAGTGGGTGGTAGCGACGCTGTCACCAGCAGTAACACTGGGTAGATCCCCCTCCGGAAGCGGTTCGGTCGGCTGCTTTGGACCGATTCGATCCAAAATACCGCCGACCGGACCGCCCGCCGTCACATCACGCCGGGGAAGACGGGGACGCCTGCTCTCTGGGCCGCGGAGGGAGAGAGTGGACGCTCCGATGACGGACGGCTCGGAACGGGACGCGCACCCGGAAGCGTGTCCCGTGCCGGTTCCGGGAGGGATCCCCCGAACACCCGCCCGGAAGACCGGGTGGGTGGCTGTGGACAGGCACGGCATGCGAGACCGTGCCTGGGCCGGAACCGGCGGGGCGACCAAGGGCTCCGGCATACGGGAGTCCCTCCGCACCGGCCACCCCGCCGGCTCCGTTGACGCCGCCGTGGGTGCGGTGAGCCGTGGTGGCTGCGCTCCACCCGGGTCACCGCCTTCTCACTCGCCCACGGCGGCCAGCACGCGCGCGACCTTCGTGGCCGCTCCAGCCGGGTCGTCGGCCTTGTGCATCCGTTCACCCCAGGACCAGCAGTACCACCAGTCCGGTGCGTCGGATGCGCTCGTCGACCGACAGGTGACGTTCTCCGACAGGCTCGTCGCGTTCGGGTTGATGACCCGTGCGAACATGCGCCCGCCCTGAGTCTGGACCACTCTCGCGAGCAACCCGTGAGCGTCGAGTTCGGATACGAGACGCTTCAGATGCTCGAAGTTGTCGTCCCCCACCTTTCGTCCCCTCCTCATTGGGAATCTGGCTGGTGGGCCAAACATGGCTCATGTCAACGGCGGACGCAACGCCGGTCCCCCGGTCACGGGGAGTTGCTTCTCCCTCGTGGGATGTAAGAAACAGTCCCTCGGAGGACGATCCTTATCCGTAGGCTTGATGCCGGGCGTTTTCAAGCTGGCGACATTGGTTCACACTCTTGGGTAGGCGCACAGCTACATGGACGCTACGCTGAGTCACCAGTTGTGGACCGGTCGAGACACGCGCGAGAGGGGCCGGGATGTCCGGCAGACAGCACAGGGAAACGGAGATCGCACGGCGGATCAGAGCCAAGGGCCTGGCCGCCGGGCGCACTTCGGCCCAGATAGCTGACGAGATCCATGAGCAGTGCACTCCGCAGTTCGGCACCAGCCGCGTCAAATCCCACCGTCTTTCCTACGGCATCGCGCTGGCGGACGTCATCGAGCAGATCAGAGCCCTGTTCGAACGTGACCGCAAGGCGATGCCCGGCATCGGAGAGACCCTGCTGTCGGCCTACGAGAGCGGGCTCAAGCGCCCGGGGCCCGAGTACATGCACTATCTGTGCACGGTCTATCGGGTGGAGCCGCTGGAGCTCGGTTTCGACGGGCCGTGCATCTGCGGCCACGGGCACCGCAACCCGACCATGCTGATGGAAGACGGCACCGAGCGGCCGTTAGCGCAGGCGGAGCGCGAGACCGGGTCGCCCCCGGAGCCCGAGGCCGACGAGGACGAGAACATCCTCCGGCGCACCATGCTCAACCTGCTCAATCCGGCGACCAGCGCCGCCACCGAGCTTGACGGGCCGGTACTCGGCGCGTGCGAGGGCATCAGGCGCCGGATGGACGAGACGCTCGTCTCGGCCACGGTGTCGGCCGCGATGCTCGACCAGTGGGAAGAGGCCACGCAGAGCTTCGGCCGCCAGTACACGACGACGGCCCCGCTGCGCCTCCTGTGCGACGTGCTGCTCGAGATGAGCGCCGTACGCCAGGCGATGGCCCGCCGTCAGCCCATCGACCTACAGGACCGCCTTCTGCGGATGGCGGCCCAGCTGGCGGGGCTGAGCGGCATGATCATGATCAATCTCGGTGACCACCGGCTGGCCCGCTCCTTCTTCAGGACCGGGCGCACCGCGGCCGACGAGACGGGCGACCGCGCGCTGCGCGCGTGGATCACCGCCCGCGAGTCGCTCGTCCCCCTCTACTTCGGGGACGCCCGGGAGGCGCTCAACCTGGCGAAGAAGAGCCGCGACCTGGCCGGCGCCATGCCCTGCCCCGCGCAGGCCATGGCACCGGTCGTCGAGGCGCGGGCGCTGGCCATGCTCTCGGGCGCCGAGAACAAGAAGGAGATCGTCGACCAGGCGAAACGCGCGCTGGCCAGGGCCAGGAACGCCTTCTCCCACATGCGGCCCGAGCACCAGGAGGACATGGCGTTCGGCTACACGGAGAAGCAGCTCTACTTCTACCAGGGCGACGTGCTCACCAAGCTCGGCCAGACCCTGGAGGCCGAAGTGGTGCTCGACCAGGCGCTGGAGAAGTACGAGGACCACATCCTCGACCAGACGCTGATCAGGCTCGACCAGGCCCAGTGCCGCATGATCGACGGGGAGTTCGACTCCGCGCTGGACATCGGCACCAGAGCGCTGCGGATGCTCGGCGACGAGTACATGACCGATTTCATCATGCGTCCCGCCCTGGCGCTCGAACAGGCGATCACGGCTCGCGACGCGAACAACTCGAAACTCGAGGAGTACAGGGCCGAACTGCGCCGGCCGAGGGTCCAAACGAAAGGGGGCGGTGCATGAACTTGGAGATCCGGCGCTATCGGTGGTCCGATCTCGACACCATCCTCGCACTCCACCGGATCTCCCTCGCCGAGGTGGGACTGGTGCCGGGCGACGGCGTCTACTACGACGACGACTTCCCGCGCATCCAGGAGATCTACCTGGGCTGCGGCGGTGACTTCCTGGTCGGCGAGGTGGACTCGCGGGTCGTCGCGATGGGCGGACTGAAACCCGTCGACACGGCCACGGCCGAGATGTGCCGGCTGAGAGTGCACCCTGAGTTCCAGCGGCGCGGCTTCGGCGCGGCCATGCTGCTCGCACTCGAACGACGCGCGGTGGAGCTCGGCTTCGAGCGCGTCAGAGGCGACACCACGCTCAATCAGGAAGCCGCCCTGGCGCTCTACGAGCGAGAGGGATGGCGCGAGCTCTCCAGACAGCGGGTCGGTGGCCACACTGTCGTGTACCTCGAGAAACGCCTGGCTCCTCCGGCGGTCATCGAGCTCTGAGAGCCTTCCGGCGCACGGCCCCACCCTCACCCCTCCTGGGGCCGCCTCCTCCTCTTCCCCGGTGACCTTTCCCGGGGTCCCGGCGTGACTCTCCCGCCGATCTTCCTTCCGTCACCCGCAGTACGCGGCGACGCCGGTTCCGGTGACCGCGGTATGGATGTACAAACCCGCGGGTGAGGCTCTTAACACCGAGTTGTAGAGGAACCTCACCGACTGCTCCCTGTACATCAGTGGCTGCGAATAGTAGTGAGATGCTTTTGCCATGGCAGTCGTGCCCGCTCCCCGACCCCTCCTGGGAGCCGTGCTTCTGTTGTTCGTCAGCGCCGCTTGGGGGTCGGCGTTCCCGCTGATGAAAGATCTCATCCACCGGTTACCGGTGGAGGATCTGCTCGCCGAGCGCTACCTGATCGCCGCGCTCACCCTCCTCGCCATCAGGCCGCGCTGCCTTCGGGGGCTGCCGCGCAAGACGTGGATCAACGGGGTCGTTCTCGGGGTCATGTTCGGGGTGGGTCAGGCCGGTCAGGCCGTCGCGCTGCACGGCCTGCCGTCCTCGCTGTCGGGGTTCGCGGTCGGCTGCAGTGTGGTGATCACACCGATCCTGGCGCTGGTCCTGTTCAAGGTGAGAGTGCCGCGGCGGATCTGGGCGGGGGTGGTGCTCGCGCTGGCCGGGATGACCGTGTTCACGCTGCTGAGGGGGGTGGAGGATCACGACGTCTCGGTGCTCGCGCTCGGGGTCACGCTGTCCGCCGCCGCCCTCTACTCCGGCCACACGCTGCTGCTGGCGCAGTTGTCCAAGCGGGGTGAGACCTTCCACGCGTACGCGCTGACGGTGATCCAGCTGTTCACCATCGGGCTGCTCACCGGGGTCGCCGCCGTCCGCGACGGGGTCGTGCTGCCGTCGGGAGGGTCCGACTGGCTGATCCTGGGGCACCTGGCCGTGGTGTCGTGCGCGCTGGGGTTCCTGGCCCGCTCGTACGGTCAGGCGCATGTCACGGCCGTGCCGAGCGCGATCCTCATGTCGTCGCAGCCACTCTGGGTGGCGGCGATCTCGGTGATCTGGTTCCACGAGCAGATCGGCTGGAGCATGGTCGTCGGCGGGGGGTTGATGGCCGGCGCGATGCTGCTCGCCCTCCCCGCGAGGACCGCCGCGCTGGGAAAAGAGCGCGTCAACGCCAACCGGGCACTCCTCACCGTCGCCGGACGGGCGGCCAGAACGCTGGCCGACCTGAGGATCAAACGTGAGGATCCGCTGCCGCTCGGCGGCGCCCAGGCGCCGTACCTCGACAGAGGGGCCTGTGCGAACGTCGAGTCGTGCCCCTGGCACACGCGCTCGCTCAAGGGCGGTGGGGAGCCCAGCCTTGAGCGGCTGATCGAGCGGGCCACGGTCATCGTCCGGGCGAGGAATCTGCCGGGGCCGGGGTGCTGCCGGTCGGTCACCCTGCTCGGCCGGTGCCTGTGCGATCTGATGGAAGAGGCCGGGCAGGCTCGGACGAAAGCCCTCCCACGTTGGTTTCGGTCCCAATAGGTTACAGGTGTCAATCAAAAGGCAGGCGCTTTTCGCGGTTTAACCTCCCACTTATTCACCATAAATCTTGATATTCGGCGGGGTGCACTAATAATGGGAAAATAGCCCCAGTGGGAGAGGTATGTCATGAAGCGCATCATTGTCCGCAAGCCTGGAACCGCGAGGCTGGCGGGGACCTCCAGCGTCCTTCACAAGGGGTGACAGAGGCAAGGTCCCATCTCAGAGTTCAGGGCGAACCACCCGCTCAATGGGGGGCCGTGCGGCTGCTGACACCGTTGATCGACGGACATCGTCGGCCGCGCGGCCCCTACACTGTCGCCGCCGCCCTGCTGCGTCACCTGGTGCCGCAGGCTCTGGAATGGGACGGCGACCTGGTGGCGGCGCACGATATCGAGATCCGTGCCGCCGCGCCCGAACTCGCCCCTCTCGTGCCGATCCGGCGCGTCACGGTCGACGCCGGGCTGTCCGAGGACGAGCGCATCCTCGTGCCCGCGCCGCGCCGTACGCTGCGGCTGGCCAACGGGCTCACGGAGTTCTTCATGGACGCCGTACGCCCCGGGCAGGCGATCGCCGTGTGCAACGGCGCCGAGGCCGACCCGACGGACACCGAGCTGCTGGACGTCATGATGCGGCGGATCCCGCCGGACCTCCTCACGATCACGCTGTACTCCGGCGGCCCCGACCCGCCGCCCGACACCCGCAGCGCCGACGAGCTCTGGGCCCTGGTGGACCGGTGCATGCGCGACGGCTTCCTGCACGCCGCCGTCGAGCTGGGGGAGCGCGGCATGGCGCGCACGGAGCCGGGCGGCGAGCACTGGTGGCGTTTCGCGCAGCGCACCGCGACCGCGCTGGGCGGCCTCGGCCGCACCGGCGACGCCCGGGCGGTCTGGGACCGGGTGCGCTCGGCCAGCCAGGATCCGGCGATGCACGCCGCCAGCGCGTACGGCACCGCCATGCTCGACGCCCGCCACCCCGACCCCGCGCACCGCGACCTGGGCCGCGCCCGGCGTTGGATCAACGAGGCCATCGCCATCTCCACCCTGCTGCCGGAGCCCTTGGACCGGGCGTTCAAGCTGGGCTTCGACCTCAATGGCCTGGCACTGATCGAGCTGCGGCACGGCCGGCCGGGCGCGGCGCTGTCGCTGGTCGAGTCGGCCATCGAGCTGGCCCGCGAGCTGCGGGAGCGGCACCCGCTGCACCGGATGGTGCTGCTGGCCAACCGGGCCCAGCTGCTGGCCGCGCTCGGTCACGTCAAGGAGGCGATGGAGGACTACGCCGCCGCGATCGCGCTCGACCCGGCCTTTCCCGACTACTACCTGGAGCGGGGGAACCTGCTGTTCAAGCTCGGGCGGCACGAGGAGGCGCTGGCCGACTTCGAACGGGCCATGCGGGTCGGGCCGCCGCTGCCCGAGGCGTACTACAACCGGGCTGAGCTGCACACCGTGCGGGGCGAGACCGAGGAGGCGCTGGCCGACCTGGGACGGGTGATCGAGCTGGACCCGTCCTACCTGGACGCGTACATCAACCGGGCCGGGCTGCTGGCCGCCGCGGGCCGGGACGGGGAGGCCCTGGCCGACGTCGTGGCCGGGCTGGTCCTGGAGCCCGGCAACCCGCACCTGCTCACGGTGCTGGGGCAGCTGGAGACGGCGGCGGGGCGGCTGGCGGCGGCGGGGGAGGCGCTGGACCGCGCGGTGGAGCGCGCGCCCGGGCTCGCCGCCGCCTGGGGGAACCGGGGGGTGCTGCGGTACGCGGCCGGGGACCTGGAGGGGGCGGTCGAGGACCTGAGCCGGGCCATCGAGCTGCAGCCCGAGCCCGACCTGTACACCAACCGGGCCGTCGCCCTGCGTGCGCTCGGCCGCGCCGCGGAGGCCGACGCGGACGAGCGGCGAGCCGATCGGCTCTCCTGACGACCGCCTGTCGCGATGGGATTATTGGGTTATGCGGGGGCGAATGGGGCGGGCGGCTGCTGTGTGCGCCGCTCTGGGGGTGCTGTGGTGGGCCAGCGTGCGCCTGGCCTGGGCGGGCATCGGCTGCGAGGACTGGGGGTGCCTGGCCCCGGCGGTCGGCGTCGTGGTGATGATCACGCTGGCCGTGCTCGCCGGGTCCGCGCTCGTGCTGGAGCGGGTGGACGTACGGCCGGGCCGGCGGGTGGCGCTGGTGGCGGGCGGGGTGCTGGTGGTGTTCAGGCTCGCCGGTGAGGCGCTGCCGTCGTGGACGTCCTCGCTCGCGCACGCTGTCACGGCCGGGGCGGTCTTCGCCGGGGCAGGGGCCGTGGCGGCGTTCGTGACGGAGCCGGGGGTGGCGCGGCGGTGGAAGGTGGTGACAGCGCTCGGGGTGGTCGCGCTGGTGCCTGCCGCGCTCGTCGTGACGTGGGCGCGGTTCGGCGCCTAAACGGGCCGGATCACGAGCAGGCTCTTGCCGGTCACCGCGCGCGCCTCGATGGCGGCGTGCGCCTCGGCGGCCGACTCCAGGGGGTAGGTGGCGCCGACGGTCGGGCGCAGGCGTCCGGCGGCGGCCAGCGTCAGGGCCTCCCTGGCCAGCTCGCGCAGGTCCGCCTGCGGCCAGGTGACCGCGGTCACGCGCGGGTCCGGCGTGGTCATCGGACCGCCCGCCATGCCGTACGCGCTCAACCTGCCGCCGTCCTTCAGTAGTTCCTGCGCCGCCGCGCCGACCTCGCCGCCCACCCCGTCGAAGACCAGGTCGAGGCCGCCCGTCGCGTCCCGTACCAGGCGGGTCCAGGCGGGGTCGGTGTAGTCGACCGTCAGCTCCGCGCCCAGGCTCGCCGCCAGGTCGCGCTTGCCGGCGCTGCTCGCCGCGCCGACCACGCGCGCGCCCGCCGCCGCGGCGAGCTGCACCAGCAGGCTTCCCACGCCGCCGCCGGCCGCCTCGACCAGCACCCACTCCCCGGGATTGGGGGCGGCGGCCCGCGCGAGGCCGACGGCGGTGCGCCCGTCCGCGAGCAGCGCCACCGCGAACTCGGGCGACAGGCCGTCGGGGATCGGGATCAGGTCGTCCGCGCTCGCCACCGCGAGCTCCGCGTATCCGCCGTGACCGCCGAGCGTGCTGACGACCGGCGTGCCGATCAGCGCCGGGTCGACGCCTTCGCCGGTCGCGGTCACCGTCCCCGCGACGCCGTTGCCCAGGATCGCGGGCAGCTCGGCCTGCCGCGGCCCCCGGTTGGCGCGTACCTGCGTCTCCACGAACGTGATGCCCGCCACCGACACGTCCACGAGCACCTGCCCGGGCCCGGCCACCGGGTCCGGCACCTCCTCCACGACCAGCGCCTCCGGCCCGCCGTACCGCCTCAAGACCACCGCACGCATGATGAGCCCTTCTCTATCGGAGCGATTCGCTCCGGAAATACTAATATCCTGTACGGCATGAGCACACGCGGGAGGCAGGCCGAAGCCGCACGCAACGATCTGCGACTGCTGCGGGCCGCTCACGAGGTGTTCACGACGCAGGGCTTCGACGCGCCGGTGTCGGCCATCGCCAAGGCGGCGGGCGTGGGCATGGGCAGCCTCTACCGGCGCTATCGCACCAAGGAGGAGCTGCTCCAGCGCCTGTGCGTGATCGCCATGGAGCGCGGGGTCGAGGCGGCCGAGGCCGGGCTGGCCGAGCCGGACCCGTGGGAGGGGCTGGTCTCCTACGTACGCGCGTGCGTGGGGTTCAGGGCGGGCGCACTCGCGCCGGTCGCGGGCACCATCGAGGTCACCGACGAGATGTGGCGCACGGCACGCAAGGGCGCCGAACTCGCCGGCCGGCTGATCGCCAGGGCGCGCGAGGCCGGCGTGCTCAGGGGCGACGTCACCACGCTGGACATCTCGCTGCTCATGGAGCAGTTCAGCCGCCCGGCGCCCGGAGGCGAGCATCCGCACGTCAAGGAGCGGCTGCTGACCATCGCGCTCGACGGCCTGCGCGCGCCGGGGGCCACCGAGCTGCCGGGCGACCCGCCGAGCACGGAGTGGTACGAAGGCCGCTGGGGGAGCGCCTCGTAGGTCTACGGTGGGGGCGTGGGCTTCAACGAGCTGCTCAAAGACCTCGATCACAGCGCCAGCGTCCAGGCCGCGGGCATCAGACGCGGCTACGGCGGGCCGCCCGCCCGCACGGTGGGCGTCACCGTGGGTCTGGCGCGGCTGCGCTGCGCCTCGCTGCTCAAGCCCCTGTACGCCTGGGTGAGCGCGGCCCACATCCCCGACGCCGAACGGTGGCGGCGGCACGCCGAGCCCGCCGTGATCGTGTCCTCCAACGCCGACACGCTCAACCTGTGGCTGTCCATCGGGCCCAGGGTCATCCTCGACGACCTCCGCAAGCGCACCGGCATCGCCTGGTCGCCGCCCAACGGCGACCCCTCCCGGTTCGGCTCGGTCGAGGTGGCCGCCCACGAGGTCGCGACCGCGTACGCGGTGCTCGCCCAGGCCGCCGTCGCCGGTGACCCGGTCGCGGAGACCATCCTGGGGTGGATGCGGCAGGTCAGCGCGTCGCAGGCGTTCGGGGCGCGGGAGGCGATCCGCTCGCCCGGGGCCGGGGTCAAGAGCGGCTGGTACGGCGCCCCGGACGAGACGTGCCTGCGTACGCACACCGTGGCCGTGCTGCCCCGCGGCGGCACCCGGGTGGCGGTGGCCGTGGGGATGACCGCGCTGCCGTACACCGACGTGCGGGAGCGCGAGGTGTACGCGGAGAAGGTGGGCAAGGGCGTGCCCGTGGAGCCCGAGCACGAGAAGGTGGCCGGGCGGCTGCTGCGCGGGCTCCTGGTGACGACGCTCGACGAACTGGGCCATTTCCGCGACGGCCCGCACGCGTGAGGGCAGGCTCACTCCCAGAGCGGTAGCGGCCTTCCCTCGCCCCGCTCGACCGCGGCCGCGTACAGGGCCTGGGCGGCGGCCGCGTCCTGGATCGCGGTGCCGGTGGAGTCGAAGACGACGATCTCCCGGGCGCTCTCGCGGCCCTTCGCCAGGCCCGTGACGATCTCACCGAGCTCGGCCCTGACCGGGGTGTCCGGGCGGTGATGCAGCTCGCCGACCTCCGCGCACTGGTGGGTGACGTCCGTGACGAGGGCCGCGGCGGCGAGCAGGTCGTCGCGGAGCTCGCGCTTTGTGGGCGCGTCGGAGCCGACCGCCGCGACCAGCGCTCCCGGCCGAACGTCGTCGACGCCCAGGTACGGGGTGGTGGCGGGGGTCAGGGTGACGACGACGTCCGCCTGGCTCGCCGCGTCGTGGGCCGTCCGGGCGGACTCCGCTCGGTGCTCGATCGCGAACCGCTCGGTCCTGGCCCGGTCGCGGCCCCAGACGATGACGCGTTCGATGGGGCGAACGTCGCGGATCGCCGCGATGTGGGCGGCCGCCTGGGCGCCGGTGCCGAGGACGGCCAGGGTGGAGGCGTGGGGGAGCGCCAGGTGGCGTACGGCGACGGCGGTCGCGGCCGCCGTGCGCAGCCTGGTGACCGTGGCCGACTCCAGGAACATCACCGGCTGGCCGGTCGAGCCGTCGAACAGGGCGATGACGCCGACGATGCTCGGCAGGCCCAGCGTGGCGGGGCGGTCGTAGAAGCAGGCGCCGATCTTCACGGCGACCATGTCACGCAGCCCGGCGGCCTTGATGTGGAACTCGCCGGGCGGGCTGTCGAGGTGGGCCAGGCGGCTGGGGAGGGTTTCGTGGCGGGCGTAGGCTGCGAAGGCTTGTTCGATGAGGTCGGTGTAGGCGGACGGGGGGAGCAGCCGTTCGATCTCGGACCGTGTGAGCATGAGCACGGTTGGGGATGGTTACCGATTTTTCCTACTTCGTCTAGGGGTTAGTGTGAGATTTACTGTTGTGGGCGGATGTGGAGCTTGGCCCGCGGCGGGGCAGGCGTGCAGTGGGTACGTGGTGGAGGCCGAAGGATTCCGCGTCCTCGTCGATCCCGGCTACGCCACCCTGCCGAGGCTCCTCGGGCGCATGCGGGCCGACGAGGTGGACGCGGTGCTGGTCACCCACGGCCACCCCGACCACTGCGCCGACCTGAACCCGCTGCTGCGCGCCCGCGCCCTCGCCGACGTCCCCGCTCCCGCGCTGCCGGTGTACGCGCCGCCGGGCGCGCTGGACGCCGTCCTGGCGCTGGACAACCGGCGCATGCTGGCGGGCAGCTTCGTGACGCACGATCTGGGGCCCGGCGTGCCGTACGAGATCGGCCCGTTCCGCCTGGACGCGTTCGACCTGCCGCACCATGTGCCCAATGCCGGGCTGCGGCTGAGCGCCGGAGGTCGCGTGATCGCCTACACCGGTGACACGGGGCCGTCCCCCGAGCTGGTGGCGCTGGCGGAGGGGGCGGACCTGCTGGTGGCCGAGGCGACATATCCGGAACGGGTCCCGGAAGAGGACGCGCCTTACCTGTCCAGCGCCCTGGACGCGGGCCGCACCGCGGCGGCGGCGGGCGTGGCCCGCCTGCTTCTCACCCACCTGTGGCCCGACACGTCCCCGGGGCCCGCGCTGACGGCCGCCGCGAAGTCCTATGACGGCACGCTGGCGGTCGCCTCCGAGGGTGTCACGCTGGACCTGTGATGACGCCTCACCGCGTCGTGAGCCGCTCGATCACCTTCGCCAGCTCGGGCGGCTCCACGTCGCCGGGCAGCTCCTCGACCCAGGCGTACCCCCTGTAGACCTCTCGCTCCTCCTCGGTGAGCTCGCCGGGATTCACCTCCGGCCGCGACTCCCCGAACGTGGCGAGAAAGAACGGCTCGGTCTTCACGTACCGCACTCCCAGCCACGAGAAGTCGCGCTCGACCTCGACGAACCGCTCCTGCACCGCCGAGCCCGGCAGCCCCGTCTCCTCGCCCAGCTCCCGCCTGGCCGCCTCCAGCGCCGTCTCGCCGGGGTCGATCCCGCCGCCGGGCGGCTCCCAGACGTCCATGCGGCTGACGGGGTCGTACCAGTGCATGAGCAGCACCCTGCCGTCGCGATCCAGGCAGACGACCCGGGCCGCGGGTCGATCGCTGCTGTCCGCTTGCCCCTCCATGGCATCCACCGACCAGACGTTACCCCTGTCGCTCCTCCTCCAGCACGAGCGTCAGCAAGCCCGGGAAGCGATGGTCGAACTCCTCCCGGCGCAGGCGGTTGAGCCGTCGGGCGCCTTCGTCGCGCTGCTCCAGCAGCCCCACGTTGCGTAACACCGAGAAGTGGTGGCTGAGCGTGGACTTGGCCACCGGCAGGTGGGAGAACGTGCCGCAGGCGCGCGTCCAGTCGGGGACCTCCGCCAGCTCCCGCACGATGCGGCGCCGGATCGGATCGCCCAGCGCGTCGAGGGCGGCCTGCAGCGAGACCTCGATCGGGGATGTGTGTGTCAGACCGCGCGTCCTGTTCGACTGCGATCGAACATTCGGGTAGTGTTCCATCTCGATCGAACATTCTATGCGAGGGGAGCGGCCGTGGACATCGGGCGCGTCGGAGTGTGGCATCCCATGATCGGAAAGGCCCCCGCCGAGGAGGCACGTCAGGCGGCGGCCACGATCGAGTCGCTGGGCTACGGCTCGCTCTGGGTCAATGAGGGCAAGGGCAGCAAGGAGCCGCTCGTCATGTCGGCCGTCCTGCTGGCGGCCACCCGGCGCATCGCGGTCGGCACCGGCATCGCCAACCTCTGGGTGCGCGACGCCACGGCCATGGCCGCGGGGGCGGCCGCGCTGGGCGACGCCTTTCCCGACCGTTTCCTGCTGGGCATAGGGGTCAGCCATGCCCCTCTGGTAGCCGGTCGCGGCCACGACTACGCCAAGCCCCTGGCCGCGATGCGCACCTACCTGGAGGCCATGGACCAGGCCGACCAGACGCTGCCCGTACCGTCGACCCCGGCTCCCAGGGTCCTCGCCGCGCTGAGGCCCAAGATGCTGGAGCTGTCCAGGGACCTGGCGGACGGCGCCCACAGCTACTTCGTGCCGCCGGAGCACACCGCGCAGGCCCGCCGGATCCTCGGCCAGGGCCCCCTCCTGATCCCCGAGCAGGCGGTCGTCCTGGAGTCCGACCCGGCCCGGGCCCGCGAGATCGCCCGCGCCCACATGTCCTACTACCTGACGCTGCCCAACTACCTCAACAACCTGCGCACGCTGGGCTTCACGGACGATGACTTCGCCGACGGCGGCAGCAACCGCCTCGCGGACGCCATCGTGGCCTGGGGCAACGCCGACGCCATCACCAAGCGCGTGCACGACCACCTGGACGCGGGGGCCGACCACGTCGTCATCCAGCCCCTCTCCCCGGACACCCCGGACCTCGCCCACGCCCTCACCCAACTGACCGACCTCGCCCAACCCCTCGGCCTGTGACACCCCCGCCATCGGGACGTTTGACCTAGAGTGCGCTCCAACTCGTAGCGTGAGTCGCATGACAACGCCGCAACACAAGATCGGGTCGGGATTCGGGGCCAGGAGCACCGCGGACGACGTGCTCCACGGGATCGATCTCGCAGGAAAGCTGGCGATCGTCACCGGTGGCTACTCGGGCATCGGGCTGGAGACCACGCGGGCGCTCGCCGGAGCCGGAGCGCGCGTCGTGGTGCCCGCGCGCCGGCGCGAGGCCGCCGAGGAAGCGGTCGGGGGCATCGGCGGGGTCGAGGTGGACGAGCTCGACCTCGCCGATCTGGAGAGCGTACGGCAGTTCGCCGAGCGCTTCCTGGCCACCGGCCGCAGCGTCGAGATCGTCATCGACAGCGCCGGGATCATGGCCTGCCCGGAGACGAGGGTGGGTCCGGGCTGGGAGGCGCAGTTCGCCACGAACCACCTGGGCCACTACGCGCTCGTCAACCGCCTCTGGCCGGCCGTCGCCCAGGGGCAGGGACGGGTCGTATCCGTTTCGTCCGCTGGGCACCGGCATGCGGGCATCCGGTGGGACGACGTCCAGTTCGAGCGGGGCTACGACAAGTGGCAGGCCTACGGCCAGGCGAAGACCGCGAACGTCCTGTTCGCCGTCCAGCTCGACGCGCTCGGCCGGGACGCGGGGGTGCGGGCGTTCGCGCTGCATCCGGGCGCCATCCTCACGCCCCTGCAGCGCCACCTCCGCAAGGAGGAGATGGTCGCCGCGGGATGGATCGACGAGGACGGCAACGCCCTGGACCCCACGTTCAAGACTCCCGAGCAGGGCGCGGCCACCCAGGTGTGGGCGGCCACCTCGCCGCAGCTGGCGGGCATGGGCGGCGTCTACTGCGAGGACTGCGACATCGCCGAGCTGACCGCGGAGGGCGCCGGGCCCGGCGTGCGCGACTATGCGATCGACCGGGAGCAGGCCGCGCGGCTGTGGGCGCTGTCCGCCGAGCTGACCGGGGTCAACGCCTTCGGCTAGCGCTTCATGGCGCCGTCGGCGATGGCGTCGGCGGCGTCGCCGATGGCGATGCCGACGATCTCGAGGCGGCGTACCAGTTCCCGCCTTTTCAGCGCCTCCGCGGTCACCTCGCCCGAGAAGATGCGCGAGATCTCGTACTGGTACATCCGCCGGATCGACCCGCCCACCTTCTTCGCCTCCAGCGCGTCCAGAGCCACCGCGGACGGGCGGGAGGCGAGGTCGCGGACCGCGTTCTCCAGGGCTTCGATGCCGACGATGACCTGGTCAAGCAGCGGAGTGAAGCGGATCTGGTCAGGGACCCGGTAGAGGTGGGACTCGCGGACGAAGTCCCGCAAGGAGTCCAGGACGTCGTCGATGGCGCGTGACAGGCGGAACAGGTCCTCCGGGTCGATGGGGGTGACCAGGGCCGTTCTGAGCTCCTCGACGAGACAGGCGCGTTCCTCGTCGCCGATGTGCTCGATCGAGCGCATCTGCTCGTGCGCGCCCGTCCTGCCCACCTCGCCCCCGATCATGGCCATCGCCAGCCAGGCGCCTTCCTTGGTGGCCCGGAGCTGGCCGAGCAGGGCCTCCGTGAGCGCGCTGTCCATGCGGCCGGTCATGAGGTTGCGGATCCGCCGCAGCCGCTTCATGGTCCGGCCGCCTTCGTCGAGCCGGGGCGGCACGTCATGGGCCGGGCCGCCCTTGAGGAGTGCTTCACTTTCGCCGTCCCTTCATGAGAGTTCAACGCCGGCGATCCCCTTCACCAGCGCCGCGAGTGCCGCGCCCAGCAGGGCGCTGGCCGGCAGCGTCAGGAGCCAGGCCGCGACGATCTTGCCGGTGGCGTACCAGCGGACGCGGCCGCTGCCCTGTGCCACGCCCGCGCCGATGAGCCCGCCGGCGATGGCCTGGGTCATGCTCACCGGCATGCCCACGGCCGCGCAGGCGATCACCGCCGTGCCCGCGGCCAGCTCGGCCGCGACTCCGTGCGGAGGCCGGGAGGCGGTGAGCTCGCGGCCCAGCGTGCGGCCCGCCTTGGGGAGCCCGTACATGGTGCCGAGCCCGAAGAGGACGGCCACCAGCGACGTGTACGGGAGCGGCGCACCCGAGAAACCGAACACGATCATGAACACGGCCAGCATCTTCTGCCCGTCGTTGGCCGAGTAGGCGAGGCTCTGCAGGAGGAACCCCACCTGATGCCAGCGCCGCAGCCCGCTGGCCGAGGTCGTGATCAGGAGCACCCGGACGAGCCCCCAGCCCAGCAGCCCGCCGACGAAGGGCGCCGCCACCCCGAACGCCAGCACCAGCAGCACCGAGCCGGCCGACACCGGCAGCCCCCAGCCCAGCCCCGCGCCGGTGAGCCCGCCCACGATGGCGAGCGTGAGACTGGTCGGAAGCCCCTTCATGCTGAGCGCGGCCACCACGGCCAGCGACGAGATCACCGCTATGGTCATCGCGATCTTGCCGCCCGGCGCGTGGAACGAGGCCAGCCTGGTCGTGAACGTCAGCGCCACCTGATGCGTGACCAGCGGGACCACCGCCGCCAGCACCACGAGCACGAGGATGCCGGTGGCCGGGCGCACCGAGGGCAGCTTGAGCCCGGTGGCGAGGAGGGCGCCCCCGTCGTTGACCCCGGACACGACGGCGAAGAGGCCGGCGACCACGATCAGTACGGCGACGTCCAAGAACCGCGCTCCATCCCAGGCAGCGGGACAACCCGGGGTTGCCCCTCCCGAATCCGCGTTCCCCCCTGACTACCCGGGATCACATGGATGATGGACGATCGGACGCGTAACGTGTGTCGGGTACTCTCTGTGATGGTCACCGGCCAGGATCAGCCCTACGGTGATCGACGATCCCACGCCCGCGAGAGTGAAGGCATGACCAGCCCCGCCGAATACATCCTGACGCTGTCCTGCCCCGACCGGCCCGGTGTGGTGGCCGCCGTCTCCGGCCTGCTGGCCCGGCACGGATGCAACATCATCGAGAGCCAGCAGTTCGGCGACCGGGTCGGGCAGCGCTTCTTCATGCGTGTCCAGTTCGGGGGGCCGATGAGCGAGGACGAGCTCAACGGCGCCTTCGCGACGCTCGCACCGGACTTCGCCATGGAGTTCAAGGTGCGCGACGTGGCCAGGAAGCCGCGGGTGCTGATCATGGTCAGCAAGTTCGACCACTGCCTCAACGACCTGCTCTACCGCGTCAGGTCCAAGGCCCTGGACATCGAGATCGTCGCGGTCGTCTCCAACCATCCCGACCTGCGGCCGCTCACCCAGTCCAACGGGATCGACTACCACCACCTGCCGGTCACCCCCGAGACCAAGGCGAGGCAGGAGGCCGAGGTGCTGGCGCTGGTGGAGCACTACCAGGTGGACCTGGTGGTGCTGGCCCGCTACATGCAGGTGCTCTCGGGCGAGCTGTGCGAGAAGCTGGCCGGGCGGGCGATCAACATCCACCACTCGTTCCTGCCGTCGTTCAAGGGCGCCAAGCCGTACCACCAGGCCCACAACCGTGGTGTCAAGCTCATCGGCGCCACGGCCCACTACGTGACCTCCGACCTGGACGAGGGGCCGATCATCGAGCAGGAGGTGGCCCGGGTCAACCACAGCCACTCTCCTGAGGACCTCGTGGCGATCGGACGCGACGTGGAGTGCCTGGCCCTGGCCAGGGCGGTCAAGTGGCACGCCGAGCAGCGGGTCCTGCTGGACGGGCACAAGACGATCGTCTTCCCGCGCTAGCCACCCCCTGATCATCAGCTTCCCGCACGTGCTCGTGCACCAGATCCCGGTACGCCCGCGCCGACTCGGCCGGCGGGTGGCGGCGGCTGACGGTGGAGGGGAGCGTGCCTTTCACGGCGAGGGCGGCCACCTCGTCCAGGTCGCCGGGACGGGCGTGGGTGTAGACGGTCCTGAAGCCGGTGGACGGGTCGGCGCCTGACCCCGCCTGGTGCGCCCCTACGGCGTCCTTACGGCCTGTACGTCCCGAAGTACCAGGGGTTCCCCTCCGGGTCCTTGCAGGCGTACTCGCGGGACCCGTACGGCTGGTCCGTGAGCTCCATCGTGATCGCGGCCCCCGCGGCCCTGGCGCGATCGTGATGGGCGTCGGCGTCCTCGACCGCGACGTAGATCCCCGGCCCGCCGGCCCTCCCGGGGCCGATCATGATCAGATCGTCCCCGACCAGCAGCTCCGCGTGCTTGATCATGCCCTCGTCGTCCTTGGACGCCTCATGCACCCGGAACCCGAACGCGCTGGTCAGGAAGTCGATCGCGGCCTGGCAGTCCTGGTAGCGGGCTATTGCGTAAACGGTTCGGCTCATGGGACTCAGGATGCCGGGTGCGCCGCCGAAGGTCTTGGACGAATCTGACCTGGCGTCGTGTCGCCCAGCACCCGGAACTCGCGGTTCATGTGCGCCTGGTCGTAGAAGCCGCACTCCGCCGCCACGGAGGCGATGGCCAGCCCCGACCGCAGCAGCCGCGTCGCCCGCCCGAACCTGATCACCCGGGCCGCCGTCTTCGGAGGCAGCCCGACCTCGTCCTGGAAGCGGGCGACGAGGTGACGGTGACTCCAGCCGAGCGACTCCACGAGAGCGGACACGCCCACGCGGCCGCCCGACTCCAGCAGCCGCGCCCAGGCCCACGGCACCTCGGGCCGCAGGGCGGGCCTGGCGGCGATCCGCGTGCGGAGCAGCCGGTCGGCCAGGGCCAGCCGGTCCGGCCACGACGGCGTCGAGGCCAGCCGGTCGAGCGCGGTGTCCGCCCAAGGCCCCAGCAGGTCGCCGAGCGGCAGCACGAGGTTCGTCAGGTGCCGCATCGGCACCCCGTACAGCCTCCTGGCCCCGAACGGCGTCAGCACCACCTCCACGCCCTCGCACGGCCCTGTGACGCGCGTGACGGTGAAGCGGTCGCCGAGGCCGCCCGAGAACGCCGTGACCCGCCGCCCGCCCGCCTCCATCGGCGCGCCGAACGCGAGGATGAGAACGGCCCCCGGCATGGCCGTCTCGGACCGGACCACGGGCGAGTCGTAGTGCTCGCGGTACGCGCACAGCCGCGTCACGTAGGGCCGCAGCGCCGCGCTGGGGGTGGCCTCGACCATGGCCAGCCCCAGCGCGCTCATGCCATCGAGGCTATAGGCCGGTGTGCCGGGCGAGGAAGGTGAGCGTGTCGGCCGACAGGTCGACCGACCTGCTCACCGACCGTGCGCCGTGCCCGACCTCGGTCTCGTTGCGCAGCAGCACCGGGCGGTCGCCGGTCGAGGAGTGCTGCAGCGCCGCGCACATCTTCCACGCGTGCAGCGGATGCACCCGCGTGTCGGACTGGAAGACGGTGAAGAGCGTCGCGGGGTAGTTCACCGACTCCTGGACGTGGTGGTAGGGCGAGTAGCCCAGCAGCCAGCCGAACTGCTCGGGGTCCTCGACGGTGCCGTATTCGACGTTCCAGGTGGCGCCGAGCCCGAACTGCTCGTACCTGATCATGTCGAGCAGCGGCGCCGAGCAGGCCACGGCCGCGTACAGCTCGGGCCGCTGCGTCAGCGCGGCGCCCACCAGCAGGCCGCCGTTGGAGCCGCCGGAGATGCCGAGCTGCTCGGGCGTGGTCACCCCGCTGGCGATGAGGTGCTCGGCCGCCGCGTGGAAGTCGTCGAACACGTTCTGCTTGTTGCCGAGCATGCCGGCGCGGTGCCAGTCCTCGCCCTCCTCGCCGCCGCCGCGCAGGTTGGCGATGGCGTAGACCCCGCCGGCCTCGACCCAGGCCAGGATCGACGCCGAGTAGCCGGGGGTCATCGACAGGCCGAAGCCGCCGTAGCCGTACAGGATGGTGGGCCGCGGCCCCGACGTGTCGTCGTCGGGAGAGATGATCAGCATGCGGACGTCGGTGCCGTCCTTGGACTGGTACACGACCTGCGAGGTGCGCACCGGGGGCACCTCGACCGCGCCCGGGGAGGCGGCCCAGAGCGTGGTCTCGCCGGTCCTGGCGTCGTAGCGCTGGATGGAGGGCGGCTTGGTGTTGTCGGTGTAGGCGAACCACGCCTCGTGGCCGCCCTCGGGACGCTCGGAGATGCCGCCGATGGAGCCGAGCCCCGGCGTGGGCACCTCGCCGACGCGCTCGCCGGTCTCCAGGTCGTGGACGGTGATCTCGCTGATCGCGTGGCGGGTCCAGCCCACCAGCATGACCGGGCGCTTTAGGTCGTCGAGGATCGCGAAGTCGTTCAGCACCGCCTCGGGGTCCTCGGGGATGAGGTCGCGCCAGGTCTCGAAGCCCGGCTCGGCCGGGTCGGTGACGCACACCCGGGCCCTGGACGCGTCGCGGTCGGTGTGGACGTAGAGCCTGCCGTCGCGGCCGAACACCAGCCCCGCCTGCGCGTCCACGCCCTCCTGAACGACCCGCAGCTCCGGCCGGTCGGCCGGGGACGCGGTCAGGTCGGCCACCCACAGGTCGTTGCGCGGCGCGGTGCCCTCGTGTGCCGAGACCTGCAGCCAGCGGCCGTCACGCGAGACCGAGACGCCGTAGTAGTTGGTCATCTTCAGCCCCTGGCCGAAGATCATCACGTCGTCCTCGGTGGAGGTGCCGACGCGGTGCAGGTAGACGCGGCGGTGGAACTGCGTCTCGTTCTCCGGGACCTCGGTGCTGGGCAGCCTGCGGACGTAGTAGTACGCCTCCCCGCCGGGCAGCCACGCGACGGGGGAGTAGCGGCAGCGGTCGATCGGCCCCTCGACCCGCTCGCCCGTGGTGACGTCCATGACGTAGAGGATCGACTCCTCGTTGCCGCCCACGGAGATCTGGTAGGCCAGCAGCCGCCCTTCCTTGTCGGGCTGCACGGCGTCGAGCGTGGTCAGCCCGGACGGGTCGATCGCCATCGGGTCGATCAGCGCCCGCTCGGTCCCGTCGGGTTCGACGACGTAGTAGACGGCGTGCTCCTGGTCGGGCGTGCGGCGGCTGAAGAAGTGCCGCTCGCCGCGCCAGGCCGGTGCGCCGACCGAGCCGGACCTGAGCAGCTCGGCGATGCGGCTCTTGAACCGCTGCGTCCCGCTGCCCCTGCCGAACAGCTCGGCCTGCTCGAGCAGCCACCCCTTCGTCTCGGGACTGTCGGGATCCTCGAGCCATCGATAAGGATCTGGCACGGGCGTGCCGTGCAGGGTGTCGACGGTGTCTTCGCGGCGTGCGGTCGGGTACGGCTCCAGCTTCATGCTGGGAACCCTACTGCCAAAGGACATGCGTAAAGCGCTGGTGAAGCGGGCATAAAACGTAACGTGTGTCCCTCTGGTCCATTCCGGTTGGAGGATTTTTGGGGTGGCGGGGACTGCGGTGCAAACGCCAGACTTGGTGACAGGACGGTGCCGTGGTGACCATCCGCTGGGCCGTCCGGCGGAGGTCCACGTGACGGAAGCACAAGTGCCCCAGGAGGGGCCGACAGTCGGGACATGCCGCGGCATGTCCCCTTTGATACGCGCGCAGCAGGGAGAGGCCCCATGATGCGCCAGGTCCTGCTGCTGAATGCCACCTACGAACCGCTGACCACCCTTTCCCTGCACCGAGCCGTGGTGCTGGTGCTACGGGAGAAGGCCGACGTCGTCCACCGTGACGGAAGGGGCGCGGTGCTGCGCTCCGCCAGCCACACGCTCGACGTCCCCTCGGTGATCAGGCTGAGAAGATATGTCCGCATCCCCTACCGGTCCCGCATCCCGCTGACCAGGGCCGCCCTCATGCGGCGCGACGACTACCGCTGCGCCTACTGCGGGCAGCGGGCCGAGACCATCGACCACGTCATCCCGCGGTCCAGAGGCGGCACCCACACCTGGGAAAACTGTGTCGCCTCCTGCACCACGTGCAACCACAGGAAGGCCGACAAGTACCTGGAGGAGCTGGGGTGGACGCTGCGCGTCAGCCCGGCGGTGCCACGGGGCGCTCACTGGAGGCTCATCGGCGCGTCGCTGATCGGAGACCCCCAATGGGCGCCTTACCTCGAGGCCGCGGCCTGAGATATCGCTTTGTAAGGGGAGGCCACCGCCTGACACCATGAGCAGGCATGTGGACCTTCACCTCAGATGTTGAGGAGTACGCCGCGGTCGCCGAGCCGTTCCTGCTCGGCGACCCGGTGCGCAACACGGTCGCCTTGACCGTTCTCGCCAACCTGCGGGCCGGCATGCCCGCGAAGGGTCCCCGGTTCGGCTGGTGGACGGTCGACGGCGAGATTCGGGGCGCGGTCTTCCACACCCCGCCGCATCCGGTCGGGCTCGCCGACATGCCTCTGGAGGCCGTCGCACCGCTCCTGGCCGCGCTCGGCGACCCCGCCGAGGTCGTGGGCAGGGTGGAGCTGACCTCCGAGGTCAAGCGGCTGCTGGGGGAGCCCGGGCGCCTGGTGCCCGAGCGCCTCTACCGCCTGGGCACGCTCGCCGTCCCCGGCACGCCCGGGCGCGGCAGGCTCGCCGCCCCCGCCGACTTCCCGCTGCTGGTCAGCTGGTACCAGGCGTTCGCCGAGGAGGTCCAGATGGGCATGGGCGACGACGTGGCCGAGTCGGTCGCGCGGCGGCTGGCGGCCCGCGAGCTGTTCGTGTGGGAGGCGGGTGAGGCGGCGGTCTCGCTGGCCGCGCTCTCCCCGGCGGTCGGCGGGGTCTGCCGCATCGGGCCCGTCTACACGCCGCCCTCGTGCCGCAGGAACGGCTACGGCGCCGCGGTCACCGCGTACGCCAGCCAGGTCGGCCTGGCCGAGCGCTGCGACCAGGTGGTGCTCTTCACCGACCTGGGCAACCCCACGAGCAACGCCGTCTACCAGTCGATCGGCTACGTGCCCGTGTCCGACTACGAGCACATGACCTACGATGGCCCGCGTCCAGCGGGGCATCGCAGCTAGCAGGGGTCTGCGGCTACTCTTAGGCCATGCCGCGTTACGACTTCCGCTGCCGCGCCTGCGGCTCCACGTTCGAGGTCTCCCGTCCCATGTCGGCCTCCGACGACCCGGCCACCTGCCCTGACGGCCACGACGACACGGTGAAGCTGCTGTCCACGGTGGCGATGACGGGCGGCGCGGCCGCTCCCCGGGCGAGCGGCGGCGGCTGCTGCGGCGGTGGGTGCTGCTCCTAGAACGGCCTGGGACAGCCTAGAACACCTGGGCGGCGGTGAAGGTCGCCTGCGAACGCGTCAGCCCCTCCACCGCCAGCTTGGCGAGCCGCTCGACCGTGGCGATCCCCGTCTCCATGGTCGGGCTGCGCTCCGACAGCACCGCGATGAGCACGTCGTGCCCGTCCACGCCGAGCTGTCCCACGCTGTTGATCGTCCACAGCCCGTCGTGCGCGTCCACGGGCAGCCAGCCGTTCTTGAGCGCCACGTCGCCCCCGGCCGCGCTGACCCCCCACGCCTGCGACGGCTCCACGGACGACATGAGCTTCAGCGCGTAGCGCCGGTCGGAGGCCGGCAGCGGCCCTGCGGGGTCCGTGAGCCGCTCCAGCACCTTGACCTGGTCGGACGGCCGGCTGCGGGTCGTCCCCCAGTACAGCCCGGGTCCCGGCCACGTGTGCTCGACGCCGAGCTGGCGCAGGACCCGGGTGAGCCCCTTCTGGCCGCCGATCGTCAGGTAGAGCTCGTGCGCGCAGTCGTTGTCGCTCTCGCGGATCATCTTGGAGGTCAGCGTGCGCTCGTACGCGCTCAGCTCGCCCTGCTTGCCCAGGAGGAACGCCAGCAGGATGTCCACTTTCGCCACGCTGGCCAGCACGAACGGCGTGCGCTCGCGGTAGGAGTATCTGGCGCCGGTCGTGCGGTCGTAGACGGCCAGCGCCGCGCGCCCCGGGCGTTCGCGCAGGTAGCGATCCAGCGTGCGGTCGAGAGCGCGCCGCGCGGCAACGGGCAGCACGCTCTCGACGACCACCCCGCCCGGCCGCTCGAAGGAGGCGGCCTGAGGCGGGACGACGGTTGACGGGTTTGCACAGCCGGCCACGGCCAGCAGGGCAACGACGAGCGAGATCCCCCGAACGCGCATGTGCGGGAGCCTGCCAGCCGCCACCCCAAAGGCCGGGGGCGCGCAGGGTCAAACGTCGGTCAGTTTCCTAGGCGGCCCTGGGGCGCTTGCGGCGCTGGAACGGGAGGAACCGGTCAGCCAGGTGCGGACGGGACGGCGTGAGCGTGGGCTCGACCGCGATGATCCGGTCGAACCGGAACGCCCTGATCGCCCGGCGCATCCTGCACACGCCGACCAGATACCAGTATTCGCGGTGGACCAGGCACGTCACCGGCTCGACGTCGCGCGAGGTGATGATGCCGGAGGCGTCGCGGTAGTGGAGGCGGATCATGAGTCGGCTGGTGATGGCGTCGGCCATGAGCCTGGCTCTGGAGGCGACCTCGACCGGCAGCGGCTCGGTCAGGGTCGTGAGCGTCGTGGCGATGACGTCGTCGTCGAGCTCCAGGTGCTCGAGTGCGTGTTGCAGGCCGCGCCGTGCGGTGACGGCCTGCGGGCCCGCTCCGAGGTGAGCGAGGGAGAGGGCGAGGGCGGCGATCTCGGCGGTCGTCAGCGGGCGAGTATCGTGCTTCACGACTGTCGTCATACCCCGATATTAGAGATGACGACCGACATTTTTCGAAAGCCTGTGCGGCAGGCAAGGTCCTTGTCACCTGCCGCAGAGGCCTTACTTACCGAATCAGCGTGACAGCTGGGACAGGTCGCGCGAGGCGCCCGTGGACGCGGACGTGGTCATCGCCGCGTACGCCTGCAGGGCCGCGCTCACCGGCCGGTTGCGCTCGCGCGGCCGGTATCCGCCCAGGTCGGCCAGGAGCCGCTCGCGCCGCTCGGCCAGCTCGGCCTCGGGCACCCGCAGCTCCATCGACCGGTTGGGGATGTCGATGTCGATGATGTCGCCGTCCTCGACCAGCGCGATCGCGCCGCCCTCGGCGGCCTCGGGCGAGGCGTGGCCGATGGACAGGCCGGAGGTGCCGCCGGAGAAGCGGCCGTCGGTGACCAGCGCGCAGGCCTTGCCGAGCCCCTTGCCCTTGAGGAAGGACGTCGGGTAGAGCATCTCCTGCATGCCGGGACCGCCCTTGGGGCCCTCGTAGCGGATGACCACCACGTCGCCCTCCTTGACGCGCCCGCCGAGGATGCCCTCGACCGCGTCGTCCTGCGACTCGAACACCACCGCGGGCCCGCTGAACTTCCAGATCGACTCGTCCACGCCGGCGGTCTTCACCACCGCGCCGTCGCGCGAGATGTTGCCGTAGAGGACGGCCAGGCCGCCGTCGACGGTGTAGGCGTGCTCCAGGTCGCGGATGCACCCGGCCGAGCGGTCGAGGTCGAGGTCGTCCCAGCGGTTGTCCTGCGAGTAGGCCTTGACCGTGCGCACGTTGCCGGGGGCCGCGTGCCAGAGCTCGACGGCCTCGGGCAGCACCGTCGGCGACTTGGCGTCCCAGGCGGCCAGCATGTCGGCCAGCGTGCCGCCGTTCACGGTGGGCACGTCGCGGTGCAGCAGCCCGGCCCGGTCGAGCTCGCCCAGGATGCCGGGGATGCCGCCGGCGCGGTGGACGTCCTCGATGTGGTACTTGTTCGTGGCCGGGGCGACCTTGCAGACGCACGGCACCCGCAGCGAGATCTCGTTGATCTCCTTGAGGCCGAAGTCGACGCCGGCCTCGTGGGCAGCGGCCAGGATGTGCAGGATCGTGTTGGTCGAGCCGCCCATCGCGACGTCGAGCGTCATGGCGTTCTCGAACGCGTCGCGGGTGGCGATCGCGCGCGGCAGCACCGAGGCGTCGTCGTCCTCGTAGTAGCGGCGGGTGATCTCCACGAGCTGGCGGCCCGCGTCCTCGAACAGCTTCTTGCGCGCCTTGTGCGTGGCCAGGATCGTGCCGTTGCCGGGCAGCGCGAGGCCGATGGCCTCGGCCAGGCAGTTCATGGAGTTGGCGGTGAACATGCCGGAGCACGAGCCGCAGGTCGGGCAGGCGCTCTCCTCCATCTCCAGCAGCGCGGCGTCGGAGACGGAGTCGTCGGCGGAGGCGATCATCGGGTCGATGAGGTCGAGCTTCTTGCCGGGGATCTTGCCGGCCTCCATGGGCCCGCCCGAGACGAAGATCGTCGGAATGTTCAGCCTGAACGCGGCCAGCAGCATGCCCGGCGTGATCTTGTCGCAGTTGGAGACGCAGATCAGCGCGTCCGCGCAGTGCGCGTTGACCATGTACTCGACGGAGTCGGCGATCAGCTCGCGCGACGGGAGCGAGTAGAGCATGCCGCCGTGGCCCATCGCGATGCCGTCGTCCACGGCGATCGTGTTGAACTCGCGCGGGATCGCCCCGGCCTCCCGGATCGCGGCCGAGACCACCTCGCCGACGTCCTTGAGATGCACGTGACCCGGCACGAACTGGGTGTAGCTGTTGGCCACCGCGATGATCGGCTTGCCGAAGTCGCTCCCGGCTACGCCGGTCGCCCGGAGCAGGGCCCGAGCACCGGCCATATTCCTGCCGTGGGTGACTGTACGTGACCTGAGGGCGGGCATTGCGCATCTCCCATCGCTAGCGAGTCTTCACATGTTACGGCCACTGCCCGGCAACTGAGACACGTGTCCACACATCGGACGGTTGGTTACCGGATCGAGGCCGAAAAAGCAGCCACCCGCGCCCGAACTCGTGTTACAGAGATCAAATGAGCAACGGGGCAGTCATGCTCGACGACCCCGCCAGGGTCGGCAACTTCATCCACACGATAGACCGCCTGTGCCGCAGACCGGCCAGGGGCGAGGGGGTGCAGGACTCGCCGCACGTCGCCAGGCAGCCGCGGCTGGCCAGATGGCGAGGGGGAGAGGACAAGAAACAGCACGTCGACCGGATGGGCATCCCGCTGGTCCAGCTGAGCGAGGCGGGGGACTGGCCGGAGATCCTGGCGGCGCAGGGCAGGCAGGCCACGCACGTCATCTCGCGCGGGATCCCGCGCGCCCGCCCCGACATCCAGCAGGGCGAGGGGGTGCCGAAGATCCTCTCCCGGGTCGTGTCGGCCCTGCGCGGCACGAGGCTCCGCTTCCCCCGCTATCAGCTGACCGCCCAGGTGGTCGAGCGGCTGGCCGAGTCGCACGGCAAGGAGGACCAGGCCCGCCGCGTGCTGCGCGAGTCCGACCACAACTGGGGGTGGGGCGTCGACACCGCGGGCAGGGGCGCCGAGCACGTCCCTTTTCCGCTCAACCTGCTGCTCAAGCTGTTACCGGGCTTCCTGCACGACCTGCGGCTCAGCGGGCGCGTGCCCGGGTTCGGCGGGCGTTTCCGCTGGCTGCGGCGCGCGCTGTCGGACGACGACACCAAGGCGCCCGGCGTCGCCGCCCTGCTGGCCGACCTGGACCCGGCCGACGAGCCGGCCGTCGCGCGGCTGCTGCTGCGCGCGTTCATGGACGACCTGAGCGGGCAGTACCGGCGCTCCCCGCTGCACGTGCGGGGCGCGGGCCACGTCTTCTACCCGCTCCTGCTGCTCAACGAGCACGGTGAGGCGCTCGTCAAGCTCGTCGAGGAGCGGCGCGCGAACCTCGGCAGGTTCGATCCGGTCGTGGTGGTCTCCTACACGCCGGACGCCGTGCTCCTGGAGGACGACGAGGAGCCGCTGTGGCGGCTCATCCGCTGGCGCCGTGAGCTGGTCACGGCCGAGGATCGCGACACGTGGCGCCGGGTGCTGGACACGCCGCTCACCATCTCGGCGCCGTCAGTGCCCGCCGACCTCACCAGGTACGACGTCGCCGACCCCGCGTGGGTGCCGCCCGCCCGCGTGGCGCCGTGGTGGTCGTCCTGGACCGCCATCGCGCTGTTCTGGATGGCCCTGGCGGGCGCCGTCGGCGCGTACGCGGGCCAGACCGCCGCCTGGCACCGCAACGCCTGCGCGACCGGCCTGTGGACGCCGTGGACGGAGAGCGGCAGGCAGCTGGCCGGCACCGAGTGCGTGGGCGTGGCCGAGCCCGACTACCTGTTCTCGCCGGGCAACGCCGAGATGCGGCAGGTCCAGGCCGTGCTCCAGCAGGAGAACGAGCGGGCCGCCACGCTGCACGAGGGCAGCGCCCGGCCGTACGTGACGATCGCCTACCTCGCGGCGCTGACCTCGACGGACCGGGACACGCTGGCCGCCGCCCGCGAGGGCCTGGCGGGCGTGGCCATCGCGCAGAAGCGGCAGAACAACTCCGCCGGCGCCAGCGAGCCGCTGGTCCGCATCCTTCTGGCGAACGCGGGCGGCAGGATGCAGCACGGCTCGAGCATCGCCCGGCTGCTGCTGCGCTACCGTGACGAGGAGGCGCCCATCGTGGGGGTGGTGGGCCTGGACCAGAGCCGCCAGGAGACCGTCGCGGCCATCCAGGAGCTGGGCAAGGCCGGGCTGCCCATGGTGGCCTCGACGCTGTCGGCCGACCGCCTCGTGAACGAGTCGCCGTTCTACTTCCAGGTCGCCCCGCAGAACTCCCGCCAGGCGTGGATGGCGGCCGCCTTCGCCGACTCCCTGGTCAAGAAGGGCGAGGTCAAGCGGCGGGCCCGGGTCTACTACTCGCACGACGTGACCGACTACTACGCCTCCAACCTCAAGGCCCGGGTCATCGCCCGGCTGGAGGAGCGCGGGTTCGCGGTCGAGGGGCTCAGGTTCACGCCCGTCGGAGGGGCCAAGCCGGGCCCCGACGACCGCAGCGACGACGCCTACGCGGGGGAGCCCAGGGACGCGGGGGTGTCGGCGTGCGGGTTCGACGGGCTGGTGTACTTCGCCGGGCGCGGGATCCCCGACTTCGCCGAGTTCGTGAAGGGGGTGGCCGACAAGTGCGCGGACGCGCCGCCGACCATCCTCGGCGGCGACGACGTCACCAGGTACGTCGCGGACGTGCGCATCAGATCGGCCGTCAGCGGCGTGGGCTACTACTACGAGTCGTTCGCCGCCGCGCCGAACAAGTGCGGCGAGCCGCAGCGGCACGACTTCTACGCGGCCCTGTTCGCCACGTTCCCCTTCGAGTGCGAGGAGCCGGGACCGGGGCGGACGCTGGACGGGCACGCCGCCCTGGCCTACGACGCCACGGAGACGATGATCACCGCCATCCGGCGGCTCGGCAGGGAGCGGCACCGCGTGCCGGTGAACTCGTACACCGTCTGGCGCCAGCTCGGCACGCTCTACACGCCCGACCAGAGCGGGCACGCCATCGAGGGCGCCACGGGCGCGCTCGATTTCGGCGCGGACTCGCCCCGGCAGTATCCCCTGGACAAGGCCGTGCTGATCCTGCGCGCCAAGGGGGCCGAGCGGCCGACCCAGGTCGGCCTGTGCGGCGACGTCACCCGTTCCAGCCGGAGCGAGGTCTTCCCGTGGTGCGCCTCGGCCCCGGAGATCTACCGCTAGGCCGGCAGCCGTACGGCGGCGAGCTGGGTCGCCTGGGCCACCAGGCGGCCCTTGTCGTCCCAGACGTGGGCCACCTCGTCCATCCGGTCGCCGCCGACGTCCGTGGCCGCCAGCCGCACCCTGATCGGCCCGGGGGCAGGCAGCCTGCGGATGTACGCCGAGAGCTGGATCGTCGGCACCCACCCGGACAGGCCCAGGTCGTACGACACCGGCGGCACCGGGTCGAGCGCCACCAGCAGGCTCAGCGGGTCCCAGTCGGAGCCGTCCGCCAGCCGCTGCCAGCTCGCGATGACGCCGGTCCGCGTGGGGGCCCCGAACGCGAAGGACAGGTGCTCGGGGACGATGCGCTCCTCGACCACGGCCATCAGCGGCACCGTGAGTTCCGTGCCGGGAGGGTTGGTGGGGGCCAGGAAGCAGTCCTGCTCGGGCGGCAGCTCGACCGGCTCGTGCGACGACCACCAGGGGCCGGTGTCGTCCAGCAGGCCGAGCGTGATGTGCGACTCGACGCGGACGCGGCCCTCCTGCACCAGCGCGGCCCTGACCTGGGCCACGCTCCTGCCGACCCGCAGCGTCTCCACCCGGGCCACGGCCTCGCCGGGCTCGGGCGGCTCGATGAAGGAGCCGCTGACGGCCGTCACGTGCGGATGGTCCGCGCCCGCCGGGCTCTCGCAGGCGGCCCTGGCGAGCACGGCCAGCAGGTAGCCGCCGTGCAGCCGGTTGCCGACGCTCCACTGGGCGTCCAGCACGGCCCCGAACTCGCCCTCGCCGCGATCGGTCAAGGCGGTCGCTTCGCTAAAATTCCCCATTTTTCAGTAAATCCCTTCCCCAGGGCCTCAGATTGACACCGTTAACCTGACGGCGTCAACCTGAGACCCATGACCACCAGACGCGTACGCGCCAGGCGCGGAGAGGGAGCGCTGCTGCGCGAGGAGATCCTGCGGGCGGCCGAGGACCTGCTGGACGAGTCCGGCAGCGAGGACGCGCTCACGCTGCGCGCGGTCGCCCTGCGGGCCGGCGTCTCCACGCCCTCCGTCTACCTGCACTTCGCCGACAAGGAGGCGCTGGTCGAGGCCGTCTGCCTGCGGGTCTGGGGCGAGTTCGGCCGGATGTTCAGCGAGAACCTGGGCGGCGACCCGTTCCTCGCCCTGGGCAGGTGCGGGCGCGCCTACGCCCGCTTCGCCCTGGAGCATCCCGTGCAGTACCGGGTGCTGATGATGCGGGCCACGACCGGGCCGGGCGTGCCGCCGGCCGCCGCCGAGTGCTTCCGTCACATGGTCGGCGCGGTCTCGGCCTGCGTGGAGACGCGCGTGCTGGAGGGCGATCCCGAGGAGCTCGCGCTGGGCATGTGGTCGGCCGTGCACGGCTGCGTCTCGCTGCTGATCGCTCAGCCGTCGTTCCCGTGGCCGCGCGACAGGGAGGCGCTCATCGACCAGATCGTCCGCGTCGCCGGGTTCGGCACCGCGCTGTACTCGCGCCTGCCGCAGGCGCTCCCGCCGAGCGCGGACCTGGCCGCCGCCCTGGACGACTTCGGGTCGCGCCTGGCCTCAGACGCCGACAAGCCCCGCGGGAACGAGCCCGGCGGGGCTGGGAAATGACCGTCGGCCCGGACCCCGCCATATCGAACGGGTATGCCCGGGCCGGGGCCTAGTCTTCGCCGTAGCGGGCCGGCAGCACCTGGGCGGCGATGTCGAAGATCCGGTCGATCTCGCCGTCGGTCAGGGCCCGCTCCCGCTTGGTGATCCATCTACGTGCGCGGTCGCCCTGGTAGACGTCCACGCCGCGGATGGTCATGATCTTCCATGGCACGGGCGGGCCGTAGATGGCGAGCGAGGGCACGACCGAGACCTCGCGGCCGAACGACTTGGTGATCAGCTCGCTGGCCTGCGACGCCTCCCACTTCGCCTCGGTCAGGCGGGCCTTCTTGTCGAAGGGGCCGTGGAAGAGCTTCTTGCCCATCTGCACCCGCACAGGGAGCCGCTTGTCCCACTTCTCGGAGTCGACCGCGTACACGCCGGTCGGGCCCACCACGAGGTGGTCGATCTGGGCCTCGCTGTTGGGGATCGCCCTGGCGTGGAGCGTGCGATAACCGCTGCGTTCGAGCTTGCGCAGCTGCGCCTCGGTGCGGCGCTCCGCCACGGACGTGCGCCGCCAGGCGGGCACGGACGAATGGGATCGCTGGCGATAGACCGCCTCGGCGACGGCCGCGATCACACCCGCGGTCACGCCCAGCCGCCAGTCGCTCACGAGGAAGCCCACCACCACCGCGACGGCGATCCCCACCAGCGCGCGGTTGCGCAGGCGGCGGAAGTGCGGTGTCTGCAGCAGGCTGCGCACGGACGCGCGCTCGACAGGCGCGTACGTGGAGGTGGGCGCCGAAGGCTTCGCGGCGGCGGTCTGCTCGCTCTCTGGCCGGTCGCTCACCCAGATAGGTGACGCATTGTGACCGTCTTCTCGCTGGATGTCGGAGTCCACGTAACTCACCGTAGCTCGGAGATCGGAACGATTCCTAGTGTTGCCCTGTCCATAGTTTTATGGCCCAGCTCATCGTGTTCCACGCATGTTTTCGGGGTATGTTCTACGTTCTTCTCTAGAGATGTCGTCTCAAAAAAGATCTTACCTGGTGGACACTCCCAGGTGAGGTCTGGCCCCCTGACCGCATCGGGATTACGTTCAAGATGTGTACAGCGCAGGCGAGATTCTGCTGTTTCTCATCGGGGTGTCGTTCGGGCTGTTCATCGTGATCAGCCTGCTGGTCATGCTGCCGGGGCGTAGCGCGCAGCGCCGGGTGGAGTCCGGCCCGGTGTGGCTGGGCGGCCCGTCCAGGAGCGAGCGCGGGGTCAGCACCTCGGACCTGGTGCTGGCCGACCGGGTGGCGCACTGGGCGGACGTTCCGGAGCACGACTGGGTGGCCGCCGCCGAGACAGCCGAGCCCGGCAGACACCTCGGCGGGGCCTCCGCGGGATGGTGATGTGACGATGCGAGGACTGACCGCCGCACAGGCCGACGACGTCAGACGTGCCCTGCACACCGCCGAGCGGCGCAGCGGGCTGCGGTTCGGGGTGTTCCTGGGGGATCCGGTGGGCTCGCGCCGCCACTTCGCCGAACGCCTGCACGCGGCCCTGGGCGAGGAGGCCGACGACGCCGTGGTGCTCCTCGTCGACCTGAAGGGCCGGGCGCTGGAGATCGTGACGGGGGAGAACGCCCGCAGGCGGCTGACGGACGGCGCCTGCCGGCTCACGGCGATGTCGATGGCGACGGCGTTCAGCGTGGGCGACCTGGTGGGCGGCCTCCTCTACGGCATCGGCGCCCTCGGGGAGCAGGCCACCGCCCGCCGCTAGAGACGTCGGAGCAGGTCGACGATGTGCTCGCTGACCCCGCTCAGCAGCGTCGCGGGCTCGATCGGCGCGGCCGCGACGGCCGAGAACAGCGAGGGCAGCCCGGGCAGCGGGAACCCGTCGTCCTTCATCGCCGCGGACCCGACGGGGTTCTTGTCGAGGGCGGCGCGGCTGCGCTCCCACGCGTCCAGCACCTCCTCGGGCGACGGCACCCCGAACCCGTGCCCCACCGGGGCCGCGTGCCGCAGCCGGACGAGGGGGGTGTCGGCGAAGGTGAGCGCCGTGCGGGCCCGGACATGGAGGTCGGCGCGCGGCTCGGGCGCGATCCAGTCCATGGCCGTGCACGGGTTGCGGCAGGTGGCGACGCAGACGGCCAGCGCGCCGGCGACCTGGCTGTGCTGCCGGTCGAAGTACGCGCGCCAGCCCTCGCCCGGCTCCACCGACACCCGCAGCGTCCGGTTGGTGGCGGACTGCTCGGACTTGGTGTGGTCGCACTCCCGGTCGCCGATCACGCCGAAGCGGCTGCCCGGCGCGCTCAGCCCGTCGGGCCAGCGGGCCGGGTCGCCGGCGTGGCCGAGCTGGGGCTCGAAGGCCAGCAGCGGCAGGTATTCGCTGGCGATGTGGACCGCGGCGATCATCGGGCTCAGCTCGCGCCGGTGCCACCGTACGGCGATCACCTCGAGCAGCAGGCCGTAGGCGGGCCGCAGCGACTCGAGCGCCCCGCGCGGCTGCTCGCGCGGCGTCTGCGGCATGTGGCAGGCCCGTGCGCGCCGCCGCAGGTCGGCCGGGACGCCCTTGGCCTCGGCCGCGAAGTCCTCGGCGTCGAGTGAGAGCAACCGGTGACCGAACTCGCAGACCTCGGCGATCTCCGCGGCCGGCGCGAGCGCGCCGAGGTCGGCGAAGGCATAGCGGCGGGCCAGGGCGACGAGCAGGTCACGAGTCGATTCCACCCGATGACTCTCTCACGATCGACGAGTGGCTGAGGACACGAAAAAAGCCGTCATCCCGGGCACGGAGAGCGGATGCACTGGATCTCGCCGGAAGAGTGGCTGATCGTGGGATCGGCGGTCGGGGGCTCCTCCGGACCGGCCGTGGTCGGCTCCGCCGTGGGCTCGGGCTCCGAGGTGGTCGGCGTGGGGGTGGGCGTCACGGTCGGGGTGGCGGAGACCGAGACGCTGGGGCTCGGCACGTGCGTCACGCTGCCGGTCGCCGTCGGCTTGGGGGTCGGCGCGCGCCTGGCCGGGGGCGTGGACGGCTTCCTGGCGCTCGGCGACGGCGGGGCGGCGGTGACCGAGGTGGCGTCCACGGTGGGCGGCACCTCCTCGACGGTGGTGGCCGGGCCCGCCGGGCGCAGCCAGACGGATCCCGCCACCACCCCGGAGACGATCACCGCGGCGGCGGCGGTGAGCGCCGCCCGCAGCGTGCGGTTGCGGCGCGGCGCGAGCGGCCGGTCCGGGGCGTCCATCGCCTTGCGCGCGGCCTCCGCCAGCGCCGCGGCCGACGGCCAGCGCCGGTCGGGCGTCTTCTCCAGCGCCCGCGCCACCACCTGGCGCGGCCCCGGGGGCACGTCGTCGGGCAGCTGCGGGATGGGGGCGTTGAGGTGCTTGAAGATGATCTGTACGGGTGTGTCGCCCTGGAACGGGAGCTCTCCCGTCAGGCACTCGTACGCCACCACGCCCAGGGCGTAGACGTCGACCGACGGCGTCACGTCGCTGGCCGTGGCCAGCTCGGGGGCGCAGTAGCCGGCCGAGCAGAGCATCGTGCCCGTGGCCGTCAGATGGCCGGCCGAGGCCGAGTGGGCGATGCCGAAGTCGGTCAGCACCACTCCGCCGTCGGTCCTGATCATCAGGTTGGCCGGCTTGACGTCGCGGTGGACGATGCCCTGCGCGTGCGCGGCGGCCAGCGCGTCGCCGACCTCCGCGATCAGCCGCATGGTGGCCTCGGCGCCGAGCGGGCCGCGCCGCAGGACGCGGTCGAGCGACTCGCCGCGCACGTATTCCATCACCAGGAAGCTGACCTGGCGGCCCTCGACCTCGCAGATGCCGTAGTCGTAGACGTCGACCACGCCGGGATGCCGGAGCGTGGCCATGGCGCGGGCCTCGTTCTGGAAGCGCTGGGTGAAGGCCGGGCTTTCCGACAAGGCGGGCATGAGCACCTTGACTGCCACCGCGCGCCCGAGAACCGTGTCGTCGGCACGCCACACCTCGCCCATGCCACCGCCGCCGAGGCGGCCGGCGAGCACGTAGCGATCATTGAGAGTGGTCCCGGCCCCTAGCACGTACCCGAGGCTAACATCGTGTCAGGTGTGCTTTCGGCAAGTCGGTGAACACTCCCGCGAGGCGTGTCCAGTGCTCCTTCGCGCAGGTGACGGGCGGGCGATCGAGGCCGGCGGGCAGCGTCACCTCCCGGCCGCCCGCCAGGTCACGCCCGGTCCAGACGTCGACCCAGTCGCCGTCCGGAAGGTAGACCGAAATTTCCGAAATACCGGGTTCGGTCACGGGAGCCACCAGGAGCGCGTCCCCGAGCTTGTACTGCAGGGGGTGGCGCCAGATCCTCGGGTCGCGCGGATGGTCGAAGAACAGGCCGCGCATGAGCGGCGCGCCGCCGCCGACCGCCGTACGGGCCTGCTCCACCAGGTACGGCACCAGCCGCTCGCGCAGCTCGGCCAGCCGCCGGAACACCGGGACCACCCGCTCGTCCCCGGTCCGGGCGGCGACGTTCCACGGCGTGCGATCCCTGAGGGGCGTGCGGTGGTGGTTGAACTCCGAGTGGTACTGCATGATCGGCATGAAGGCCGCCGCCCCCGCCGCCCGCAGGTACAGCTCCGCCTCCGGCACCTCGCCGGAGAAGCCGGCCAGGTCCCAGCCCCAGTAGACGATCCCACAGGCGGAGGCCGTGATCCCGGCCCTGATCGACGACCTGAACGCCTCCCACGTGGAGTCCTCGTCCCCGGCCCAGAACGCGCCGTGCGGCTGCGACCCGGCGAACCCGGCGCGGCTGAACGTCACGGGCGCCTTGCCGCACGACCGCAGCAGGTCGCCGAAGGCCCGGGCGTAGTGGACGGGGAACAGCCCGTTGCCCTCCGCGCCGTCGCGCCCGTCGGCGTAGCGCAGGTCGTGGCCCCAGGCGTGCTCGCCGCCGTCCGTCTTGAACCCGTCGACGCCCACCTCCTCGACCAGGTAGCGGCGCTTGGCCGTCCACCAGTCGCGTACCTCCTGGGAGGACAGGTCGGGCATGAGCGCGAGCGGGAACCACCAGCCCCGGTTGCGGTAGGGGCGGCCGTCGGGCTCGCGCACGCCGTAGCCGCGCTCGACGAGCTGCCCGGCGTCCACGGCGGCCTGGTGCCTCGGGTGGGGGCGCGTCTTCTGCAGCGGGATCTGCCAGAGCAGCACCTTGATGTCCCTGCGGTGCAGCTCGTCCACCATGCCCTTGGGGTCGGGCCAGGGCCCGTCGGGCGGGAAGGTGTAGTCGGCCAGGCGGTGCGGCTCCTCCGAGGGCTCGTACTCGGCGCCTCTGAACGCCGTGAAGGTGCTCTCGTCGCTCCACGCCTCGATGACCAGCGCGCCGACGGGGATGCCGTGCTCGCGGTGCCGGTCCATCTCGGCCAGCACCCGCTCCTGCGTGTTCCACTCGTTGCCGCTGGCCCACAGCCGGAACACCCACGGCGGCAGCTCCGTGGGCCGCCCGACGTCGTCGAGGAAGCCGCGCAGGACGTCGGCGGGCGCGGCGCCGTCGTGGAAGCGCACGCCCAGCTCGCCGTCCCGGCCCACCTCGGCCTCCACCCGCACCCGGCCGGGCGTGGAGGCCCCCACGTCGTACCAGGTGCGCCGCGAGGTCCGCACGTGCCAGCCCCAGCTCGCCCCCTCGCCGACGACCATCGCGAACGGCATCGGCAGGTAGGTGCGGCCGTGCCGCCCCTGCGACTTGTACTGCTCGAAGACGACCGCGTCGAGCTCGCGTCCGCGCTGGTCCACGGCGTCGAACCGCTCGCCGAACCCCACGACGTGCTCCTCCGGCCCCAGTTCCAGCTCGAAGCGCACCCGCAGCGGCCCGTCGCCGTCCGACAGCCACCGCACGCTCCCCGGCACGATCCGGTCGGCGCCGGTGACGTCGAGCTTCCCGCCGGCGTCCGACCAGCTCGCCGCCGACACCTCGAACCACCTGCCGGTACGGGTTCCGCCGTCGGCGGTCGTGGCGCGGAAGCGGTAGGCGTAGCGGTGCCCGGCCCGCAGCGCGGGTGTCCGCACGGCCCACGAACCGGCGGCGGCCCGCGTGGCCCGGGCCTGGGCTGCGGCGAGATGCCCGCCGTCCACGCCCGAGCCGGGCCCCGCACCGGCGTCGCGCCTGGTCAGGGGCAGCTCGATCGGCGGCGCGCCGTCGGCGGCCCACTCGCACACCACGGCGGCCACGTTCGCCGAGGCCCGTACCCGCAGCTCCACCGGCTCGCCGTCCACGGGCCTGGCCGGGACGCGCTGGTCCTCGGTCTCGGCGTACGGGTGCCCGGAGCCGTGCGGCCGATGCCGGATCATGCGTGTACTCCCAACTCGTCGGCGAGGATCAGATACATGCCGTGCGACCACAGCAGCGGCGTGGCCACGGGCCCCCAGCGGTCGAGCCACTCCTGCCGCCGCCCGGGCGCCAGCAGCAGGTCGGACACCTGCTCGGGCAGGTCACCGCCGGGCGCGGCCTGGGCGGCCATCCAGTCCAGGTAGCCCCTGGCCTCGGCAAGGCGTCCCGCCCTGGCGTGGTTCCAGCCGAGGAAACCGGCCAGCAGCACCCACCGGCCGCCGCCGTAGAAGGTGTCGGCGAGGTAGCGGTAGACCCCGCCGTCCCTGGCGAGCACGCGCTCCACCTCGGCGACCGTGGCCGCCCCGACCGGGTGCGCGGCCGGGTAGAGGCCGAACGGCTCCACGCACGCGAGCAGGCTGGCGTCCACGGCGTCGCCGCCGAGCCACTTCCGCAGCCGCGGCGGGCCGGACCCCTCCCGGGTGAGGCCGTCGCGCTCCACCAGCGCCGTGATGCCCTCGACCGCCTCGGCGGCCGACGCCTCCTCGGCCGCGCTCAGCACGCCGAGCGCGGCGGCGGCCCGCAGGCTGGCGTGGATCGCGCCGAGCGTGGCCACGTGCCGCTGCTCGACGTGCTCCTCCCACCAGTCGTAGCAGGGCAGGTGCCAGAACGCCGTCAGGTACCGGACGGTCGCCCTGACCCCCTTCTCGACGCCGGGGACCGCCCTGCCGTGCCGCGCGGAGTGCTCGCGCAGCGCCCAGAGCCACGTCCCGTACCCGTCGAGCTGGAAGTCCCACCAGTCGTCGTCCCCGTCCACCCCGTCGAGGGTGAAGCGGGTCGGCAACATCTCGGCGACCGGTACGGCCTCGCCCCGGGCGGCCCGCGAGACCAGCGAGTCCACCTGGCCCGCCCGGTCGGCGACCGTGCGGGCGCACCAGGCGTGGAAGGCGTCCGCCCCGGCCACGTCGCCGTGCCTGCTCACCCCCTCGGCGATGAACGCCCCGTCCCGCAGCCACGAGTAGCCGCGGTAGGCGGAGAAGGTGGGCGAGGCCGGATAGGCCCCGGTGGGGGACTGCAACCTCTTGATCACGTCGAGGCTGTGCGCGACGAGGGACAACGAGAACTCTCCTAATGATCAGCCGAGCAGGGCGTTCACGTCGGCGGCGGCGGCCTTGAGCGCGTCCGGCACCGGCTTGCGCCCGGCCGCGGCCTCGCCGAGCTGCTTGGTCACCGCGTCCTGCATCTCCTGCTGCCGCTTGATGACCGGCGGCAGAGCGATGGACTTGAGCGAGTCGAAGACGGCCTGCCGGTTGGCCGGCTTCGGGTCCTTGAGGTAGCCGGCGAGCACCTGCTGGTCGGCGACCGGCGGCAGCTCCCAGGAGGACTCGACGCGCGTGGTGGCCGCGGTGTCCGACGAGGACAGGAAGCGGGCCCACGCCCACGCCTCCTTGGAGTGCTTCGTGGTGGCGGAAGCGGCCACCGCGTTGTGGAAGACCGCGCTGGCCTTGGCGGCGTCACCGGGCTCGACGACCACGTCCCACTCGAACGGCACGTCCTTCAGCCCAGCGAACTGCCAGATGCCGTTGTGCCACATGGCGAGCTTGCCGGACTTGAAGAGGTTCGTGTCGTAGTCGGCGGTGCCGCCGATCTCCGTCTCGGTCGGCATGGTCTTGCCCACCTTGGAGACCAGCCACTGCGCCGCCCTGACGCCCTGCGGGCTGTCGAAGGCCGCCTTCTTCCCGTCGGCCGACAGGAACTCGCCGCCCGCCTGCTTGAGCGTCTTGTAGAACTCGAAGAACTGCACCGGCTGGAAGTCGCCGTACACGCCCTTCTTCCGGTCCGTCAGCTTCGCGGCCGCGGCCTGCTCGTCGGCCCACGTCCAGTCCGCCGTCGGCAGGGCGACCCCCGCCTTCTCGAACAGGTCCTTGTTGAAGAAGAGCACGACCGTCGAGAACGACGCGGGCAGGGCGTACTGCTTGCCGTCGCGCTTGAACGCGTTGAGCGACTCCTGGGCGTAGACCGAGGTGTCGCCGTCGCCCGCCACGCCGCCGAGGTCGAGCAGGGATCCGGCGCTGGCGTAGGTGACGAAGTTCTCGTAGTTGAGCTCGAACGTGTCCGGCGCGGTGCCGCCCGCGATGCTGGTCTGGAGCTTGGTGAAGTACTCGTCGAAGGGTGCGGTCTCGACGACCACGTCCACCTTCGGGTTCTCCTTCTCGAAGGCCTTCTCGATCTTGTCCAGGTCTTTGACGTGGTCGGGGGCCGCCGAGAAGGTGAAGTACCGCAGGGTCACCCTGCCGTCCGCGCCGGTCGTGGCCTTCGTGGCCGAACCCTGGGAGCAGGCGGAGGCGAGCAGCGCCGTGGCCGCCGCGATGATGAGGAAATGTCTGGACATGGGGGGATTCCTTTACTTGAGCCCGCTCTGCGCGACGCTGGCGATGACGTGCTTCTGCGCGAAGACGTAGAGGATGAGGATCGGTACGACGCTGATCACCGAGCCCGCCATGACCACGTCCCACTCGGTGGTGAACTGGCCGTGCAGCGTGGCCAGGCCCAGGGGGAGGGTCATGAACTCGGGCGACTTGATGATGATCAGCGGCCAGAGGTAGCTGTTCCAGCTGGCCATGAAGCCGAAGATGGCGAACGTGGCCAGCGCCGGGCGGATCAGCGGCAGCACCACGTGCAGAAAGATCCTGAAATGTCCGGCGCCGTCCAGCACCGCCGCCTCGTCGAACTCCCGCGGCACCTGGTTGACCGCCTGCCGCAGCAGGAACACCCCGAACGCCGAGGCGATCGTCGGCGCGAGCAGCGCGAAGTACGTGTCGACCAGGTTGAACGTACGCATCTCGATGAACAGCGGCACGACCAGCACCGGCAGCGGCATCATCAGCGTCGCGAGATAGACCGCGAACAGCGCGCCCCTGCCGGGGAACGGCAGCCGGGCGAACGCGTAGGCCGCCATCGCGCTCGTGACGAGCTGCAGCGCGGTGGAGGCGGCGCCGATCCAGGCGCTGTTGAGCACGATGCGCCAGAACGGCAACGTCTCCAGCAGCTTGCCGTACGCGTCGAGGCTCGCGCCCTCGGGCGTGAAGTCGGGCGGCACGGCCAGCACCGCGTCACCCGGCGTGACGGACGTGATCACCGCCCACGCGAACGGGAACAACATGACCAGCGCACCCAGGCCGACCAGCAGGTAGCGCAGGACCCTACCCATAGGTCACCCACCGCCTCTGGCCCCGGATCTGCACGATGGTCACCAGCAGCACCACGGCGAAGAGCAGCCATGACAGCGCCGAGGCCGCGCCCGCCCTGCCGTACCTGAAGGTGAGGTCGTAGATCTGCGACACCACCACCTGCGTCGCGCCCCCGGGACCGCCGCCGGTCATGATCTTGACCTGGTCGAAGACCTGGAAGCCGTTGATCAGCGAGATCACGATCACGAAGAACGTCGAGGGCGACAACAACGGCAGCGTGATGTGCCGGAACCTGCGCCAGGCCGACGCGCCGTCCACCATGGCGGCCTCCTGGTACTCGCGCGGGATCGCCTGCAGCCCGGCCAGCAGGATGATCATCACGAAGCCCAGGTCCTTCCAGGCCGAGGCCAGGATGATCGACGGCATCGCCCAGTCCGGGTCGGTCCACCAGCCGGGTCCGCTGATCCCGAGCAGGCCGAGCGCCCAGTTGACGATGCCGCTGGCGGGGTTGAGCAGCCACTTCCACATCAGCGCGACGACCACCCAGCTCGTGATCACCGGCAGGAAGTAGATGCCGCGCAGCAGGCTCCGGCCCCGCATCGCCCGGTTCAGCAGCACGGCCAGGCCCAGCCCGCCGGCGTAGACGAGCGGCAGGTAGCCGGCGATGAAGGAGAGCGTGTGCAGGAAGGCCGCCCGGGTCTCGGGGTCCCCGATCAGCTCGGCGTAGTTGTCCAGGCCGACCCAGCGCATGTCGGTGATGAGGTCCCATTCGTGCAGGCTCGTCCAGAACGAGCCCAGCATCGGAATGAGCGTGTAGAGGGTCAGGGGGACCAGGCTGGGGAGCAGGAACACGGCGACGGTGACCCCGTACCGCCAGCCCTTCCTGGGCGGGGCGGGGGTGAGGGTCACGGCGTCGCCCCGATCAGGCGGGCCCGCACCAGGCGGCCCTGCTCGCCCGCCGCCCCCGCCGCGTCGAACGGAGTGGCCAGCACCAGGGCCGCCGCGCCCTGCGCCCAACTCGTGTCGTCCCAGCTCTCCACCTCGACGGAGATGTCGCGCCGGCCCGGGTAGAGCTGCGCCCTGAGCGCCGCGTCGAAGCTCGCCCGCCAGAGCGGCCAGTCGGCCGTCCCCTCGCCGAGCACCACCACGACCTCCGGGTCGACGACGTTGATGAGCCCGGCGGTGGCCCGCCCCAGGATGGCCCCGGCCTCGGCGAACACCTCCCGCGCCCCCGCGTCACCCCCGGCGGCGGCCCGCCCGAGCGCCGGCAGATCGAGCTGGACGTCCTTGGCCCGGGCCGCGGCGAGCAGGCCCGCGGCGCCGACGTACGCCTCCAGGCAGCCCCGGGCCCCGCATCCGCACACCGGCCCGCCGGGGTCCACCGGCAGGTGGCCGAACTCGCCCGCGCCGCCCCGCGCCCCCCGGTACACCCGCCCGTCCGCCACGATCGCCGCGCCCACGCCGCGCCCGATCGTCACCACGAGGAAGTCCCGGTGCGTACGCCCCCGCCCGTACAGCCGCTCGGCCGCCGCCAGCGCGTTCACGTCGTTCTCCACCAGCACCGGCAGTTCGAGCCGCCGCCGCAGCCAGTCGCCCACCGCCATGGCCTGCCACCCGAGCGTGGGCGCGTTCACCGTCCCGGCCGCCTGGTCGTCCACGCTGCCCGGCACCCCGACCCCGATCCCGAGCAGCGGCGGCGTCCGCTCATCGGCCGAGCTCTCCGACACCACGGACGTGATCGCCCCGGCCAGCGAGTCGAGCGCGTCGGGCGCGGACGGGTCGAACGGCCGCTCCCACGAGCCCAGCACCTCCCCGTCGAGCCGCACGTCGACGAGCACCAGGTGGTCGGCCGTCACCTTGACGCCCAGCGCCCGCCCCGCACTCCCGACCAGCCCCAGCCGCACGGCGGGCCGCCCGCCGCGCGACGGCTTCAGGTCGAGCTCCTCGAGCATCCCGTGCCCCATGAGCTCTCGCGTGAGCTGCGTGACGGTGGCCGGGCTGAGGTCGAGCCGGCGCGCGATCTCGCTGCGGCTGAGCGGCCCGACCGTGCCCAGCAGGGCGAGGATCGCCGTCCGGGTGAGGTCTCCGCGATCGGTGCTTACCATGCGATGAGGGGACTTTCTTTAGAAGTAAAGTTAGTCCCGAAATATCCCTCTTGGTTCGCGTGCCTGTCAACCCCCGGAAACACGAGAGGACCCCCGCCCGCGGCGGGGGTCCTCTGTGAAGCGGCGCGTCAGGCGGACGCGGCGTCCTTCTCCCGGTTGCGCAGCGCCCGGCTGACGCCGTCGGCGCCCTCCAGGATCAGCCGCCGCAGCGCCTGCGGCGGCTGCTCGGCCTCCAGGTAGTCCTGCGCGGCCCGCACCGTCTCCGGCTCGATGAGCAGCGCGGGGAAGCACCCCACCGCGAACGTCGACGCCTGGTCGAACGTCCACTCCCGGTAGATCCGCCCCACCTCGGCGAAGTACTTCTCCCGGTACGGAGCCAGCAGCTCGGGGTGGTGCGGGTCCTGGAACCCGGAGATCGTCGTACGCGCGATGTGGTTGGCCAGCTTGCCGCCCACGACCCGCTCCCAGGCGGCGGCCTTGGCCTCGGCCGTCGGGATCGCGGCCCGGCACAGCGCCGCGGACCGCTCACCCGTCGCCGTAGGGTCCCGCTCCAGCTCGGCGTCGATGTCGGCCTCGCCCAGCCGGCCGCCGGTGACCAGCGCGTGCACGAGCGACCAGCGCAGGTCGGCGTCCACGCTCAGGCCCTCGGGCACCTCGGAGCCGTCGAGGATGCGCTGCAGCAGGTCGAGGTCCGCGTCGGAGGTGGCCACCGGCCCGAACGCCTGCAGGAACGCGAGCTGGTGGTCGGATCCCGGCGCGGCCTGGCCGAGCTGCTCGCGCAGCTCCGCGGCCAGCAGCGCCAGGCCCTCGGCCTGCCAGGCCGGGTCGGCGTACTGCTGGACGGCCATGCGCGCCTGGCGCAGCACCGCCTGCAGGACCGTGATGTCCTTGAGCGTGCCGGCGCCCGAGACGACCAGCCTGACGTAGTCGCGCGTGGCCATCTCGCCGTCACGGGTCATGTCCCAGGCCGCCGACCAGCACAGGGCCCGGGGCAGCGACTCGGTGAACGCCGCGATGCCGCCCTCGACCAGCGTCCGCATCGAGCGGTCGTCGAGGCGGATCTTGGCGTAGGTGAGGTCGTCGTCGTTGAGCAGCACCAGGTCGGGCTGCTCCTCGCCGACCAGCTGGGCCACGCTGGTGCGGGGGCCGACCACGTCCAGCTCGACCCGCTTGGTCCGCTTCAGCTCGCCGTCCACCAGCGAGTAGAGGCCGACCGCGACCCGGTGCGAACGCAGCGTCGGGTGCTCCGCGGGCGCCTCCTGCAGCACCTCGAAGCTGGTGAACCGCCCGTCGGACACCTCGAACGAGGGCCGCAGCGTGTTGACCCAGGACGTCTCCAGCCACTCCTTCGACCAGGACGACAGGTCGCGGCCCGAGGTCCGCTCCAGGGCGTTGAGCAGGTCCTTCAGCTCGGTGTTGCCCCAGGCGTGCTCGGCGAAGTAGTCGCGCACGCCGGCCAGGAAGTTGTCCAGGCCGACGTAGGCCACGAGCTGCTTGAGCACCGAGGCGCCCTTGGCGTACGTGATGCCGTCGAAGTTGACCTCGACCGCCTGCATGTCCGGGATGTCCGCGGCGATGGGGTGGGTCGAGGGGAGCTGGTCCTGGCGGTAGGCCCAGGCCTTCTCGACGTTCGCGAACGTGGTCCACGCGCCCTTGCCCCACCGAGTGGCCTCGGCCTGGGCCAGGACGGACATGTAGGTGGCGAACGACTCGTTCAGCCACAGGTCGTCCCACCAGCGCATGGTGACCAGGTCGCCGAACCACATGTGCGCCATCTCGTGCAGGATCGTCTCGGCGCGCCGCTCGACCACCGCGTCGGTGACGCGGGAGCGGAAGACGTAGTCCTCCAGGAACGTCACGCAGCCCGCGTTCTCCATGGCGCCCGCGTTGAACTCGGGCACGAAGCACTGGTCGTACTTCCCGAACGGGTAACGCACCCCGAACACCTTGTGGAAGAAGTCGAAGCCCTGCCGGGTGACCTCGAGGATGTTGTCGGGGTCGAGGTGCTCGGCCAGCGAGGCCCGGCAGTAGATCCCCAGCGGGATGCCGTCGTGCTCCGAGGTCACCTTGTGGTAGGGCCCCGCCACCAGCGCGGTGATGTACGTCGACATGGCCGCCGTGGGCGGGAACTCCCACCGCCTGGCCGGGGCCACCGCCCCGTGCTTGCCGCCCTGCTCCGGCAGCTCCTCGACCGCCGAGGCGGCCGCGTTGGAGACGACCTCCCAGTCGGCCGGGGCCAGCACGGTGAGCTGGAACGTGGCCTTGAGGTCGGGCTGGTCGAAACAGGCGTACATGCGGTGCGCGTCCGCCGTCTCGAACTGGCTGTGCAGGTAGACCTGCTTGTCCACCGGGTCGACGAAGCGGTGGAGGCCCTCGCCGGTGCGCATGTAGCTGCAGTCGGCGTCCACGCGCAGCTCGTTGGACTCGGCCAGCGACGGGAGCGGGAAGCGGCCCTTCTCCTCGTCGTAGGCGGAGACGTCGAGGTCCTCGCCGTTGAGTGTCACCTTGCGCACATGGGCGCCGTGCAGGTCGATGAAGGTGGAGGCGCCTGGCCGGGCGCTGCTGAAACGGACCGTCGTGACGCTCTCGAAGCGCTCCTCCCCCTCGGTCAGGTCGAGTGCGACCTTGTACGACTCGACCTTCAGCAACCGGGCGCGCTCACGAGCCTCGTCCCGGGTCAGATTGCCTGCCAAGTTGCGCTCCTTTTCACCACTTCATCGAAGTTTGTCGGTATCGTGCCACGCTGGGAATAGGACTCGATCCACCTCAGGTTACGGGTCCACATGAGCGAAAAGATTCCCGTGGATCTGTGGTTCGATCCTGCCTGTCCCTTCGCATGGGTCACGTCACGATGGCTTCTCGAAGTCGAGAAGGTCCGTCCCATCGAGCCTCGCTGGCGCATCATGTCCCTCTATGTCCTCAACGTGGACAAGGACATCTCGGACGAGTACCGCAAGTCGACCGAGCGGGCCAGGGGTACCGTCCGGGTGGTCGCCGCCGCGGCCGCCAAGCACGGCGAGCAGATCCTCGGCCCGCTCTACACCGAGCTCGGCACCCGCCTGCACAACCAGGGCCTGGGCAGGGAGCCTGAGCGCCTGCGCGAGGTCATCGAGAGCGCGCTGGAGAGCGCGGGGCTCGAGAAGGAGCTCATCGAGGCCATCGACTCCGACGAATGGGACGAGGCCATCACCACCTCCCACAACGAGGGCATCGACCTCGTCGGCCAGGAGGTCGGCACCCCGGTCATCCGGGTCGGCGCCAACGCCTTCTTCGGGCCCGTGATCACCAAGATCATCAGGGGCGAGGACGCGGGCCGCCTCTGGGACGGCGTGCTCGCCGTCACGTCCTTCGAGGACTTCTTCGAGCTGAAGCGCAGCCGGACCAAGCGCCCCGAATTCGACTAACCCTCTCATTCTCCCGGGGTCAATCATCGTACGCTGACGGAAGAACGCTGCTTGCGGTGTAGAAGACTTATCCCCGCATCAGGGCAAGCCTCTCACCGCCACCTGAGCTCCTGACAGGATGGTGGCTATGCGTCAGCTGTACATCGGCGGCTCCTGGACCGCTTCTGCGTCGGACGAGTCCATCGACGTCGTCAACCCGGCCACGGAAGAGATCATCGACCGGGTGCCCGCGGGGTCTCCCGACGACGTCGAGGCGGCCGCGGGCGCCGCCCGGAAGGCATTCCCCGGCTGGTCCGAAACGGCCGCCTCGGAGCGTGGCAAGCTGCTCGGTGACGCCGCCGAGCTGCTGAAACAGCGCTCCGAGGAGATCGCCAAGACGATCGCCACCGACATGGGGGCGCCGCTGGGCTTCGCGCGCAAGGTGCAGACGCTCATGCCGGCGACCGTGCTGTCCTCCTACGCGCAGATGGCCGAGACCCACCCCCGCGAGTCGCGCGTGGGCAACTCGATGGTGGTCAAGGAGCCCATCGGGGTGGTCGCCGCGATCACGCCGTGGAACTACCCGCTGCACCAGATCGTCTGCAAGGTGGCCCCCGCGCTGGCCGCCGGCTGCACCGTGGTGCTCAAGCCGAGCGAGGTGGCCCCGCTGGCGGCGTACGCGCTGGCGGAGATCTTCGCCGAGGTCGGCCTGCCGCCGGGCGTGTTCAACCTGGTCAGCGGGCGCGGCCCGGTCGTCGGCGAGGCCATGGCCGCCCACCCCGAGGTGGACATGGTCTCCTTCACCGGCTCGACCGCCGCCGGGCGCAGGGTGGCCGCGCTCGCCGCCGAGTCCGTCAAGCGGGTCGCGCTCGAGCTCGGGGGCAAGTCGGCGAACATCATCCTCCCCGACGCCGATCTGGCGCTGGCCGTCAAGGTCGGCGTCGCCAACTGCTTCGTCAACGCCGGCCAGACCTGCTCGGCGTGGACCCGGATGATCGTCCACCGCGACCAGTACGACGAGGCCGTCCGCCTGGCCGTCCAGGCGGCCCGCGGCTACACCGTCGGCGACCCCTTCGACGAGTCCACCAGGATCGGCCCGCTGGTCTCCGCCACCCAGCGCGACCGCGTGGTCCGCTACATCAACCGGGGCCAGGAGGAAGGAGCCCGGCTGGTGGCCGGCGGCACCGAGCGGCCCCTCGATCGGGGCTACTACGTGGAGCCCACCGTGTTCGCGGGGGTGGAGCCGGGGATGACGATCGAGCAGGAGGAGATCTTCGGGCCGGTGCTGTCGCTGATCCCGTACACGAGCGAGGACAAGGCCGTCGCGATCGCCAACGACACGAAGTACGGGCTGGCCGGAGCGGTCTGGGCGGCCACCGAGGACCGCGCCATCGCCGTCGCCCGGCGGCTGCGCACGGGCCAGGTCGCCATCAACGGCGGCCGCTTCAACCCGCTGGCGCCCTTCGGCGGCTACAAGCAGTCGGGGGTGGGGCGGGAGCTGGGGGAGCACGGCCTGGAGGAATACCTGGAGACCAAGGCCATGCAGCTGTAACGCCCACCCGGCCCTGCGCCGCACCGGGTGCGGCGTCGGTGTGGGGCGCCGCCCCTTGGGGGAGGGCGGCGCCGGTGGGTCAGATGAGGAGGCCGCCCGTGGCGACGAGGTTCTGGCCGGTGATCCAGCGCGAGTCCGGGCCGGCCAGGAAGGCCACCACGGAGGCGATGTCGTCGGGCTGCCCGAGCCGTTGCAGTGCCGTCATCGCCGCGGTCTGCTCCAGCGCCCCTGGCGGGTTGGTGCCCCGCAGCAGGTCGGTGTCGGTGGCGCCGGACGAGACCACGTTGACGGTGATCCCGCGCCCGCCGAGCTCCCGCGCCGCCACCTTGGCGAACTGCTCGACGGCCCCCTTGCTGCCGCAGTAGAGCGTCAGGGCGGGAGCGGGCACCTGGGTGTTGAGCGTGGAGATGTTGACGATGCGCCCGCCGTCGCGCATCACCCGCGCGGCCCACTGCATGGCCAGGTAGACGGCCCGGGTGTTGACCGCGAACACCCGCTCGTACTCCTCGTCCGTGATCTGCGCCATGGGCTTCTGCCCGAGGATGGCGACGGCGTTGTTGACCAGGATGTCGAGCCCGGGCAGCCGCGACTCGGCCTCGCCGAACAGCCGCGCCAGATCCTCCTTGCTGCCCAGATCCGCCTGTACGGCGTGCGCGCCCGTCTCCTTGGCGACCTGCTCGGCGGCCTCCACCGAGCGCTCGTAGCAGAAGACCACCTCCGCTCCCTCGGCGGTCAGCCGCTCCACGATGGCCTTCCCGATGCCCCTGGATCCCCCTGTGACCAATGCGCCTTTGCCGGAAAGTGTGCTCATGTGGCCAACCTATGCTCTGAGCATGATCTTGCGAGCTTCGTTTCGCGGCAGGCGATCGACGTACAGCCTGCCGTCGAGGTGCTCGGTCTCGTGCTGGAAGCAGCGCGCGAGCGACCCGCGCGCCTTGATCCGTACCGGCCGCTGGAGCCTGTCGATCCCCTCGACGGTCACCCCCGCGGCGCGTCCCACCGGGGCGTAGATCGGCAGCCGTGTCTGCCGGTCGGGCACGGACAGGCAGCCCTCCTCGTCCGTCACCTCCTCCGGGTCGTCGACGGTCAGCACCGGGTTGATCACGTGACCCTTGCGCCCGGCGATGTCGTACACGAACAGCCGGCGCGACACGCCGATCTGCGGGCCGGCCAGGCCCACGCCGTTGACCGCGTACATCGCCTGGAACATCTCGTCGATCAACCGGCGCAGCTCGCGGTCGAAATCCGTCACGGGATCGGCGGGCGTGCGCAGGACCGGATCGCCGATGACGCGGATCTCACGCATGGGCATCTACTTTCGTAAGGACTGGACAACGGTAGAGGTCCTTACTCTAGCCAGCGAGGCTCATCCGCGGGGGCTGTGGAAGACTGGGCGGGTGCGTGTCTACATCGGTGCCGACCATGCCGGCTATGAGCTCAAGAACCACCTCGTGTCCTGGCTGAAGGACCACGGTCACGAGGTCACCGACTGCGGTCCCTTCGTCTACGACGCCGAGGACGACTATCCCGCGTTCGTGCTGCGCGCCGCCGAGGGCGTCGCGGGCGACCCCGGCAGCCTGGGGGTGGTCATCGGAGGCTCCGGCAACGGCGAGCAGATCGCCGCCAACAAGGTGCGCGGCATCCGCGCCGCCCTGGCCTGGAGCGAGGAGACGGCCAGCCTCGCCCGCGAGCACAACAACGCCAACGTGGTCAGCGTCGGCGCGCGCATGCACTCCACCGAGGACGCCACCCGGTTCGTGGAGGTCTTCCTGGGCACGGTGTTCTCCGGCAGCGAGCGCCACAGCAGGCGCATCGCGCAGCTGACCACGTACGAGACGATCGGCCAGCTGCCCTCGCTGCCCTAGCCCTCAGCCCTTGCGCTTGGCGTCGCGCCTGGGCATCTCGTCGCGCAGAGGCCGCCGGTCGGCGGCCTCCTGCTGCTCCTTCGACGGTTTCGACACGTCGCGGGCGCGCATGGCGATGGTCGCGGTGATCTGCAGGCTTTGCAATGCCATGCCCTCGACCCTACGTCAGGATCATCAGAAGACGAGGCCGCACCACGGTTTCGGGCTCCATGACATCGCCGTGGCCAGCGCCCGTACCGAGCCGCTCGAGTGCTCGCGCAGCACGCCCGCCTCCAGCGACTCCACGAGCAGGCCGTCGCCCAGGTACGCCGAGCCGAGCGCGGCCACCGGCAGCGTCACGTCCGGCTCGTCCTCGACCTGCTTGCACTCGGCGCCGGTCTGGTCGGCGGTCAGCCGCCAGCGCCCGGCGTTCCACGGGCACACGTCGTCCTCGACCTCGATCACCACGTCCACCGGCGCCGAGTAGGCGCGCGAGGTCAGCGCCTTGTCGACCTCGACCACGCGTACCCACAGCTCGTCCGCCCAGGTCGCGCGGAGCTGGCGCTGGTCGGCGATCAGCGCGATCAGCGGGTCGTCCACCGGCCTGCCGCCCGCCTCGACCTTGGAGATGAGGTCGCGATCCAGGAGGTTGCGCCAGAGCAGGGCGTAGGCCGCCGGGTCGGTCGCCTCCAACTCGTGCAGCTTCAGCTCCCCGTCGGGGATGCCGTTGGCGTCCCAGGACCCCTTGATGCGGAACAGCGCGTAGCCGCGCACGCCGCCGTCGTCCTCGGCGAGCACCGAGCGCAGCGGCCCGTTGCCGCGCTGGTCGAACTCCTCGTCGGCCAGCACCGCGTCCCAGTTGTGCGGCTGACGGTCATAGCGGCCCGGCCGCCGGGTCGCGACGGAGGCGAACACCCGCTCCAGATCGGCGCGGACGTCGGCGGGCTTGGCCACCCTGATCCTGAGCGACGGGTCCGCGGGAGCGTTCTTGACGAACGCCGAGCCGGTCTTGTTGATGCGGAACGACAGCTCGTGCGAGGCCCTGCCGTAACCGTACCGGCCATAGATGACGGCCTCGGAGGCGTAGAGCGCGGCGACGCTCTCGCCGCGCTCGCGGATGTCGGCGAGCTGCCTGCGCATGAGCGCGGACAGGATGCCGCGGCGGCGGTGCGAGGGGAGGACGCTGACGCTCGTCACGCCCGCGACGGGGAGCCGGCCGCCCGGGACGGTCATGGTGAAGCTGAGGACGGCGGTGGTGCCTGCGATGACGTCGCCGTCAAAGGCCGCCAGTGTGCGATCGAACTCGGTCTCCGCCTTGAACCGTTCCTGTTGCTCGGGGTGCGGAGTCCAGCCGAACGCTTCTTCGAGGACCGGGAAGTAGACCGGCCACTCGGACTCGTCAATCGGACGGATCGGATACGTCATCTGTCCACGGTAGGAGCGGGCAAAGGGGGACGGCCACCCAATATACGTGCTTAATGATCAAGGCCTTGGTCAAGTGGGCTGCCCAAACACGGGTCAGACCGATACAGTCAGGCGCATCATGAGTACCCGTCCGGCGCCGCTGATCCCGCCACGGGTCCGCGCGGTCTTGGTGCGGGTGCCGTTTCTGGTGGCTGCCGTGCGGTTCTTCCGGCGTGGCCCGCTGGCCCGCGAACGCAACCTCCTCGTCGCGCTGACCACGCTCGCGCTCGTCATCGGGTTCCTGGCGGCGAAGGTGTCGACCGAATTCTTCTCGCCGTCGCTGCTCATCCTGGTCACCCTGATCGGCGGGCTCCAGCTCCGGCTGCGCAGCCTGGTCAAGCTGCTGGTGGGGGTCGGGGTCGCGCTCGGCTACATCGCGATCACGCTGGGCGTGGGCCGCGTCGGCCTGGGGCTCATGGTGACGATCGGGTTCACCACTGTGCTGGCCGTGCTGATGGCGCGCACCAGGGGCAAGCTGGGCGTCCAGGGGCTGCGCGGCGACGCGATGCTGCTGGAGCTGCGCGACCGGCTCAAGAGCCAGGGCGAGCTGCCCGCGCTGCCCAAAGACTGGGGCGGCAAGGTCGTCCTCAAGCAGGCGGGCGGATCCTCGTTCGGCGGTGACTTCCTGGTCTCCATGCGCGACGGCAACTCCGTCGAGATCGCGCTGGTCGACGTTTCAGGCAAGGGAGTCGACGCGGGCACCAGGGCGCTGCTGCTGTCGGGGACGTTCGGCGGGCTGCTCGGCTCGGTCGAGGACTTCCTGCCCGCGTGCAACACCTACCTGCACCGGCAGCGGGGCGACGAGGGCTTCGTGACGGCGGTGCACGTACGCCTCGACCTCGACACCGGCGACTACACGATCACCTCGGCCGGCCATCCGCCGGTGGTGAAGTTCGACGCGGGCACCGGAAACTGGCAGGTGGCCTCGGCCAAGGGCGTGGTGCTCGGCGTGGTCCCCGACCTGCACTGCGAGCCCGACAGCGGCACCCTGCGCAAAGGCGACGCGCTGCTGCTCTACACCGACGGGCTGATCGAGCAGCCGGGCCGCGACATCGACGCCGGGCTCGACCGGCTGCTGGGGGAGGCGGAGCGGCTGCTGCCGTCCGGCTTCCGCGACGGCGCCAGGGCCCTGGTCAACGCCATGGCCTCGGGGCACAACGACGACTGCGCGCTGGTGCTGATCTGGCGGCCTTAGGCCGGTTCCGCCCGGTGACGTTTCACACGGGGCGGTCGTGATCGTGCTCACTGGCAGCGTCCTCGCCGTGCTGAGATCCTCTAGGGGTTCGGGCCCGGCGGAGCGGCGCGGCTCCTCCGGACCCGTCTCAGATCCACCCGGAGTCGCTCGCGATGCGTACGGCGTCGAGACGGTTGCGGGCGCCCGTCTTGCACATGATCCGCGACAGATGGTTACGCACAGTGCCCACCGACAGGAAGAGCTGATCGGCGATCTCCGTGGAACGCGCGCCGCCCGCGGCGATCCGCAGCACGTCGAGCTCCCGCCGGGTCAGCGGGTTGGTCGCGCATTGGAACGCGGCCACGGCCAGCTCCGCCTCGATGGCCCGGCGGCCCTGCGCGACCTGGCGCACTCCTTCGGCGAGGCGCTCCGGCCGTACGCACAGGCTCATGAACCCCAGCGTGGGCCCGGCCAGCGCCTTGCGCACCTGCCCGGGGTTGGGACGGGCCGACAGCATCAGCACCCCGCACCGCGGCGCCTGCTCGGCGAGCTGGACGGCCACCGGCAGCCCCGGCAGGTCGAGGTCGACGACCGCCACGTCAGGACCGCACGCCAGCGCCGCCCGCACCGCCTCCTCGGGGCAGCCGACCTCGGCGACGACGCGCAGATCGGGCTCGGCCTCCAGGGTGGCGAGCAGTCCGCGGCGGACCAAGGGCAGGTGCTCGGCTATCAGTATCTGAATCAAGACGTCCCCCTCCGTCGTCACCCAGAGTGATTGTTCGAAAGCGGACTGTCAATCCTCTCTAAATAGCACGCAAGCCGTGGAGCGGGGGTTGTTCGACTACTCTGGGGCTGTCGGACGGTTCGTCCACCCCTGTCGTCGGCTACGGAGCGCGCATAGATGAACTGGCTCTACATCGTGGGGATCATCCTCTTTCTCCTCGGGCTGATGTTCTCCATCGCGTTGCACGAGATCGGACATCTCGTGCCGGCCAAGATCTTCGGCGTCAAGGTGACCCAGTACATGGTCGGCTTCGGCTCGACGGCCTGGTCGCGGCGGAAGGGCGAGACCGAGTACGGCGTCAAGTGGATCCCGTTCGGCGGCTACATCCGCATGATCGGCATGCTGCCGCCGCGCCCGGGTGACGACCCGGCCAAGCTCAGGAGCACCTCGACGGGGCCGTTCCAGGGCCTCATCGACTCCGCGCGCGAAGCCGCGCAGGAGGAGGTGCGCCCCGGCGACGAGGACCGGGTCTTCTACCGGAAGAAGTGGTGGCAGAAGGTCATCATCATGTCCGGCGGCCCGGCGATGAACTTCGTGCTCGCGTTCGTCTTCTTCAGCATCCTGCTGGTCGGCATCGGCCTGCCCACCTGGGCGCCGATCGTGTCGCCCGAGACCGACACGTGCGTGATTCCGATCTCGGAGCACCGCAACACCTGCAAGTCCACCGACAAGCCCACCCCGGCCGCTCAGGCGGGCATGAAGGCCGGCGACCGCATGGTCTCCTTCGACGGCCAGAAGATCGGCTCCTGGGAGGACGCGACCCGCCTGATCCGCTCCCACGGCGCCGGCCCGGTCGCGCTCGGCATCGTCCGCGACGGCAAGCCCATGACCCTCAACGTCACGCTCATCGCCCAGGACCGGCCCAACCTGCAGGACCCGAAGAAGATCGACAAGAACGTCGGCTTCCTGGGCGTCCTGCCCACCGAGGTCATGCAGCAGCAGAGCGTCGGCCAGGTCCTCGGCTACATGGGCGAGCTGATGGGCCGGGTGGCGGGCTCGATCGTCAACCTGCCGCAGAAGATGGTCGGCGTCTGGCAGGCGGCCTTCTCCGGCGAGGCACGCGACCCCGAGGGCCCGGTGGGCGTGGTCGGCGCGGGCCGCATGGGCGGCGAGATCCTCGCCTCCGACCTGTCCAACGAGAAGAAGATCGCCATCTTCGTCAACCTGCTGGCCGGGTTCAACCTGGCGATCGGCATGTTCAACCTCATCCCGCTGCTGCCGCTCGACGGCGGCCACATCGCCGGCGGGCTGTGGGAGGGCCTCAAGCGGGCGTACGCCAAGATCATGCGGCGGCCGGAGCCCGCCTACGTGGACATCGCCAAGGTGCTGCCGCTGACGTACGCGATCGCGCTCGTCATGATGATCATGGCCGGCCTGCTGGTCTACGCCGACCTGGTCAACCCGCTCACGCTGACGGGCTGACGCCGCCGCCGTGGACGCCCTGGAGCGGCTGCGCGCCCTCTGCCTCGCGCTGCCGGAGGTCACCGAACGGCTCAGCCACGGGGAGCCGACCTGGTTCGTCCGTGGGAAGAAGACGTTCGTGATGTTCGCCGACCACCATCACGACGACCGGCTCGCCTTCTGGTGCGCCGCGCCTCCCGGGGCCCAGGGGGAGTTGCTGGCGGAGGACCCGGAGCGCTTCTTCCGCCCGCCGTACGTGGGGCATCGGGGGTGGCTGGGGGTCTATCTGGACGTGGAGGTGGACTGGACGGAGGTCGCGGAGATCGTCGCCGACGCCTACCGCCAGATCGCCCCGAAGTCGCTGATCGCCCGCATGCCCTGACCGGCGGGTCCGAATGGCGTTGATTTCTCCTGGGCCTGGTCATGCGGAAGGCCACCTCCGTGATGGAAGTGGCCTTCTGAGCTGGTCGGGGCGACAGGATTTGAACCTGCGACTTCTTGCTCCCAAAGCAAGCGCGCTGCCAAGCTGCGCCACGCCCCGCCTCGCCGAGTGCGCATGCGCTCCGGGACTCCGGTACGCTTACGCCCTAACGACCGGATGAAGTCTAGACCAGAGTTCGACCGGTTCGCGCGGACGTAGCTCAATGGTAGAGCCCTAGTCTTCCAAACTAGCTACGCGGGTTCGATTCCCGTCGTCCGCTCCAGACGGCGAAAGGCCAGGTCACCCCGGGTGGGGGCCTGGCCTTTCGTGATCTCGGCCCTGGTGACGGGAATTCTGATCAGTACTGTGGCAATCATGCGTGTGAGGCAGATCGTGGTGGATTGCCGGGATCCGCAGAGGCTGGTTCGCTTCTGGGCCGCTCTGCTCGGCGGGGACCCGGTGGATCGCGCCCGGGGCTGGTCGCATGTCGAACCGCCCGGGAGCGTACGGCTGGCATTCCAGCCGGTCGCCGAGGACAAGGCCATCAAGAACCGGCTGCATCTGGACATCGAGGTCGACGTCATCGCATCGGCCATCGCCCGCACGCTGCAACTGGGCGCCACGCGGATCGGCGAGACGGTGACCGACGACCAGGGCTCCTTCCAGGTGATGGCCGACCCGGAAGGCAACGAATTCTGCCTGGTCTCTCCCGCCTGAACAGTCCCGGGGCCTCGTGCCGAGGATGACCTGGCCGCCGGGGTTGTGCCTATACTCCGCAAGTGGCTGCTGAGACGATCTTCGGAATCCCGATCCGGTACGAAGGCGATCCGTCTCGATTGCCGATCACGGACCCGGTCCGCTCGGTCGAGATTCTCAGGGGCGTGACCGTGGAGATGGACCGGTTCGTGGCGGGCCCGCGGTCGTAAGGCATGCGCGCGCGAGCGATCTCCCGTGAGGGCCTCGTCGAGGAGCTGGCCGAACTGGTCGCCGGGCGGCCGGGGTGGGTGCGGGTGGCCGTGGACGGGGCTCCGGCGGCGCGTCCCGGGACGCTGGCGGACGAGCTCGTCGCCCCGCTCCGGCTGCGCGGGCGGCCCGTGCTGCGCGTGTCGGCGGACGACTTCCTGCGGCCCGCGTCGCTGCGGCTGGAGCATGGCAGGACCGATCCGGACGCCTTCTACGAGGACTGGCTCGACGTCAAGGCGCTGCGGAGGGAAGTGCTGGAGCCCTTGGACGAGGGCGGCTCCGGGCGGGTGCTGCCGCGGCTCTGGGACAGCCGCGTCGACCGGGCGTACCGGGCGCCGTACGAGGAGCTGCCCCCGGGCGGTGTGCTGATCGTGGACGGGACGCTGCTGCTGGGACGGGGGCTGGCGTTCGAGGCGAGCGTGCACGTGTGGCTGTCGGCGGGGGCGCTGGAGCGCGGGACCCCCGAGGACGAGCGGTGGCGGCTGCCGGCGTACGAGCGGTACGAGCGTGATGCGCGCCCCCAGCAGACGGCCGACGTCGTGGTCAGGGCCGATCACCCCAGCAGACTCGCCGTCGTGACCCGCGACGCGTGATGCTGGAACGCGGCCCGTGAGCGGCGCAGACTGGGGCGATGATCCCCAGTCACTGGTACAACATCGTTCCCGACCTGCCCGCCCCGCCACCGCCGCCGCTGCACCCGGCGACGCGCGAGCCCGTGGGGCCCGACGACCTGGCTCCGCTCTTCCCGATGGAGCTGATCGGCCAGGAGGTGAGCGGTGAGCGGTTCGTCCCGATCCCGCAAGAGGTGCTCGACGTCTACCGGCTCTGGCGGCCGACGCCGCTGATCCGGGCGCGCCGGCTCGAGAAGGCCCTCGGCACGCCGGCCAGGATCTACTACAAGTACGAGGGCGTCTCGCCCGCCGGGTCGCACAAGGCGAACACGGCCGTGCCCCAGGCGTACTACAACGCCCGCGAAGGGGTGCGGCTGCTCACCACGGAGACCGGCGCCGGGCAGTGGGGGTCGGCCCTGGCGTTCGCCTGCTCCCAGTTCGACATCGAGTGCCGGATCTGGATGGTGCGCGCCTCGTACGACCAGAAGCCGTACCGCCGCTCTCTCATGCAGGTGTACGGCGCCACCGTCCACGCCAGCCCCTCATCCATCACCGGCTCGGGCAGCAAGGTGCTGGCGGACGACCCGGACTCGCCCGGCAGCCTGGGCATCGCGATCAGCGAGGCCGTCGAGGTGGCCGCCGCCACGCCCGACGCCCGGTACGCGCTCGGCTCCGTCCTCAACCACGTGCTCCTGCACCAGACCGTGATCGGTGAGGAGGCGCTGGAACAGCTGCCCGAGATGCCGGACCTGGTCATCGGCTGCACCGGCGGCGGCTCGAACTTCGCCGGCCTCACCTTCCCGTTCCTGCGCGAGAAGCTGGCAGGGCGGATCCGGACGGTGTTCAGGGCGGTCGAGCCGGCCGCCTGCCCATCGTTCACACGCGGCGTGTACGCCTACGACTTCGGCGACACCGCGGGCCTCACGCCGCTGCTGAAGATGCACACGCTGGGGCACGGGTTCGTCCCCGACCCGATCCACGCGGGCGGCCTGCGCTACCACGGCATGTCGCCGCTGGTGTCGCACATGTACGAGCTGGGCCTGTTCGAGGCGGTCACCCGCGCCCAGAGCGAGTGTTTCGAGGCCGGTGTCCGCTTCGCCAGGACCGAGGGCATCGTGCCCGCCCCGGAGCCCACGCACGCGCTCGCGGAGACGATCGCCGAGGCCCTGCGGTGCAAGGAAAGCGGCGAGGAGAAGGTGATCCTGACCGCGCTCTGCGGCCACGGCCACTTCGACCTGGGCGCGTACGACCGCTACCTGGCCGGGCACCTGGAGGACTACACGCTGCCGCAGGACCGCATCGAGCAGGCTCTGACCGAGCTGCCGGGATGAAAGCGGGGTGGCCGCCGCGAGAGGCGGCCACCCGGTCAACGCGCCGTGGGGCGCTTGCCGTGGTTCGCCTTCTTCTTCTTGCGTGCCTTGCCCTTGCGTGCGCGCCTGGCCATAAGCTCGCCTCCGGTGATCGGGTACGCCCCGAGCCTCCCCGCCCGTGCTGACCAGCGCAAGCGCAGCACGCGAACTAACATTCCCCAACAATTCCGTGTCATAATTTGGTGGAATCTGTTGGAAGGAGCGGGCGTGCTCGCACAGCAGCGTCAGCAGACGATCCTCGAACGCGTGCGCAGCAACGGCGGCGTCCGGGTCGCGGACCTCGTCCGCGAGCTCGGTGTGTCCGACATGACCATCCGCCGGGACCTCGAGGTGCTGGCCGAACGCGGGTTGCTGGAGAAGGTGCACGGCGGCGCCACCGCCCTCGGCCCAGGCTCCACCGAGGAGCCGGGCTTCACCGCGAAGTCGGCCCGCCAGCAGCAGGAGAAGGAGGCCATCGCGCGCCGCGCGGCCGGCCTCGTCCGGCCGGGCACGGCCGTGGCGCTCTCGGCGGGCACCACCACGTGGGCGCTGGCCCGCCACCTGATCGCCGTCCCGGAGCTGACCGTGATCACCAATTCGATCCCCGTCGCCGAGGTCTTCCACCGCAACCCGCGTCCCGACCGCACGGTCGTGCTGACCGGCGGCGTGCGCACGCCGTCCGACGCGCTGGTGGGCCCGGTGGCCGTGGCCGCGATCCGCCGCCTGCACGTGGACACGCTGTTCCTCGGCGTGCACGGGATGAGCGTGCGGGCCGGGTTCACCACCCCCAACCTGCTGGAGTCGGAGACCGACAGGGAGCTGGTGGCGGCCGCCACCCGGCTGGTCATCCCCGCCGACCACACGAAGTGGAACACGGTCGGCATCAGCACCATCGCCGAGCTGACCGAGGCCGACGTGGTCATCAGCGACGCGGGGCTGCCTGAGGACGCACGCATGGAGCTGGCCGAACGGGCCGGAGAACTGATCATCGCGGAGGGCTTGTGAAGCGCACCATCACCCACCTGGCCGACGGCCGTGAGCTGATCTATTTCGATCGGCGGGACGACGCCGACCGGAGCGCGATCGACCGGCGGGTGCTCGACCCCCGGCCGGTGGCCTCCGAGCTGCGCTACGACCCGCTGACCGAGGAGTGGATCGCGGTGGCGGGGCACCGGCAGACGCGGACGTTCCAGCCGACCGGCTCGGCGAACGAGTGCCCGCTGTGCCCGTCGTCGGACACGCGCTCGACGGAGGTGCCGGCGTACGAGTACGACGTGGTGGTGTTCGAGAATCGATTCCCCTCCTTCTCCGGCAATTTCGGGACTTATGCGGATGCGGGGGGCCTGAGTGAGGTCCGGCCGGGAGTGGGGCGGTGCGAGGTGGTCTGTTTCACCTCTGAGCATTCGTCGTCCTTTTCCAGGCTCTCCGACGACCAGGTGGAGCTGGTCATGGAGGCGTGGGCCGACCGGACGGCCGAGCTGTCCGGAATCGAGGGCGTGGAGCAGGTGTTCTGCTTCGAGAACCGGGGCGAGGAGATCGGCATCACGCTCGCCCACCCGCACGGCCAGATCTACGCCTACCCGTACGTCACGCCCAGGACCAAGCTCCAGCTCGCCGCCGCCAGGCGCTACTCGAAGGGCAACCTGTTCGCCGACGTGCTGGCCGCCGAGCGGGCCGCGGGGACGCGCGTGGTGGCCTCCAACGAGCTGTGGACGGCGTTCGTGCCCGCCGCCGCGCGGTGGCCGTACGAGGTGCACATCTACCCGCACCGGCAGGTGCCCGATCTGGCCGCGCTGACGGAGGAGGAGCGGTCGGCGTTCGCGCCCCTCTACACCTCGGTGCTGCGGGCCTTCGACGACCTGTTCGGCGTGGTGATGCCGTACATCTCGGCCTGGCACCAGGCGCCCGTGCGGCAGGACCGCGAGCTCGGCTATCTGCACCTGGAGCTGTTCAGCATCAGACGGGCGCCGGGCAAGCTCAAATACCTGGCCGGGTCGGAGTCGGCGATGGGTGCCTTCGTGAACGACGTGCTGCCGGAGGAGGCCGCCCGGATGCTTCGATCACAAGTAGATCACTATTAGATTTCTAATGGGGGTCGCATTACTCGTGATCTACCACTAATATCCCTTTTGTGTCGGCCGTAACGTCCGGCACACGCCTAATCCCGGGCGAGTCGCCCTGGAGCCGGGGACCCACCCGCACCTGGGGTGAATCCACTTCGGTGGTAGGGCACGCAGCTCCCAGCCCGAACCCGTCAGCTAACCCGGCCGGCAGAGGGAGAGGAACATCCACGTGGCGGCTCCGTCCCCCGCGACTTTCGCCATCGGCCTCGTCACGGCCGCCGCCGTCGCCCTCCTGCCGGCGACCGCGGCCGCGGCGGCCCCCAAGCCGTCGGAGGCCGAGCTCCGCGCCCAGCTCAAGCAGCTGAACGGCAAGATCGACAAGCTGATCGAGAAGTACAGCCTCAAGCGCGTCGAGCTGGCCAAGGCGCAGGCGGCGGCCAAGGCGGCCAAGGAGCGACTGGCGGCCGCGGAGAAGACGCTGGCCGCCGCCGAGCAGCGGGTCGGCGACCTCGCCAGGATGCGCTACCAGAACCACGACCCGTCGCTGCCCTCCGTCCTGATGGTCCAGAACGGCGGCGGCGCCGCCCTGCTCGAGCAGCTGACGGCCGAGCAGCAGGCGCTGGTCCAGGGCGTGGCCCAGGCCCGCGACGACAAGAAGAAGGCCTCCGACGAGGCCGCCGCGCTGGCCACCCAGATCGGCGTGGACGCCAAGGAGGTGTCCGCACAGCGCGCCGAGGCCGAGGACGTCATCGACGACATCAAGAAGAAGCTCCAGGACCTCGTGCCGTTCGGTCCCGGACGCAAGTCCGACGGCAGCTGGGCGCCCGAGCTGCCCGCCGGCTCCGACAACATCACGGCCCGTACGCGGCTGATGAAGGCGGAGCTGGAGAAGAACTTCAAGCTGCCGTACACGGTGGGCTGCTTCCGATCGGGTTCCAGCGGCGAGCACCCGCTGGGGCGGGCCTGCGACTTCATGATGAGCACCGGCGGCACGATGCCCGCGGCCATCAACAACGCCCTGGGCGACCGCATCGCGGACTGGGCGCTCAAGAACAAGGGCAAGCTCGGCGTCAAGTACGTGATCTGGAAGCAGCGCATCAACATGGGCTCGGGCTGGCGGGCCATGTCGGACCGCGGCAGCATCACCGAGAACCACTACGACCACGTCCACATCTCGATGTACTGAGGCTGGATAAGGTCGGACATCATGACTGACACCCGGATCCCGCCCCCTCTCGCCGGCGACGAGCGGACCACGCTGAACAACTGGCTCGAATGGCACCGCGGCACCCTCGCCGTCAAATGTGCGGGCCTGTCGGACGATCAGCTGCGCCTGCGCTCCGCCTCACCCTCGACCCTGTCCCTGCTCGGCCTGGTCCGGCACATGGCCCATGTCGAACGCTCGTGGTTCCGCCGCGTGCTGAACGGCGAGGACCTCCCCAAGCTGTGGGACAAGGACCGCGACAACGACGCCGACTTCAAGGAGGTGGACACCGCCTCGGTCAAGGAGGCCTTCGCCACGTGGGAGGAGGAGATCGAGCGCGCCCGCGCCATCTCGGACGTCAAGCCGCTGGACGCCGTCGGCGACCGCAACGGGCAGGAGTGCACCCACCGCTGGATCCTCATCCACATGATCGAGGAGTACGCCCGTCACAACGGCCACGCGGACCTGCTGCGCGAGCGCATCGACGGGGTGACCGGCGAATGACGGGACTGGATCAGGGCTCGGTGCGGAACAACGCCCACACGGCCTTGCCGCCGCGCGCCAGCGGGTCCCAGCCCCAGCACTGGCTGTAGGTCTCGACGATGTACAGGCCGCGCCCGTTCTCGGAGATGAAGTCCGGCTCCTTGGGTCGCGGCACCTCGTCGCTCGGGTCGGCCACCGCCAGCAGCACGTGCGGCTGTACGCGCATCAGCAAGAGCTCGATCTCCCGCCGCCCCGCCGCGTACATCGCGTACCGCACCGCGTTCGTCACCAGCTCCGACACCACCAGCGCGGCGTCGTCGCTGAGTTCGTGCAGGCCCCAGCCCTTCAGGGTCGAGCGGGTCACGTCCCTGGCCGTCTTCACGGAGTCGGCCTGAAAGGGCAACGGGCACGAGGTCGTGTACGGCTTGCCACCCATGAGCAGGTGGTCGAAGCCCACTTCGCGGGTGATTTGCAACGCATCGGCAGTGGCCAGAGGATCCTCCACCATGCTGCCGATACCTCCCCGTTCAGCCCGACTTAGTGCATGTTTGGCCCAATATGCACTAAGCCATCATGGGTCACGATCGCTGCAGCTGCAAGACCCAAATGCACGTGCACCTGCATTGTGCAGTAGCAAGCGGCGTTTTGGGGCATAACTCTGCTAATCGGACACGAGGTTGAGACCTTGTCATACCCGGCAATGTGGTGTCACTGTGTGTGCGGACCTTGATAGGAGGCAAAGTGACGCAGAACCAGCCGGGTTCCGGACCGACGGCGCTGCGCATCCTCCTGGGCTCCCAGCTGCGCAAGCTCAGGGAAGCGAAGAACGTCACTCGTGAGGAGGCGGGCCACCTCATCCGTGGCTCCGAATCCAAGATCAGCCGCATGGAGCTGGGCCGAGTGGGGTTCAAAGAACGGGACGTGGCGGACCTGCTGACCCTTTACGGGGTCGTCGACAAGCAGGCCCGCTCCGCCGTACTCGACCTGGTGGCCACCGCCAACGAGCCTGGTTGGTGGCACCGGTTCAACGATGTCCTGCCCACGTGGTTCCAGGCGTACGTCGGCCTTGAAGAGGCCGCCGCCAGGATCAGGACCTACGAAGTCCAGTTCGTGCCAGGACTGCTGCAGACCAAGGAGTACGCAAGGGCCGTCGTGACCGCCGGATCGGCGGGAATCGGGGCCGAGGAGATCTCCAGAAGAGTGGATCTCCGGCTGGAGCGCCAGCGGATGTTCGACAGGCCGGACGGGCCAGTGTTCTGGGCCGTGATCGACGAGGCCGCCCTTCGACGACCCATAGGTGGCGTCGAGGTGATGCGGGCCCAGATCGAGCACCTCATCGACCTGATGCGCCAGCCCAAAATCACGATTCAGATCATGCCGTTCAGCTTCGGCGGGCACAGCGCGGAAGGCGGGGCGTTCAGCGTCCTGCGCTTCCCCGACACCGACCTGCCCGACGTCGTGTACGTCGAGCAGTTGGCCAGCGCGCTCTACCTCGACAAGCGTGAAGACGTGGACCGATACACCGAGGTGATGGAGCGGCTCTGCGCCGTGAGCACCACCCCGGACGAGACGGTCGAGCTGTTGCGGACGATCGCGGACGAGTTCTGACGGACGGTTACGGATGATCGCGGGCGACTTGTGACGGCGCGGACGTCGTTGTTGGGTACGCATCTGCCCTAGACTGGCCATCGGCGTTGGATCCCGCCGTGGCGGAGCATGCCCAACGCCGCACATGTGGGCGCGGCGCGTGTGCCGTAACCGATGGACGCGCCCGCGATCACTCGTAGCTTGATCAAGGAGACCATTCCGTGAAGACCGCTGTCGAGGAGCTCAGCCCGACCCGGGTCAAGCTCACTGTCGAGGTGCCGTTCGACGAGCTGCGCCCGAGCATGGATGCGGCGTACAAGAAGGTCGCGCAGCAGGTGCGCGTCCCCGGGTTCCGGCCTGGCAAGGTTCCGGCCCGCATCATCGAGCAGCGCTTCGGCCGGGCGGTAGTGCTGGAGGAGACCCTCAACGACGCGGTGCCCAAGCTGTACGGCAAGGCCGTCGACGAGGTCGACGTGTTCCCGGTCGCGCAGCCCGACATCGAGGTCACGAAGATCGAAGACGGTGAGCAGATCGAGTTCACCGCCGAGGTCGACATCCGGCCCAACTTCGAGGTTCCCGACTACCAGAGCCTCGAGGTCACGGTCGACTCCGCCGAGGTCTCCGACGAGGACGTCGACGCCCAGCTCAACGCCCTGCGCCAGCGTTTCGCGACGCTGACCGGCGTCGAGCGCGCGGCCGCCAACGGCGACTTCGTCGTCATGGACCTGCGTGCCGAGATCGACGGCAACAACATCGAGGAGCAGCAGGCCAGCGAGGTCTCCTACGAGGTCGGCGCCGGCTCCGTGCTCCAGGGCCTCGACGCCGCGCTCGAGGGCATGTCCGCGGGCGAGGAGAAGAGCTTCAAGACCGAGCTGGTCGGCGGCGAGAACGCCGGCGAGGAAGCCGACGTGATCATCAACGTCAAGTCGGTCAAGGAGAAGGTCCTGCCCGAGCTCGACGACGAGTTCGCCCAGCTCGCCAGCGAGTTCGACACGCTCGACGAGCTCAAGGCCAGCATCCGCGAGCAGGCCCGCCGCAACAAGCTGATCGACCAGGTCGTGCAGGCCCGCGAGAAGGCCCTCGACACGCTGCTGGAGCAGATCGACATCCCGCTGCCGGACAGCGCCCTCAAGGCCGAGGTCGACGCCCGCAAGCACAACCTCGACCACCAGGTGGCCGAGAGCGGCCTGAGCCGCGACGCCTTCTTCCGTCTTTACCAGACGACGGAGGAGGAGCGCTTCGCCGAGTTCGAGACCAACTCCGCCCGCGCGATCAAGGTCGGCTTCGTGCTCGACAAGATCGTCAAGGCCGAGGAGCTGGGTGTCTCCGAGCAGGAGCTGACCAACTTCGTCGTGCGCCGCGCCATGGAGATGGGCGTGCAGCCCAACGAGCTGGCCAAGCACCTCGCCGACAACGACCAGCTCACGCTGGCCATGGTCGAGATCGTGCGCGACAAGGCCAAGTCGGTGCTCGGCGACGCCGCCAAGGTCGTCGACGCCGACGGCAACGAGGTGGACCTCAAGGCGATCTACGCCGAGATCAACGGCCAGGAGGTCGAGGAAGAGGCCGCCGCCGAGGACGAGCCCGCCGAGGAGAAGTCCGAGGCCTGACCGCCCTCTCGCTCTTTTCCGAAGCCCCCGAACCGTCCGGTTCGGGGGCTTCGACCTTTCCGGGGCGCTCCTGAGGAGGGCGTGCGGGCTGTGAGGCCCTGAGAGGGCTCGTGGGCACCCGAAGGGCTTCGACGGGCCTCAGGGTGCCGGGCCCGCGTTCAGCAGGCCGTGCGCGCCACCTGAGGGAACCACTACGCAGGAGGGCACGATGAACCTGCGCCGTCAGCGAACAGTACGGGGGACCGGGCATGAGCTGTGCGCGGCGCGCGTTAAGGTCACAAGCAAAGCCAATCGATTACGACGCATCGGAAGGTGACGCTGTGACCAGCCCGCCGACCTTCTATCAGCCTGAGTCGCGAGGCCGTGAGAACGGCTCGTCCTTCCGGCTTGAGGACCAGCTTTACCAGCGCCTGCTCCGGGAGCGCATCATCGTGCTCGGGCAGGAAGTCAACGACGAGATCGCCAACCGCATCTGCGCCGAACTCCTGCTGCTCGCGGCCGACGACCCCGACCGTGACATCACGCTCTACATCAACTCGCCGGGTGGCTCGGTGAGCGCTGGCATGGCCATCTACGACATGATGGAATACGTACCGAACGACGTTTCCACGGTTGTGATGGGCATGGCCGCCTCGATGGGGCAGTTCTTGCTCACCGCGGGCACCAAGGGCAAGCGATATGGCCTGCCCCACGCCCGGGTCATGATGCACCAGCCGTCTGGAGGCATCGGCGGCACCGCGGCCGACATCGCCATCCAGGCCGAGCAGATGCTCTATGTGAAGAAGACACTGGCCGAGCGGATCGCCCACCACACGGGCCAGCCGCTGGAGCAGATCGAGGCCGATTCCGACCGCGACCGCTGGTTCACGGCCGAGGAAGCCAAGGACTACGGCTTCATCGACCACGTGGTCCGCAGCGCGCGGCAGGTGCCCTCGCAGGGCCCGGTCTCCTAAGGGGGAGTAGAGAAGTGAACATCCAGAGCCGCTACGTTCTCCCCTCCTTCGTCGAGCGCACGTCATATGGCGTGAAGGAGATGAACCCGTACAACAAGCTCTTCGAGGACCGCATCATCTTCCTCGGAGTGCAGATCGACGACGCGTCGGCCAACGACGTGATGGCCCAGCTGCTGACGCTGGAATCGCTCGACCCCGACCGTGACATCAGCATCTACATCAACTCGCCGGGTGGCTCCTTCACCGCCATGACGGCGATCTACGACACGATGCAGTTCGTCCGGCCGGAGATCCAGACCGTCTGCCTGGGCCAGGCAGCCTCGGCCGCGGCCGTGCTGCTGGCCGGCGGCACCCCGGGCAAGCGTTTCGCGCTGCCCAACGCCCGGGTGCTGATCCACCAGCCGTCCACCGAGGGTGGCGGCCAGGGCAGCGACATCGAGATCCAGGCCCGCGAGATCCTTCGCATGCGAAACCTCCTCGAGGACATCGTGGCAAGGCACTCCGGGAAGACCGCCGCCCAAGTCCGCAAGGACATCGAACGCGACAAAATTCTCAACGCGGACGAGGCAAAGGCGTATGGTCTGATCGATGACATCATCCCGTCCAGGAAGAAGCGCGCTCAGGCCGTGGCTTCCTAGACGAGACGTGACGCACCGGAGCGCTGCCCAATAGGGCACGTTCCGGTGCGACTCGCCGCTAGGGGGCTCACTGAGGGCCCAGAAGACGGTAACGTCGAAACCTGAGCGGTTCGGCCTAGTCCGGAGGATGTCCGGAGACACTGCTCTCGCAGGAGCAGGGCGGTCCCACGCAAAGGAGTATCTGGGGTGGCACGCATCGGCGACGGGGGAGACCTGCTGAAGTGCTCTTTCTGTGGAAAGAGCCAGAAGCAAGTCAAGAAGCTCATTGCCGGTCCAGGCGTCTACATCTGCGATGAGTGCATCGATCTCTGCAACGAGATCATCGAGGAGGAGCTCTCGGAGTCCTCCGAGCTCAAGTGGGACAACCTGCCCAAGCCGAGGGAGATCTACGAGTTTCTCGACGCCTATGTCATCGGTCAGGACAAGGCGAAGAAGGCTCTCTCGGTGGCGGTCTACAACCACTACAAGCGGGTGCAGTCGGGCGACCGGGGCAGAGACGACGGCCTCGAGCTGGCCAAGAGCAACATCCTGCTGCTCGGCCCGACCGGTTCGGGCAAGACGCTGCTGGCGCAGACCCTGGCGAAGATGCTCAACGTGCCGTTCGCCATCGCCGACGCCACCGCGCTGACCGAGGCGGGATACGTCGGCGAGGATGTGGAGAACATCCTCCTCAAGCTCATCCAGGCCGCCGACTACGACGTCAAGAAGGCCGAGACCGGCATCATCTATATCGACGAGGTCGACAAGATCGCTCGTAAGAGCGAAAACCCGTCGATCACGCGCGACGTCTCCGGTGAGGGCGTGCAGCAGGCGCTGCTGAAGATCCTGGAGGGCACCACGGCGAGCGTGCCCCCGCAGGGCGGCCGCAAGCACCCGCACCAGGAGTTCATCCAGATCGACACCACCAACGTGCTGTTCATCTGTGGCGGCGCGTTCGCCGGTCTGGAAAAGATCATCGAGTCGCGCATCGGCAAGAAGGGCATCGGCTTCAACGCCATCATCCGGTCGAAGGAAGAGGTCGACACGGCCGACATCTTCGCCGACGTGATGCCCGAGGACCTGCTGAAGTTCGGCATGATCCCCGAGTTCGTCGGGCGTCTGCCGGTCATCACCTCGGTGCACAACCTCGACCGCGAGGCGCTCATCCAGATCCTCACCGAGCCGCGCAACGCGCTGGTCAAGCAGTACCGCAAGCTGCTCGAGCTCGACGGGGTGGAGCTGGAGTTCACCGACGGCGCCCTCGAGGCCATCGCCGACCAGGCCATCCTGCGCGGCACCGGCGCCCGCGGGCTGCGCGCGATCCTGGAGGAAGTGCTCCAGTCGGTGATGTACGAGGTGCCGTCGCGCCAAGACGTGGCCCGCGTCGTCATCACCCGCGAGTCCGTGCTCGAACACGCGATCCCGACGCTCGTACCCCGCGACCAGCTTGCCGCCAAGCAGCAGCGCACGCCGCGGGAAAAGTCGGCCTGATCCCATAAACCACGGCAAGCGCCCCGGCGGAGTCGATCCCTGGGGCGTTTTGCTTTCCCACCTCCCTAGAATTGGTCACCGTGACAACGCCAGAGCTGCCCACCCAGTACACCCCGGCCGACGTCGAGACCCGGAGCTATGAGCGCTGGGTATCCCAGGGGTACTTCACCGCCGACCCGGGCAGCTCGCGCGTGCCGTACAGCATCGTCCTGCCCCCGCCCAACGTGACGGGCGTCCTGCACATCGGCCATGCGCTCGACCACTCCATCCAGGACGCGCTGACGCGGCGCGCCCGCATGCAGGGACGCGAGACCCTCTGGCTGCCGGGCATGGACCACGCCGGCATCGCCACCCAAAATGTCGTCGAGCGCGAGCTGGCCAAGGAGGGCAAGTCGCGCCACGACCTCGGGCGCGAGGCGTTCGTCGAGCGGGTCTGGGAGTGGAAGGAGGAGTCCGGCGGCCGGATCCTCGGCCAGATGCGCAAGCTCGGCGACGGCGTCGACTGGACGCGCGAGCGGTTCACGATGGATACCGGGCTCTCGCGGGCCGTGCAGACGATCTTCAAGAAGCTGTTCGACGACGGGCTGATCTACCGCGCCGAGCGGATCATCAACTGGTGCCCGCGCTGCCTGACCGCGCTGTCCGACATCGAGGTGGAGCACAGCGAGGACGAGGGCGAGCTGGTCTCGATCCGCTACTCCGACGAGATCGTGGTGGCCACCACGCGCGCCGAGACGATGCTCGGCGACACGGCCGTGGCCGTCCACCCCTCTGACGAGCGGTACGCGCACCTGGTCGGCACGATGGTGGAGCTGCCGCTCACCGGGCGCATGATCCCCGTCGTCGCCGACGAGCACGTCGATCCGGCCTTCGGCACCGGCGCGGTCAAGGTGACCCCCGCCCACGACCCCAACGACTTCGAGATCGGACGGCGTCATTCCCTGCCGTCGATCACCGTCATGGACGAGCGCGGCATCATCACCGCGCACGGCCCCTTCCAGGGGCTCGACCGCTTCGAGGCCAGGCCCGCCGTCGTCGCCGCGCTGCGCGCCGAGGGGCGCATCGTCGCCGAGAAGCGCCCCTACCTCCACTCGGTCGGCCACTGCTCGCGGTGCAAGACCGTGGTCGAGCCCAGGCTGTCGCTGCAGTGGTTCGTCAACGTCGGGCCGCTGGCCAAGGAGGCGGGCGACGCCGTCCGCGACGGCCGCACCCGCATCCACCCGCCGGAGCTGGCCAAGCGCTACTTCGACTGGGTCGACGACATGCACGACTGGTGCATCTCCCGGCAGCTCTGGTGGGGGCACCGCATTCCGGTCTGGTACGGGCCGGACGGCGAGGTCGTGTGCGTGGGCCCCGACGAGGAGCCGCCCGCCGGCTACACGCAGGACTCCGACGTCCTCGACACGTGGTTCTCCTCGGCGCTGTGGCCGTTCTCGACGCTCGGCTGGCCGGACACGACGCCTGAGCTGCAGCGCTTCTACCCGACCTCCGTTCTGATCACCGGATACGACATCCTGTTCTTCTGGGTGGCCAGGATGATGATGTTCGGGCTCTACGCCATGGACGGCGAGCCGCCGTTCCGCGTGGTCGCGCTGCACGGCATGGTCCGCGACCAGTACGGCAAGAAGATGTCCAAGTCGTTCGGCAACGTGGTTGATCCGCTCGACTGGATCGAACGCTTCGGCGCCGACGCCACCCGCTTCACCCTGCTGCGCGGTGCCAACCCCGGCGCCGACGTCGCGGTGAGCGAGGAGTGGGCGGCCGGGTCCCGTAACTTCTGCAACAAGATCTGGAACGCCACCAGGTTCGCCCTGATGAACGGCGCGGCCGTGGGATCGCTGGAAGGGGCCGAGCTGACCCCGGCCGACCGGTGGATCCTGTCGCGCCTGCAGTCCGTGGTGGCGGCCGCCGACGCGGCCTTCGAGGACTACGAGTTCGCCAAGGCGTCCGACCTGCTCTACCACTTCGCGTGGGACGAGGTCTGTGACTGGTACCTGGAGCTGGCCAAGATCCAGCTCGGCGAGGGGCTCGAACACACCCGGCTGGTGCTCGGCCATGTGCTCGACGCGCTGCTGCGGCTGATGCACCCGCTCGTGCCGTTCGTGACCGAGGAGCTCTGGCGGGCCGTGACGGGCGGCGAGTCGATCGTGACGGCCCCGTGGCCGGAGGTCGACGCCCGCCGCACCGACGCCGCGGCTGAAGCGGAGATCGAGGCGCTGCAGGAGCTGGTGACGGAGGTCCGCAGGTTCCGCTCGGACCAGGGGCTCAAGCCGGGCCAGAAGGTCGCCGCCCGGCTCGGGTTGACCGGCACTCCGCTGGCCTGCCAGGAGAGTGCGATCCGGTCGCTGCTGCGCCTCACCGAGCCGGCGGAGTCGTTCAGCGCCACGGCGAGCTTCACGGTGGGCGGGGTGACCGTGGAGATCGACACCGCGGGCGCCATCGACGTCGTGGCCGAGCGCAAGCGCCTGGAGAAGGACCTGGCGGTCGCCCGCAAGGAGGCCGCGCAGGTGGCCGCCAAGCTGGGCAACGAGCAGTTCATGGTCAAGGCGCCGGAAGACGTGGTCGCCAAGGTCAGGAGCCGTGCCGAGCAGGCCGCGGCGGACATCGCGCGGCTCGAGGCACAGCTCGCCGGGCTCGGGGTTTGAACCATACGAACGCGGGGAAGGTCCATTCGTTACCTAAGATGGACCTTCGACGCCGTCGGGGCTGCTACAGTTTTCAACGTAGGGCGGTTGCCCTGCCACCCCTGCTGATCAACTCCCGGCTTTCGGGCGGTTCCAGCCGCTCGGTTGGACAAGCGCCGAAAGTTGGAGTAAGTTAGCAGGGTTGCCTCGGAGAGAGGCGAGTCCGGAAGATACCGGATCGGGTGGTTTGACAAGGATCGTCCGGATCTGGTACGCTGAAGGAAATGAAATGTGCGCCTCCGCGCTAGGGTCTGAACCAAGATCTTGGCGGGGATGTACGCGTCCGTTTCTTGAGAACTCAACAGTGTGTTAAAAGCCAGTGCATGAGATACATGCATATCCCCGTCATTATTGACGGAAATTGCTT
>NZ_JBITHZ010000028.1:0-169480 GCF_044458585.1 Nonomuraea sp. NPDC050451
TCGAGCGTCAGATGATCGAGAAGCGGCAAGCATCAACGGTCCTGCTGAGGGCCGCTGTGGCATAGGACCGTCTCCACGCTTTGAGGGGATTGACACAACCGGAAGAAGAAGGGCTCGGCCGGCGGGCGGCCCGTCACCTTCAATCCGCAGCGCTACCGGCAACGCAACACCGTCGAACGCTGCTTCCAGAGGATCAAGACCTGGCGTGGCCTGGCGACCCGCTACGACAAGGCCCCGGAAAGCTACGAGGCCGGACTCTACCTCCGAGGCTCGATCATGTGGTTAAGACTCCTCACCTCAACCACATGATCCGAACTCTAAACAGCTCCTAGTTCGCTGGACAATCCCAGATAACGATCGTCTCCCTTCCAGATGAAACTGCGGAAGGGATCGGCACCGACCTACGTCCCTGTTGGAGGCCGCCCGTGTGTACGGCACCGCCGTCACCGTGGAAGTTTCGTCGCCTCTTCTGTCTCTGCCCAGCGGGCGAAGTTGTGTCGGACGGCCAGCGTGTCGGGATGTTCGGCGCGCAGTACACGCTCGCAGATGGGCGGCAGAGCGGCGAGCTGGTCGCGGGCGGCGGCCGCCTCCCCCGCCTCCCCCGTCCGATAGGCAAGGTTGTGCCGGGCGGCTAGGGGGTCGGGGCGTTCGGCGCGCTGGTCGCACAGCTGCCGGGCCAGAGTGCGAGCGGTACGGAAGTCGCCAGCGGCGCCCAGATATCTGGAGATTTCGAGCAGGGCATCAGCGCCGGGAGGCAGGACGGCAAGGGCGTGCGGCAGCAGGCGCCGGTAATCAGGCCAGGCCGCAGGCGCCTGAGGTGTGCCGGGCAGAGCCTGTTCCATGACAGTGCCAGCGGCGGCGAACCAGGCGCGGCGCTGGCCGTCGGTGAGCTGGTTAAGGGTAACGGCCTGGACCAGGCGGTGCATCGAGACCAGCCCATCATGTGGGCGGCTGATCAGGCAGTAGCGGCGCAGCGCGGCCATCTGTCGGCGTACGGGTTCAAGTGCAGGGCCTCGAACAAGTAAACGTGCAGAGATGATCAGCGCATCGGTTGTGGTGTCGAGTTCGTGATCGTGATGCCTGGCGGGGTGACAAGAACATCCCACGCGGTTGATGTGCCAAGCCGCCGCGGGAGGTCGAGCTACTCGGCTGCTCGACTGCTGAGCAGGGAGATCCACTCGGCCAGCTCTTGTGCCAGATCCTCCTGGGCGCCCTGGATGATGTCCCAGGGGTCCTCGGGTGCCGCGAGGCCGAAGTGCCGCCCGAGCCAGGCGAGATATTGGGCTTGCCCGGGAAGTTCGGCGTCATCGGTCTCGAAGACCTCGTCCAGGTCGCAGGCGAGGTCGCCTTTGAGTGATCCCAGGACCTGGAAGAACTCCCGGAGATTACGGGCAACGACGTGGATCCCGCCCTCGTCTCCAAGCAGCACGACCGGCAGGGAAGCCAGATCGGTGCCATCGTCACATTTCCACAAGGCATATATCGAACCGCTGAGGTTGGCCTGGGCGAACCGGAGCAGGCCCTGTTTTAGCCTCGGGTCGTCCAGGAACTCCATCTCTCCGAAATCGTCCATCCACGCCCAGGCCGCGTAGGCCTCGTCGCAGCCGTCTTCGAACTCCTTGAGCAAGTTCAACTCGGGAACGGGAGAGTAGACGTCCGTCACAGAAGCTCCAGTTGATCATGTCTGATAAGCGACACGCTACCGCCACGGGGTGACACCACACGATGGCACACCCACCAGCAACTCTGCCTGGCTGTGCACGCTTAGTCGTACCTGGTTCTGCACTCTAAGGAGTACGCCGACACCATGCTGCTTCTTGGCGCCCTTGCCGGTGCCGAGTTCGGCGAGGGTGTCCACGGCGGGGGCATCGAGCAAGAGCTGGTAGGGGGTGTCCTCGGGCGCGTAGCAGGCCCGCGCCACGTACGCCGGCGACGTGCACGTGGAGCCGGCGAGCGTGGCGCTGCCAGCCGCCAGCAACGCCGACGTCGACCGGCTCAACGCCGCGGCGCGGGCGGTACGCCGCGCCGCCGGCGAGGTCACCGGCCCCGAGGTGCGCTACCGCCAGACCGGCGGCCGCACGCCTGCCCTGGCGGTCGGCGATCACGTGCGGGTGCCACGCGCAGCCAGTCCAGCACGATCTTCCGGCGGGTGACGACGTTCAGGCGCTGCCGCGACGGATCATCGGCACCGAAGACCGCCTCCGCCCGCCCCGGCACAAAGCGCGGGGCCGCCCTCGCCTCCCAAAGCGCCGTCCCCTTCACCCCCTTACCGGCGGCGCGCCACGAACGCCGGTAAGCCCGCCACGTCCACAGCCGCGTCCGGCCACCGTCGCCGCAGCGCCTCGGCCACCCGCCACCCCCACCCCGCCAACCCAGGCAGCACGCCGAACGACTCCGCCACCCGCGCCGCCGCCTCCACCGTCGCCACCAGCTGCACCCGGCTGTCATCACCCGCCGCCCGCCCGTCCACCTGGGACAACCGCTGCAGCCGCAGCAACATGTACGAGAAACACGCCGCCGCCAGCCCGAACCCGAACCGCCGATCGTCCTCCGCCTCCGGCACCCCCACCGCCAGAGCCCGCCGATACGCCGCCCCCATCCCCCAGTCCACCGACAGCCACGCGGGACCCGGAACGTACAGGCAGACCGCGTCATGCAGCGCATGTGTGAACCCGGCGAACTCGAAATCGATCACCCGCGCGTCCGGCGCTCCCGACGCCCGCACCAGGACGTTGTTCGCCTCCGGATCACCGTTGCTCAACGCCAGGAACGGCCCCGGATCCCCCAGCTCCTCCAGCACTGCCGCCAACTCCCGCTCAGCGCCGCCCGCCACCTCCACCCCCAAGGCCGCGATCTGCAGACGCCCCTCCTCCCGGAACCCGGCGAACCTCCCCGCACAGTCCGCCACCCGATCGACCGCCCCCAGAGCCGCCCTGCGCGCGTAATAGGCCTCCGCCCGCCCGGCGGTCACGGCGTTCAGCTCACCGCGCACCCGGGCGAACGCCGCCAGCCGCTCCCCGTGCGCCGCCGCGCCGTCCGCCCGCAGCAGGCCGTCCAACGCCACCCGCGGCGCCAGGTCCTCCAGCACCACCAGCCCCGCCGCCAGATCCGTGGCCACCACCTGCGGAGCCAGCCGCACGTCGAGATCGTCGGACAGGAAGCGTAAGGCGGCCACCTCGCTCCGCAGCCGCCACGACTCCGAACGGTCGGGACCGGGCCCATGGGGCCGCATCCACTTCACGATCATCGAGCCGGGCGGACCGCTCAGCTCCGCCCGCGCGACCGCCCAGGGCTCCAGCCGCCGCCACCCGACGACCGTGGCAGGCGACAGCAGCTTCTCGACCTTGCTGACAAGGCCGTTTTCTGTGGGATCGAGGATGATCATCCACCCGGCGCCTTTACAAAGTAGATTTCTCAGGGAGGGCGACCAGGTGCTGCAGCCGCCGCGCCTCCTGGACCAGCCTGCTCGACCCCTTGCGGGCCGCCACCGCCGCCACGTCCGGCAGCTCGGCCCGTACGCCGGCGATCCTGGCCGCCCTGGCCCCCGCCGCCAGCAGGTCGGCCACGCCCGCGCGGGGCCGTTCGCCCTCCTGCGGCAGCAGCCCGGGCAGCAGCCGCACGACCACCTCCCACACCGCCTCGTGCGCCCCGGCCTGTGTGGCGTCGTCGAGCACCGACACCACCCGGTTGAGCTTGAGGAATCCCTCCGCGACCAGCTTCGTCAGCGTCTCCGCCAGCACCTGTGCCGGCACCCGGCCGCGGGCGGCCAGCGTCAGGAGGGCATCGGTGGCGGCGGCCCGGTCGGTGGCGCTCGCGTGGCCCATGCCGCAGGCGAGCGCGTGCGCCACGGCGCTGCCGAGCGGCCCGTCGGCGTGGGCCAGGCCGACCAGCGCCTGCGTCTGCGAGTCACTGGAGTCGATGCAGATCGACATCATCCAGACCATGTGCGCGGCCACGATCTCCGGGTGCGAGGGCATGGCGAGCGGCCACCACTCGAGCGTGTACGCGTAGCCGGCCTCCGGCCGGTAGAGCGGGCGGAGCTCCTCGGGAAGATCGTCCGGCACGTCCACCACGGAGCGCAGGACGGGCCAGTTCGACAGGTAATAGCCGTTGCGCTCGCTGCGCAGGTGGACCTTCACCCGCGGATCGGCGGCCCCGCCGTCGCGCATCCAGGCGGCGCACGCGCGGCCCGCCTCGGAGGTCAGGCTCTCCGCCCGCCGCACGCACGCGTCAGGGATGTCGCGGGGCAGCCGCAGCAGCGCCTGGACGAGGTCGCCGGGCAGTGCCCGCGCCCCTGCGGCCTCCAGCAGCTCCAGGCGGTCGAGCAGAACCCCGGGATCAACATGACCGCTGCCCGCCGTGGGCGTGGCCAGCAGGACCGGGTAGCCGCGGCCCTCCTCGAACGAGCGCGCGAGCTCGTCGGCCCGGCCGAGGTAGAGCTGCTTGAACCCGCCCAGGGTCGGCGGCTGCCTGATGGCGATCTTGGGCAGCGTATGCCCGCCCTCGGGCGAGGCGAACGCCAGGAAGGCCCGGCGCACGACATGGACGGCGTCGTCGCGGTTGTGGCCGAAGAAGAGCGGATCGAGCGGCTCCAACCAGGGACGCAACGCCTCGCGCAGCGCATCGGGCGCCCGCTGCGACCACTCGACCAGCCCGGCCAGGAGGCGTTCGAACGTGTGCGGGTCCACCTCGCGGGCGCTCACCGCGCGTACGAGCTGGTCCGGCGAGGTGTACGGCGGCGGCAACGCCGGCCCGTGCCCCACAACCGGCAGCGGCGTGACGGTCACCTCCTCGGCGGCGATGCCGCCCCCGTACGCCGCCGAGACCCGCTCCAGCAGCTCCTCGGGCAGCCCGGCCGCCGCCTGCCGCACCGCCTCCCGGCCGGCCTCCCCCGCCTGCGGGGCCAGCTTGACGGCCAGCCGTACGGCGCGCTCCTGCAACGCCAGCGTGTCCTGCGCGAAGATCAGGGACATGGCGGCCAGCACGACGTCCGCGCGGCGGGCGTCACGCAGCACGGCGTCGCCCGCCCACGACAGGGCCGCGCGCAGCAGCTTCTTCTCCGGCCGGAACGCCAGCGCCTCCACCGCCTCGGCGAACAGCTCCTCCTCCAGCCGCCCCGCCTCCTCCAGCCGCCGCAGCTGCGCCAGCGCCAGATCGGCCACCGCCACCGGCCCGGCGGGCAGCAGCCGGGTGTAGTCCCTGGCCCGCTCGGCGGACTCGTCGATGTCGAGGTCGAGCCGATCGTGCAGGACGGCCAGGGCGCTCAGCGCCGTCGGCCCGTCACGCAGCAGCCGCCCCACGATGCCGTCGATGACCCGCTTGCGCTCCAGCCGGCCGTCCTCGACGAGCCGGGCGATCGTCCCCACCTGCTCGGGGAGTGCCTCGCCCAGGCCGTCGACGTCGAAGAGCCGCGGCGCGAACGCGGTGAACAGCGGATCGTCGGCCGGCGTCCCCGAGTGGAGCGCGCGTAACCAGCCCACCATGAACGCGTCGCCGTCGGGCGGCTCGGTCCCGGTCTCGCGCACGAGCGCCGCGGCCACCTCCCAGTAGCGCATGTCGTTGAGGCGCAGGCGGGCGGCGATGCGGCGGGCCACATCCGCCCGCCACTCGGCCGGACGCTGCCGCAGCAGCAGGATGACGCGCTCGTCGTCGCCGCGCTCGGTCCACTGGAACTCGCGTCTGAACAGCCACGCCGTGACGGCCGCCGCACCGCCCAGGCACGCCACGCCCGCCAGCCGCAACGGCCTGAGCTGGTGCCGCCAGGACCACCACTCCTCCGGCCGCAGCCCCGCCAGGTGGCGCGGCAGCTGCGCCGCCACCGCTTTGCGATCGTCGGCGTCCAGCTCGAGGAGCAGACGGAAGACGCCGGCCACGTCACCGCCCTTGGCCAGCTTGACCAGGCGCTCCCACACGCTCATCCGGCCACCTCCGATGCGGGCCGGGAAGAACCGGCGCACGAACACACCTCCGCTGCGTCAACCATGACGGTGACCCTAGCGATCACCCACGACAATCTCGGGCCCCGCGCGTCGACCAGCCCCGAGGCACGTGGACGCGGCCGGCCAAATCGCCCCGCTCATCGCCCCGGGCGGGCGACGTCCCACGTCCGGCACGGCGACAACAACCTGGGCGATGGGCACGGCGCCGCCACCGATGTCGTCCACAGCAGCCCGGGCGGCCGAGGACCCCGATGTCGTCTCCAGCGGCCAGGCCGAGGACGCCGACGTCGTCCGCAGCGGCCCCGGCGGCCGGGGGCGCCGCATCATCGGCGACCCTCGCGGCACAGACCTACCGGGATCGGGACGGCTCACCTGCGACCGCGTGCTCCCGTTCCGGCGTGGGCGCGGGACCCACGGGAGCTCTCATGAACGCCGCGGCGACGGCCGTGGCGGCGAGCAGGACGAGGCCGAGCCCGAACGCGAGCGCCGCAGCCGCGTTCGCGTCCGAGCCGCCGGCCAGGCCGTGCAGGAAGACGCTGCCGAGCAGGGCGACCCCCAGCGTGCCGCCGAACTGCTGGACGGCGTTGAGCAGGCCGGCCGCCGACCCGACCTGATGCGGGTGGAGGCGTGCCAGGGCGGCGGTGAAGAACGGGACGGTGACCATGCCGTTCCCGGCCCCGCACACCGCCAGCGCCACCAGCAGCGGCCACGGGTACGCGCCCGCATAGGCGGCCAGGGCGCCGAGCACCCCGGCGAACAGCACGGCGAGCCCGGCGAACATGACCCGCGACAGGCGGCGGGGCGTCAGCCGCGCGCCCACGATCCCGGAGGAGATCGCCAGCCCGCAGGACCACGGGAGCAGGGTCAACCCGGCGGTCAGGACGTCGCGGCCCAGGCCGAGCTGCACCTGCAGCACGATGACCAGCATCAGCCCGTTGGTCACCGCGAAGAGCAGCGTCGAGGTCGCCAGCGCGGCGGGGAAGACGCGGTCGCCGAACAGGCTCGGCTCGATCAGGGGAGTCCGCCCGCGCCGGGCCCGGCGGCGCTGGTGCAGCGCGAACGCCACCAGGACGAGGACTCCGGCGACGAGCATGGCCGCGCCCCACCCGGGCGGCACGGCGTCGCCGCTCTCGATGAGCGGGTAGACGACCAGCCCGGCGCCCAGCACCGCCAGGGCGGTCCCGGGAAGGTCCAGCCGGGGCGGCCGCACGGCCCTGTCCTCGCGGAGCATGGGCCCGGTGGCGAGCACGGCGACGGCGAGGGGCACGTTGACCAGGAACGCCGCCCGCCACGAGGAGCCGAACAGGTCGGCGTGGGTGAGCGCGGCCCCGAGCATGGGCCCGCAGATCACGGACAGGCCCATGACGGGCCCGATGGTGCTCATCGCCCTGGCCAGTTCGGCGCCGGCGAACATGGAGCGGATCAACCCGATCGTCTGCGGAATGATCAAGGCGGCGGCCGTGCCCTGGAGCGCCCGCGCGCCGATCAGCACTCCCGCGCCGGGCGCCAGCGCGCAGCACAACGACGCCAGCGTGAACCCCGCGATCCCGATCAGGAACACGCGCTTGCGGCCGAGCATGTCCCCCAACCGGCCGCCCAAGATCAGGAACGCCGCGAACGGCAGCGTGTAGGCCGAGCTGAACCACTGGATGGCGGACTCGGAACCGCCGAGCCCGGCGCGGATCACCGGCGCCGCGACCTGCACGATCGTCGAGTCCAGCACGTTCATCGCCTCGGCGGTCAGCAGCGCGCCCAGCACGACCCATCGCCACCGGTAGGCCGCCGTCGGATCCTCCCGAACCGGCATGTCTCAGTCCCCCTCAGTCGTACGGATCACTTCCGCGACCAAGGCTGCGGCCACCGGCATCAGGGATTCCCCAATGCCTGCGATGTTGGGGAGATTTTTCCACGAAGCCACGTCTCGTGCATGATTTGCTCATGCTCGACGATCTGGACCGCGGTTTGATCCATGCCCTGCACATCGACGGGCGGGCGCCGTTCAGCGGCATCGCCCGGGCGCTCGGCGTGTCCACCCAGACCGTGGCCCGCCGCTACCAGCGGCTGCGCGCGAACGCCTCCCTGCGCGTCGTCGGGCTCCCCGACCCGCGCCGGGTGGGACGCAACCAGTGGGTGGTCCGCCTCACCACCAGCCCGGCCGCGACCCGGACCCTCGCCCAGGCCCTGGCCCGGCGGCCCGACACGTCATGGATCAAGCTGCTGTCCGGCGGCACCGAGATCTTCGCCATGGTCCACGTCCCGCACGGCGTGGACGACCCGCCCTCGATGCTGCTGCACGACCTGCCCAGGAAGGCGGGGATCACCTCGGTCTCCGCCCAGTACCTGCTCCATTCCTACCGGGGCGGGCCGACCGCGTGGCAGGGCATCGCCCAGACCCTTGACGAGGGGCAGCAACAGCAACTCAGGCCGGCCCACGCCGCGCCGTCGGGCCGGCCGTCACTGGACCGCACCGACCAGGCCCTGCTCGACGCCCTGCGCCACGACGGCCGCGCCGGCTATGCCGAGCTCGCCAGGAGCACGGGCTGGTCCGAGGCCACGGTGGCGCGGCGTCTGGCCGACCTGCGCGCCCACGGCACGATCTTCTTCGACATCGAGATCGACCCCGTCCCCCTCGGCGTCGCGACCCAGGCGCTGCTCTGGATGGCGATCGCACCGGCGCACCTCGACCAGGTGGCCACCGCCCTGGCGGGCCACGACGAACTCGCGGCCGTCGCCCACACCACCGGCCCCACCAACCTGCTGGCCCACGCGTTGTGCTCGGGCACCGATCACCTGCACCGCTACATCACCCACCGGCTGGGGGCGTTGCCCGAGATCCGCACCATCGAGACCGCCCCCGTCCTGCAGACCGTCAAGCACGCCGGACCGTTCCGGCCCGGCGCTTGACCCTCACGGGCCGTCCGCGCCGATCAGCCTGGCCGCCGCCGCCTTGGCGCGCAGCATCGCCGTACGGTCGTCGTCGACCACCACGCGGGCGTTGGCGCCGTCGATGAGCAGCAGCAGCGCGTCGCCCACCTCTTCCGGCCGCGCCAGGTCCGCCTGGCCGGCCAGCGTGGCGAGCGTCCCGCGCAGCCAGGACTTGTAGGCCGAGATCACCGCCCGCGCCGGATTCGCGGGATCGGGCAGCTCGACCGCCGCGTTGGTGAACGGGCACCCGCGAAAGCCCTCGCGGCCGTGCCCCTCGGCCAGCCAGTCGAAGACCGCCAGCACCGCCTGCCCACCCTGGACGCCGCTGCCGGCCAGGTACGCGGTCAGGGCGGCCTGCCGGGCGGCGCTGCGGCGGGCCAGCACCGCCGCCACGAGGTTCTCCTTGGACCCGAACTGGGCATACAGGGTCGGCTTGGACACCCCTGCCCGCTCCACCAGCGTGTCGACGCCGGTCGCGCGAATGCCCTCGGCGTAGAAGACCTCGGTCGCCACCTCCAGCAACCGCTGCCCACCAGGACTGAGCCGCCGATCCTCCACCCGCTCATACTTACAGGTCAGTAAAGCCCGTGGCAACGCCGCCGGCGCGGACGGCGCGGGCGCCCACCGCCCGCAGGTACTCCAGCAGTTCGGGCGGCTCGTGCACCTCGAACTCGCAGCCGAGCATGAGCAGCCGCGCGGCCAGCCACTCCAGGGTGTCGGCGTGTCCGTGCAGCTCGCAGCTGTGCTCGTCGATGGGCCGGACGTCGCCAGGAGCGGCCCCGAGCCGCCGGCTCACCTCCTCGGCCGGCAGGCGCAGGGTCGTCCGCACCTCGTAGGTGGGGACGAGCGAGTACATCTTGCGGGTGACGAAGGCGGCCGCGTCCGGCTCGGGCGGCTCGCGGAGCGCGACCCGGACGCCGGTCGGCCGGGGGCTGCTGAGCCGGTCGACGCGGAAGATCCGCCAGTCGTCGCGGTCGTTGTCGTACGCGAGCAGATACCAGCGGCGTCCTCCGGCCACCAGGCGGTAGGGCTCGACCAGCCGGCTGGTCCGGCTGTCGTCGTTCGCCTGGTAGTCGAAGCGCAGGCGTTCGCGGTTGGCGGCGGCCCAGGCGAGCACCGCCAGGTTCTGGGGGTCGACGCTCGGCCCGTTCGCCGCCGTCATCGACACCGTGGCGGCCCCGAGCGCGCCGACCCGCTGCCGCAGCCGCGAGGGCAGCACCTGTTCCAGCTTGGCCAGAGCGCGTACGGAGGCCTCCTCCATGCCGTCCACCGGCTGCCCGGCCGCCATGCGCAGGCCCACCGCGATGGCCACCGCCTCCTCGTCGTCCAGCAGCAGAGGCGGCATGGCCTTGCCGGCGATGAGCCGGTAGCCGCCCATCGCGCCCATCGTCGCCTGCACCGGGTAGCCGAGCTCGCGCAGGCGGTCGATGTCGCGGCGGACCGTACGGGGGCTGACCTCCAGCCGCTCGGCCAGCTCGCTGCCGGGCCATTCGCGCGGGGTCTGCAGCAACGACAGCAGCGCCAGCAGCCGTGCGGGGGTGTCGCTCATGACTTCGAGTATGCGCGTCATGTAGGACATGGATCGACCTAGATGGCTCCTACCGTCGGTCACGTCATCGCGACCACAGGAGGACAATCATGGGCACCGAGATCCGCCCCTTCCGCATCGACATCCCCCAGGCCGACCTGGACGACCTGAAGGACCGGCTGGCCCGCACCAGGTGGTCCCGGCAGCTGCCGGGCGAGGGCTGGAGCCGCGGCGTCCCCGCCGGCCACCTCGAGGAGCTGGCCCGCTACTGGCGGGACGGCTACGACTGGCGCCGGCACGAGGCGCGGCTGAACGGGTTTCCGCAGTTCATGACCGAGATCGACGGTCAGGACATCCATTTCCTGCACGTGCGCTCCGCCGAGCCGGACGCCCTGCCGCTCATCCTCACGCACGGCTGGCCGAACTCCTTCGTGGAGTTCGCCGACCTCATCGAGGTTCTCACCGATCCCCGAGCGCACGGCGGCGACCCGGCTCAGGCGTTCCACGTCGTCGTGCCGTCGCTGCCGGGGTTCGGATTCTCCGCGCCACCGCGCGAGACCGGCTGGGACGTCACGCGCGTGGCGCGGATCTGGGCCGAGCTGATGCGCCGCCTCGGGTACGACCGCTACGGCACCCAGGGCGGCGACTACGGCGCGTACGTCGCCCCGGAGGTCGCCATCGCCGACCCGGAACACGTGATCGGCGTCTACGTCATCAGCGGGCTGGGCTTCCCCACCGAGCAAGACGTCCCGGAGATGACCGAGGACGAGCGGGCGGCGTTCGCGCTACTGCAGGAGCAGGACTGGATGAACGGCGTGGACCACCATGGGCTGCTGCGCGCGGCGCCGGCGACCTTCGCCTACGGCTGGCACGACTCCCCGGTCGCGGCGCTGGCCTGGATGACGCACAAGTTCAAGGAGTTCACCGTCGCGGCCAAGACGCCGGAGGAGGTGATCGACCGCGACCTCCTCCTCACGAACGTGAGCCTCTACTGGCTCACGGGGACCTTCGGCACCTCGTCCTGGCCCTACTACGACAGCACGGGGTCCGGCTGGCCGAAGGGGCAGACGGTAGCGCCGACCGGCGTCTACAGCGGGCCGCCCGGAATCCGGCGGCTCGCCGAGCGGCACAACACCATCCTGCACTGGCCGGAGGACAACGTGGCCGGCCACCACTTCGTCGCCATGGAGCAGCCCGGTCGCCTCGCGGCCGACCTGCGCGCGTTCTTCGCCAAGGTCCGCTGACCTTCCGGTGCGGCCGCGTCGGTGACGCGGCCGCACCGGGTCAGAGCAGCTCGACGTATCCCTCGGCGCCGTTGACGCGGATGAGCCGGCCGTCCTCGATGCGCCGGGTGGCGTTCTCCACGCCGACGACCGCGGGCAGGCCGTACTCCCTGGCGACCACGGCGCCGTGGGTCATCACCCCGCCGACCTCCATCACGACGCCCTTGACCGAGACGAACAGCGGCGACCAGCTCGGGTCGGTGTAGACGGTGACGAGGATGTCGCCCTCGTCGACCTCCGCCTCGTCCATGCTCAGCACGACGCGGGCGCGCCCTTCGACGACGCCCGACGACACGGCGATGCCCGCCAGCGCGCCCTCGGGCAGGGCGCCGGTGTCGTACTCGCCGGAGATCACCTCGCCCTCGGAGGTGATGACGCGCGGCGGCGTCAGCTTCCGGTACTCCTCGAACACCTCCCGGCGCTCGTCGACGAGGGCCGGGTCGAGCCGCCCGGTCCGCACGACCTCCCTGAACTCCTCCAGCGACAGGAAGTACACGTCCTGCGGCTCCCTGATCACCCCGCGGGCGACGAGCTCGGCGGCCTCGGCGAGCAGCGCCCGCTTGTACAGCTCGTACCGCTGGAGCAGGGCGTGCTTGGAGTACTCGCGGTAGCCGATGAAGTGGCGGATGAGGCTCATCTGCCGGGCCGCCTTCTTCGCCTTGCGCTCGCCGCCCGGCAGCGCCCTGAGGCGTTCCAGCAGGCCGGCGATGGTGCGCTCGGCCTCGGCGCGGCCCCGTTCGGCCTTGCGGGCGCGCTCGCCGGGCGCGAAGTTCCTGACGTTGCTCAGCAGGAGCGGGACGAGCTGGGTGGGGTCCTCGCTCCACCGGGTCCTGGTGATGTCGATGTCTCCCGAGCAGTGCATCCCGTACGTGCTCAGGTAGCCCTCGAGGGCGCGGCGCGCCTCGGGACCGCCCTCCAGGCCGTCGAGCCCGGTGAGGAGGGTGTCCCGGCCGGCGCGTTCGAGGTGCTCGACCACCGCCGGGTACGGGCGGACGGCGTCCGCGACGTCCAGCAGGTCGAGACCCATGGCGGCCACCACGTTGTGGTCGGCGGACTGGGCGATGGCGTCGGCGGCGTTCTGCACGCCGAGCCAGGCCTTCATGCGCTTGTTGACCCAGTTCACCGCCTGGATGCCGACGAAGGCCGCCGCCACGCTGCGCGGGTCGAACGTGAGCCGGGCCAGCACGTCGTGATCGTCCAGGATGTACGCGAACAGCTCGTCCCCCGACCTGCCCGCGATGCCGCGCCGCAGCTCCTCGACCGTCCGCTCGTTCTCGGCGATCAGCTCGGGCACGGCTTCGGCATCGTCCTTGCCGGACATCTTCAGATATTGGCGGGCCATCGGCAGCAGCCCGCCCTCGCCGAAGTCCAGCATCGAGGTCTTGCCGTGGGCCAGGTCGCGCACGAAGTCCTTCCTGATCAGGACCTGGCGCAGGGCGTTGGCCATGAGGACGTCTACCTGGCCGAGGCTCTTGAGCGTGACCGCGCGGGCCCACGGCGAGGACAGCTCGGGCGAGACGTCCTTGTAGAAGCGGCCGCCGGAGACCGTGCCCGCCGAGCGGCCCAGCCGGTCGTGCAGGAGCGCGAACACCGACAGGCCCAGCGGCTTGAAGGCGTCGGTCATCATCTGCCGGTGGCCGTACGACATGAAGACGTGGTTCTTGCCATCTGAGACCTCGGGCACCGGGTAGAGGGTGGTGATCGGGCGGCTCTGGAGGATCTGGAACTCGCCGCCGGCCAGGCCCCACTCGATGTCCTGCGGGCGGCCGAAGTGGCTCTCGATGCGGCGGCCGAGCCGTTCGAGGCGGAGGATCTGCTCGTCGCTCAGGGTCTGGACGTGCCGGCGCGCGGGCTCGATCTCCCGCTCCTCCGTGCCGCCGTCCGGTGAGGGGCGCAGCTCGACGGCCTGGGTGACGACGTTGCGCGCGATGATCTCGCCCGCGCGCACGCGGTAGTTGTCGGCGTTCGCCACGCCCGACACGAACGCCTCCCCGAGGCCGAACCCGGCGTCGATCGAGACCACCTTCCGGTTGCACGTCACCGGGTCGGCGGTGAACATGATGCCCGCCGCGTCGGGGAAGACCATCTGCTGCACGACCACGGACACGCGCACCGCGCGGTGATCGAAGCCGCTCTTGATCCGGTACGCCACCGCCCGGTCGGTGAACAGCGACGCCCAGCAGCGCCGCACGCTCGCCAGCACCGCCGGGGCGCCCCTGACGTTCAGGTACGTGTCCTGCTGGCCGGCGAACGAGCTGGACGGCAGGTCCTCGGCGGTGGCGCTGGATCGCACCGCGCAGGGCACGTCGCCGAGCTCCCCGAGGCGGCGCAGGATGTCATCCTCGATCTCGGCCGGGACCGGCAGCGTCTCGACGGCCTCCCGGAGGCGGGCGCACTCCTCGGCGATCCGGGCGCGGTCGTCCGCGCGCAGCCCGGAGAGCCCGTCGATCAGCGCGGCGATCGTCGCGTCGGATTCGACGACCGCGCGGTAGGCCTCGGTGGTCACGCAGAAGCCTGGCGGCACCCGCACCCCGTCGACGGCGGACAGCTCGCCGAGGTTGGCCCCCTTGCCGCCGACCAGGGGGAGCAGGGTCTTGTCGATGTCGCGGAAGCCGAGCACGTAGGCACCCATGGCGTGTTCCCGTCTGTCTGTCATGGCCAATTAGGATACAGAGCTGCCCTGTATCTTAATCCTCCGGGACTGCGGCGGGGCGGCCGGGGTGGCTCAGGTACGCGTCGAGCCCGGCGGCGCCGGTCAGCATGGCGCGACCGCGGGCCGTCAGCCGGGCCTGCCAGTCGCGCAGCGTCGCCTCCAGGGGCGTGATCCCTCCGGCGGAGCGCACCTGGGCCAGCAGCGGGGCGATCTGCTCGAGCAGGTAGCCGCCGCGCCTGAGCTGGTGGGCCAGCCGGGCGTCCCGTACGTCGGCGGCCGTGTAGACGCGGTAGCCGGTTTGAGGGTCGCGGCGCGGGTTGACCAGCCCGGCGCGCTCCCACTTGCGCAGCGTCGCGGGCCTGATGCCGAGCCTCCTGGCCAGCGGGCCGATGAAGGTGACGCCACCGGGCCGCTCCTCCGGCGCTCCGGGCTTCTCCTCCGCGGTCAGGTCGCGCAGCGCCCGTTCCACGGCCTGCAGCGTCCGGCGGTCGTCGAGCAGTTGCGCGTGGCTCTCGTCGATGAGCCGCAGGGCCTCCTCGACCGCACCGCTGTTCACCTCCCGCATGATCGAGGTGGCCGTCTGGTGGCCGTGGCCGGGGATCAGCGTGAGGAAGGCGCGCAGGGCCTCCCGGTGGACGGGGGTATAGGTGCGGTAGCCGTGGGGTGTGCGCGCGGCGGGCGGCAGGATGCCCGCCTCTTCATAGTTGCGGATGGCCTGCGTGGACAGGCCGTGCTCGCGCGCCAGATCCACGGGCCGGAGTCGCTCGCGGGGCATTGGCAAAGTTTACACGGAAGGTTCAACGATACGGTTGAAGGCATGGAATCAGCGATCCTCGACTCCGGCTGGCCCTTCGAGGGCGCCGCGATCACGAAGCTGCTCAGGTCGTTCCCGGCCCCTCCGCGCCTGCTCGGCCTGGGCGAGCCCACGCACGGCGAGGAGGCGTTCCCCCGGCAGCGCAACGAGGTCTTCCGCCACCTCGTGGAATACGAGGGCTACCGGTCGATCGCGATCGAGAGCGACTGCCTGGCGGCGCTGGTCGTGGACGCGTATGTCACGGAAGGCGCGGGGACGCTCGACGACGTCATGCGACGCGGCTTCAGCCACGGGATCGGCGAATCGGCCGCCAATCGCGAGCTCGTGAGCTGGATGCGGGAGCACAACCGGCACCGGCCCGCGGCCGAGCGGATCCGGTTCTTCGGCTTCGACGGGCCGCTCGAGCTGGCCGGGCCCGGCAGCCCCCGCCCGGCTCTCGCCGGACTGCACGGCTATCTCGCCGCCCACCTCGACGTGCCGCCCCTCGACACCATCGACCGGCTGCTCGGCGCCGACTCCCGGTGGACGAACCCCGACGCCACCATGGACCCCACGCAGTCCGTCGGCCGCTCGTCCGACGCCGTCGAGCTGCGCCTCATGGCGGACGACCTCGTGGCCCTGCTCATGGCGGAGTCACCGCGCCTGATCGCGGCGACCTCGCGGGAGGCGTGGTGGCGGGCCTGCCTGTTCGGGCGTACGGCCACGGGCCTGCTCCGCTACCACTCGGGGATGGCGGACACGTCGCCGAGCCGAGTCGTACGCCTCATGGGGGTGCGGGACACGATGATGGCCGAGAACCTCCTGGCCCTCGCACCGCACCACGGTCCGGCGCTGGTCCACGCCCACAACCGGCACCTGCAGCGGGACAGGAGCGTCTGGCAGACGGCCGGCTGGCAGGGCGGCGACCTGCTGCTGGAGTGGTGGAGCGCCGGCGCGATCGTCGCGGCGCAGCTGGACGACGCGTACGCCTTCATCGCCTCGACCGCCGGCGCGGCGGCCCCGCCGGACACCCTGGAGGGCGTCCTTCACGCCGCCCTGCCTCACGACGGTTACCTCATCGGCTCCAAGCGCCTGGCCGGGGCCCTGAAGGGCGTCGAGCTGACTCCCCGCACCGACACGAGCTCCGGTTACTTCGCCCTGGACCCCGGCCAGGTGCACACGACCGACGGCATCCTCTTCCTCAAGAACATCCCACCGAGCGGCTAACCACGTCCCTTCCCAAGGGACCTCAGCCGGAGTACGGCGGGGTCTCACTGCTGCCCCGGCCGCCGCGCCGGGGCAGGGGCGGGCCCGGCGGTGCCGTCGGCGAAGCGGGACGGCCGGAACGGCGCCAGCAGCGCCGACTCCTCCCCATACACCTCCCCCGCCACCTCCCCCATGAGCAGCGGCGCCAGCGTGACCCCGCTGTGCGTGGCCACCGTGTACACGCGCCGCCCCGCGTCCACGAACCCCGCCACAGTGAGCCCGTCCCCCGGCATCGCCCGCCGGCCGACCACCGCCCGCTCCACCGTGACCCCGTCCGTGGCACGCAGCACGCCGTGCAGCCGGGACATGATCGAGTCGAGGACGTCACCGGGCACCGGGACGGCCGGGTCCGCCCGCCCGTCCAGCGGCAGCGACTGCAAAAGCAGCCGCCCACCCCCCTCCGGCCGCAGGTTGAGCCCGTCGGTGTGGAGCACGCGCGACAGGCGGGCGGGCAGCGGAGCCGTGGTGACCAGGAAGCCGTTGGTGACCGCGCCGGACACGACCGGGTCGAGCATGGGCACCTCGGCCCCGGCCAGCCCCGCCACTCCCTGTGTCCAGCGGCCGGTGCAGGTGACCACCACGTCGCCGCCGAAGGCCCGCCCGTCGGCCACCGTCACCTCGACGCCCGACGGCGAGGTCTCGATCCCGGTCACCTCCGCCCCGCACGCGATCACGGCCCCGGCGTCGCGGGCCTCGCCGAGCAGGCGCCCGACCAGCCGCAGCGGCTGCACGTGCGCCTCCATGGGGAAGAACACGTACTCGGCTCCGGGAGGCGGCGGCACCAGGTCGGGCTCCAGGGTGAGGGCGCGCCCGGCGGTGATCCGCTCGACCGGATAGCCCATGCCGGCCAGCCGCTGCACGCGGGCCTCCAGGAGCTCCTTGTGCTCGTCGGAGACCGCGAGCTCGAGGTTGCCCGTGGGGAAGAACCAGTCGCCGGGGAGCTGGTGGTGCGCCCAGACGGCGGCGTGGTTGAGGTCGAAGTACTCCTTGGGCGTCTTGTTGTTGGCGTTGACCCACGCCAGGGACGTGGACGTCGTGCCGGATCCGGGCGTACGCGCCTCAAGGACGGTGACCTGCGCGCCACGCCGGGTGAGCCCGGCCGCGACCGCGGATCCGACCACTCCCGCGCCGATGACGACGACTCGCACACTGGCTCCCTTCACTTGTGGTCCTGGCCGGCGCCGAACAGACCTGACTCAATGAGGTCGTTCCAGCAGGCCGCTGCCCAGCGGGGTCAGCAGGTTGAGCACGGCGGGCCCCCGGCGCACGCTCCTGATCAGGCCCGCCTCCCGCAGCACCTTCGCGTGCCGGCTGGCCGCCGCCAGCGACACGCCCGCCCGCCGCGCCAGCTCGGTGGTGGTGGCGCCCCCGTCGGCGGCCTGCAGGACGGCCGCGCGGGTGGCGCCGATCAGCGCCTCCACCGAGCCCGGCGTCCGTACGGCCGGCTGCCACCGGAACGCGGCGTCGATGGGGTAGATCAGCACCGGCGGCAGTTCGGGGTCGGCCAGCGAGACCGGCACGCGGCGGCAGAAGAAGGACGGCACCAGCGTCAGCCCCCGGCCGCGCAGGTGCAGGTCGCGGTCCACGCTGTAGTCGACCTCCAGCACCGGCGAACGCCAGCGCATCAGCGGCGTCATGCTGCTCAGCAGGCCCTCCACGCCGGAGTTGAGCAGGTGGCCGGCGCGCCAGGCCCGGTCGGCCTCCACCGCGGGCTGGATGAGGTCGTGGAACGGGGCGATGGCCGCGGCGTGGTACCCGGCCAGGGCGGTGGCGAGCTCGGCCACGGGCGCGGACGGGCGGTCGGCGAGCGCGCCCAGCCAGGCGGGGATGGGCGTGTGCCGGGCGAGCAGCTCCAGCTCGTGCCGGAACCGGCGGCTCGGGGTGGCGCGCAGCGCGTCGAGCCCGGCCTCCAGGCCGTCGCGGGCCGCCGCCGGCGTGAGGAAGTCGGGGAAGTACGGCGCCTCGGGCGCCAGCGCGGTCAGCCAGCGCAGGCCGGAGGCCATCCTGGACAGCCTGGCCGGGCTCTCGCGCAGGGCGCGCTCCCAGGGCCGGAAGGCCGGCGCCTTGTCCCTGTCCTGCAGCCGGAACCTGCTGAGCACGACCTCCCACAACGGGTCCGCGCCCGCGGCCACTGTCGTGCGCGCCAGGTCGTCCGCCGTGAAATGAATGCGCAGCAGCCCCACGAACCCTCTTCTCGGACACCGGCGAGCAGCTTGTTTTCACTAGGCTGCAAAGGGTCTGGCCGAGGCATCGTACCAACGACCACCATGTGACCAACGATGATCGACAATCCCCCCGAATCCCTATTATCTGGACGCTACCGGCTGATCCGGGCGCTCGGCCGAGGCGGCATGGGCACCGTCTGGCTCGCCCGCGACGAGACGCTCGACCGCGAGGTCGCGGTCAAGGAGGTGCTGCTCTCCCCCGACATCGCGGCGGAGGAGCGCGCCGAGCTGTGCGAGCGCACGGTGCGCGAGGCGTACGCGGCGGCGCGGCTGAGCCATCCGGGCATCGCCACCGTCCACGACGTGTTCTCCGAGGACGACCGCCCGTGGATCGTCATGGAGCTGCTGCGCGGGCGCACGCTGCAGGACGCGATCCGCGACGACGGCCCGTGGGCGCCGCAGCGGGTGGCCCGGCTCGGCGCCGACCTGCTGACAGCCCTGTCGGTCGCGCACCGGCAGGGCATCCAGCACCGCGACGTCAAGCCCGGCAACGTGTTCCTGTGCGACGACGGCCGGGCGGTGCTGACGGACTTCGGCATCGCCAGGATCGACGGCCAGGTCACCATCACGCAGTCGGGGCTGCTGATCGGCTCGCCGGGGTTCATCGCGCCGGAGCGGTTGCGGGGCGAGCGCGGCGGGCCGCTGTCGGACCTGTGGTCGCTGGCCGCCACGCTGTACACGGCGGTGGAGGGCACCTCGCCGTTCCACACCGCGTCACCTCTGGCGACGCTGCACCGGGTGCTCACCGAGGAACCGCCGCCGTCCGCGCAGGCGGGTCCGGTGCTGGGGCCGGTGCTGCTGCGCATGCTGTCGCGCGAGGCCGCCGACCGCCCGGACCCCGCGCTGGCGGGCCGGTGGCTGGAGGCCGCCGCTTCCGGCGTACCGGCTCCCATGGACCGTCCCCGGCGTCCGCGCCCGCACTTCGGCAGGGCCGTCCCGGTGGCCGCCGCCGTCGCCGGGCTCGCCGTCGTGGGGACCCTCGCCTGGTACGGCGTCGCCCGCGGCACCCCTGAACAGCCGCCGCCCCGCGCGGCCGCCCCGCCCGCGTCCGCCGCCGCTCCCCCGACCGCCGCCCTGCCGTCGAAGGGGCCGTCGAAGGGCCGGTTCACGGTGCCGGTCGACTTCTGCACGCTGCTCACCGGCGCGCAGGTCAAGGAGACCGCGTACGGGCGCGAGCTGAAGCGCAGCCACTCGGAGGACGGCTGCGCCTGGACGAAACAGAAGGTCGGGCTCTCCGTCGAGCCCACGAAGGCCCAGAACAAGGACTATTGGGAGGCCCTCCCCGTGGAGGCGCACGAGGAGTTCCTCAACAAGCGGACCGTCAACGGCGACGGGTCCAGCGGCGGGGTGTGGCAGTGGGGCGACGTCGGGATGCAGTGGCCGATCGGGACCACGTCCACGGCCGCCACGTCGGTCGCCGGGGTCGGTGAGGAGGCGTTCCAGTACGACGTCTCCGACCGGAGGTCGGGCACCATGGTGAGGTCCAACGTCGTGTTCCGGGTCAGCAACATGGTGGTCGAGGTCCAGTACGTCGACTTCGACGGCACGGAGGCGGCGCGGGTGCGCTCGGCCGCGCTGCGGGCCGCCAAGCTGACGGCCGCCGCGCTGAGCAGGCGGGGGTGACATGACGTCGCTGATCGGGGGCAGGTACCGGCTCATCGAGCCCGTCGGCGAGGGCGGCATGGGCGTCGTCTGGCGTGCCCGCGACGAGAGCCTCGGGCGGGAGGTGGCGGTCAAGCGGGTACGGCTGGCCCCCGGGCTGGACGCCGCTTCGCGGGCGGCCCTGTGCGACCGCGCGCTGGCCGAGGCGAGGACCGCCGCCGCGCTGCGGCATCCCTCGATCGTCGCCGTGCACGACCTGATCGTCGAGGACGGGGATCCGGCGATCGTGATGGAGCTGGTCCACGGGCCGTCCCTGGAACAGGTCATCCGCGAGAACGGGCCGCTGCCCGCGCGCCGCGCGGCCGAGATCGGGCTGCGGGTGCTGTCCGCGCTGGCGGCCACGCACGCGGCGGGGGTGCTGCATCGGGACGTCAAACCGGCCAACGTGCTGCTGGCGGGCGACGGGCGCGTGGTGCTGACGGACTTCGGCATCGCCACCCTGGTCGGCGGCCTGCCCGGCACACCGGTCGGCACCCCCGGCTACACGGCCCCCGAATGCCTGCACGCCCCCGCCCTCGTCCAACCCACGGACCTGACCGTCCACGACACCACGGACCGCACCCTCATCCAGCCCACGGATCCGGCCGACCTCCACGCCACCGCGATTCAACCCGTCGGACCGGCCGATCCTCACGCCACCGACCGGACCGTGGTTCAACCCACCGATCCGACGTCGCCCCGAGCCGCCGGGACCGGCTCGGATGCCTGGTCGGGGGCCGCGGGACCGGCCTCGGATCTCTGGTCGCTGGCCGCCGCCCTCTACACCGCCGTCGAAGGGCGCGGCCCGTTCGCCAGGGACAGCGCCGTCGCCACGCTGAGCGCCGTCCTCACCGAGCCGCCCGCCCCCTCGGGGAGCGTGCTGTGGCCGGTGCTGGCCGCCGCGCTGGACAAGGACCCACACAAGCGTCCCGGTGCCGAACGGCTCCGGGGCTGGCTGGAGGCGGTCGCGCAGGGGCCGGCCGCTACAGCCGTACTTCCCGAACCGCCGCAGGCCACCCCACCTGGCGTGCGGCTGCCGGTCGCGGTAAGCGCCCTCGTCGTCGCGGCCCTGGTGGGCGCGGGCGCCGTCGTCGTACCCCAGCTCGGGAGACCCTCCGCGGCGGCTCCCGAGTCCCTCGCCGCCGCGCCGTCGGCGACGTCCGCGGCCGGGCGGTTCGCCGCCCTGCCGCGCGCGTGCGGCCTCCTCACCCCGGAGCAGGCCGCGAAGGCCGTCCCGAAGGCGTTGATCATGCCGAGGGAGAACGCCGAATGCACCTGGCATCGGAGCCTCATCAAGGAATCCCGGTCGTTGCGGCTCGAACTGGAGATGCAGGAGCCGACCGACACCCACGCGGAGATCGCGCTGGCCGCCGACGACTTCGACTCGCGGCGGGAGGAGGCCGAACGGAGCAGGAAGTACTCCACCCTGGGCAAGACCTCCGAGATCACCGACCTCGAAGGAATCGGCGACGAGGCGATGACGTGGACCGTCACCGACGATCGCCGGCCGCAGACCGAGGTCGCGATCGTCTTCCGGGTGAGCAACCTGGTGGCCAAGCTGACGTTGCGGCATGAGGTCGCCAAGGATCCGGCTCTGCCCGAGCAGGCGGGTGCCGCGGCCCGCTCGATCGTCGAGGCGCTGACGCGATGAGGGGCACCGTACTGGCGGGACGCTACACCCTGGTCGAACCGCTCGGCCCGGGCGGCAGCGCCTGGCTGGCCAGGGACGAGGTGCTGCACCGCGACGTGGCGGTCAAGCGAATCCCCCTCACCACCGCCCACGAGCAGCCGGGGGCGGGTGAGCGGGAGCGGGTGCTGGCGGAGGCCAGGTTCGCGGCGTCGCTGAGCCATCCCGGGCTCGTCACCGTGCACGACGTCCTCGCCACCGGCCCTCAGCCCTGGGTCGTCATGGACCTCATCCGGGGCGGCTCGCTCGACCGGGTCACCGCCGCCGAAGGGCCGCTGGAGCCGGGCCGGGTGGCCGCGATGGGGCTGCGGCTGCTCGACGCGCTGGCCGTCGTCCACGCGCACGGGCACGTACACGGCGCGGTCACCCCGGGCAACGTCCTCATCGCCGCCACCGGCGAGACCGTACTCGCCGGCCTCGGCACCACGACCCCCGCTCCCGCACCTGATGTGCGCATGCTCGTCACCACCCTCATGTTCGCCCTGGACGGGGGCTCCACGCCCCGCCCGGACAACGCGGCCGCCTCCCCAGCGCTCCTTCCCCAGCCGCGGGAGGCGGCCGCGTTACGGGACGCGCTCGCCCGGGCGCGCGACGGGGCTGAGGTCCGTGCCATCCTGACCCAGGCGGCGGCCCGCGCGGCGCTCATGGCGGCCGAGGTGCCCACCGTGCCCACCGAGATCAGGTCCGCGAGCAGAGGCCGTACACTCTGGCTGTCCGTCGCCGCCGCGACCGCGCTCGTCGCCACCGTGGCGGCGCTCGCCGTCGCCACGCCAGGCACCGCCACGCGCGACTCGACCCCCGCCACCACCGCCCCCGCCACCCCGACCCCGAGCCGGTCCCGGACCGCGGCTGCGGCCCGCTCCCCCGACCCGTGCGCGGTGGTCGTCCCCACGGACCGGGTAGTGCCGAGCAGGTCGTCCACGTGCTCCGTCACCGTGGACGGCGCCAGCGTGACGATCAAGACCCAGCCGAACGTGGACGCCGCCCGCAAGGTGTTCGACGCCCTCCGCAAACGCCAGCAGTCGAAAACGGGCACCTCGAAGGTGGAGCGCGCGGTCACCACGCCCGTCAAGAACGTGCCCGGCCTCGGCGACGAGTGCTTCTCCCAGGACACCACCGTGGGCATCCTGTCCAGCGTGAGCAGCAACGTCTGGCTGCGTGTCCGCACGATGGTGATCGAGGTGTCCGTGATGGGGAACGGCGCCGAGGTCACCTCCGAGATGCGGGACACCGCCATGCGCGCGGCACGCACCACCGCGGCCAGACTCCAGGGGAACTCATGACCGGCGAACGCTTCCACCCGATCGGCCCCCTCGTCCCGGGCGCGCCCGGTCGCGCTCTGCGGGTGTTCGACCGCCGCACCGGCATGGAGGTGGCGGTCAAGCGCCTGCCGCTCCCGGAGGGCCGATTCGACTTCGACGAGGTACGCCGGCAGGCGATGGCCGCAGGGGGCCTACGGCACCCGTCGATCCACCCGGTGTACGAGGTCGTCGGCGTCGGCGCCGAGGTGTGGATCCTCTCCCCGATCGTCAACGGCTGGTCCCTGCGCGCCGAACTCCACCAGCGCGCCGCCCTCGGCCCGGCCGCGGCCGCCGCGATCGGCCTGCGCGTGCTGGACGCGCTGACGTACGCGCACCGGCACGGCGTCACCCACGGCAACCTGCACCCGGGCAACGTCCTGCTGGCCCCGGGCGGCCACGTGGTGCTGAACGACTTCGCCATCCCGGCCCTCGCCCAGGAAACGACCGCCAGGCTCCCCGGCTTCACCGCACCGGAGCTCACCCCCGACGACAGCCCGCCACCCGGAACCACGCCGGAACCCGTTGAGACGGAATCGCCCGAGGCCGGGCAGAGACCCGCTGACGCCGACGCATCCGAAGCCGGACCGGAGCCCGCTGACGCCGAAGCCGCCGATCCCGTACCGGAACGCGCCCGCGACGAGACCGCACCGGAACGCACTGACGGTCAAGCCGCCGGACCCGGGCGCGTCAGTGACGGGGTCGTGCCAGGACCTGCCGCCGATCTGTGGGCGCTCGGTGCGATCCTCTACACGGCGACGCTGGGCAGGGCGCCGTTCGTCCGGGCCACGCCGGCCGCCACCGCGGAGGCCGTTCGGCAGGGGATCGCGATCGAGGCGAAGGACCCGTTCACCGCCCTCCTGCGCGACCTGCTCGACCCCGACCCGGCCCGCCGCCCCGACGCGGCCACCGTCCACGCGGTGCTGCAGGGCGCAGCCGCGCGGCCCGCCTTCGAGGTCGCGACCGTCACGGTCGGCGGCGTCGAGATCGTCGGCCACCCCATCCCCGCCGACGCCCCCGCCCCTCCCCCGGCCCCGCCCAAGCGCTCGCCGCGCCTCAAGCCGGCCACCCTCGTCCCCGCTGTGGCCGCCGCCGCGGTCCTGGGCGCGGGCCTCGCGCTGCTGGTCCCCGTCGGCACCACCGCGACGCCCCCCGCCGCCGCCTCCGGCACGCTCTCGGCCGCCGCGCCCGTGCCGGACGACATCCCTCCGTTCACCAAACCGCCCAAACCGTGCACGCTGGTCTCCGACGACCTCGTACGGGAGCTCGCCCCTTCGGCGGGCAAACCGTTCACGTACGTCAACGGCAACTTCACTTCGTGCTCGTGGAAGAGCGACTACGCGATCCCGGAGGCCAAGCGCGGCGAGCTGTCCATAACGCTGGACACGCTGGGCAGTGAGGCGATGTCGGACGGCACGTTCGACCTCTCGAAGAGGGTCGCCTCCCGGCTGCACACGAACTACCACGAGGTCGACGGCCTGGCCCACGACGCGTTCACCTACACCGACACCACGACGAACGGCTTCAGACGGTACAAGGTGACGTACGAGTTCCGGCTGAGCAACCTCCACGGGACGGTCGAGTACGGCCGCTCGGTGGGCGTCGACCCGGACGGCTCCATCGCCGGGAACGCCGAGAAGGTCACCCGCCTGGTCATCGACCGCCTGCTGAAACGCCCCAGCTGACAAGCGGTCCCGGGCAATATCGGTTGCCCTGGGGAAACCGGGCCCCGGATCATGGGGCTGTGGTGCGGCTGGCGTACGGGGTGGTGACGGGACGCGACCAGCGGGTCTGGGACGCGCGGGGGCGTCTGCTGCCCGACGGCCGCTCGCATCCCTCCGGAGAGGATCCGACCACGAGAGCGCAGCCCGGCGCACCAGTCGTGCTCGGCCCCGCCGCCACCGAGGAGTCCACCCCTCGGAACGGCGCTGGCGAGGAGCCAGCGCTCCAGATGGCCGTCGCCGAGTTGGCCCGGCTGGTCGCGAGCGGTGGCGTGGTGGCTGCGGGAGCGGGGGTGGAGCTGTGCCCGGGGTTCGTGTCGGCACGGCTGGCGGGGGCGCGGGGCGACCGGCGGGACGCGGTGCTGGCCGCGGTCCAGGCGCTGGGGCTGGACGGGCTGCACCGGCTGGGCGAGCGGGCCGGGGTGCTGGTGGCGCTGTTCGGCACGGAGGCCACCAAGCCGGTCGCCGCCGCGGCAAGCCGGGCCATCGCCGACGGCCGGTGGGCGGCCCTGCGACTCGCGTCCGCCGCCAGCGGCGTGCTGGGCGCCGAACAGATCGAACGCCTGCTCCACCTGGGCACCCCACCACTCCAGCCTGCCCACACACCGGTACCCGGCCCGGCACCGCAACCCGAGCCGACGACTGACGCGTGGTCGCCGGTCGCGGCGGAGCCCCGGTCGGCGGAGCCGGGTGCCGCGCAGGTCGAGCCAGCGGCGGAGGCGGCAGCGGAGGCGGCGGCGTCCACTATGGCTGAGCATCTCGGCCGGGTGCTCGGCGCGTACCCGCAGCGCCGACGGCTCGACCTCCTCCTCGACCTGTGGGACCAGGTGGCGGCGCGGCAGGAGGCGGGCAGGCGGAAGGAGCGGCGGCTGGCCACCCAGGGCAAGCAGAGCAGGCTGGAGGAGCTGACCGCCCGCTACACGCACCACGAGGACGAGTTCCTGCTCGAACACGTCCGCCGGGACGTGGGCCACGAGCCGACCCTGGTGGAGGCGGCCCGCTGGTCCCCGCAGGCGTGGCACTGGACGCAGCTCATGAGCCGGGCCGTGCACAACGCCATGGCCGCCACCGTACTCCTCCGTACGGCGGTGGCCATGGCCGACCACGGCGTCGCAGAGGGCATCGCCCGCTCAGCCGACGGGCTCGTGGCGGCCGCCGCGCTCATGGGATCCCACGAGGCGGGGGCCGCGGCGCGCCGGGTTCCGGGGATGGCGGGGCTGCCCGCCCGTCCCGGGTGCTACGTCAGGGATCTGGCCGCGCGGCTGAGCAACCCCACGGAGGAGTACGTCAGGCAGCGCCTGGCCAGAGCGCGCGAGTACGCACTGGTCGTCATGGACGCCGTCGCCGACCTGATCCTGGAGGCCGGCGAGCAGCTTCACGGCTGGTCGACCGGAGGCATGCGGGAGTGGCGCGCCGCCGTCGGGTACACCGCGCAGCGTCCTCCCACGGCGTGGGCCCAGCCGCCGGTCGGCGGCGAGCGGCGGCGGCCCCTTGAGGAGAGGCTGGCCGAACGTCCCGGCGTGCCGCCCGAGGAGGAGGAGACGGTGGGCGACCTGCTCTGGTTCGCCGAGCTCACCGACGCCCTCGCCCAGCTGAGCGGCCACGAGCGGGCTCAGATCGACTACAGCGACCTCCGCCCGTACGCGGACTGGGACCCCGACCCCGACGAGCCCCTGCTGGACTCGATCCCCGCGGCCCTGGCCGGCGCCGCGCAGCTCGTCTCGCTCGGCGGGCAGCCGCCCCGGCAGTGCCCCGGCTGGGCGGAGCTGATCGCCGGGCTGACCCGCAGCGTGGAGGTCGCACAGGCGTTCACGACGGCGTTCCGCGTGCCGGAGTCGCTGGCGGCGGCGGACGGCACACTCGTCCCCGGTACGGACGCGCGCCTGGAGTGGGCCCGCCACCCGCGCACGCTCGCCCAGTGGTCGGCGTACATGGGCAACTGCATCGCCGGGACGTACTACGTCGAGGAGGCCGCGAAGGGCACGTGCGCGCTCGCCGCGCTGCGGGTCCGAACGGCAGGATCGTCGCGAACCTGGAGGTCCGGCGCCGGCGGCAGGGCTGGCAGATCGTCGAGTTCCGGGCCAGGTTCAACGCCGACCCGGATCCCGCGCTGAACGACGGCGTGGCACGCTGGCTGGCGACCCTGGCGCCGCCCCCGCTCCTGGAGCCGCCCGGGCGCGAGCGCATCCCGTCCGCGCCGCCTCGCCGTCGCCGCCTCGACCGGCTGTTCCACGAGGTGAGCGGGCCGCTGGCGGAGCTCGCCGACCGCGCTCTGGCGGATCCCGCGGCCGTGGACGCCCTGTCCGTCCTGGACACCGTGAAAACAGGGGCCCGGCCGAAGGACGCGTTGACGGCACCCGGCCCGCCGCCTGCAGACGCGTTGGAGACTCACGGCCCGCCGCCTGCAGACGCGTTGGAGACTCACGGGCTGCCGCCGACGGACGCGACGGCTCACGGGCTGCCCACGGACGTGCTGACCGCGCTGCGCAGGCTCCCGGCCGACCGGATCGAGCGCGCTTGCCTCGACGCGCTCCCCCTGGCGGGCCTGCCCGCGCTGTGGCACGCCACCGGTACGCGCCCGCTGGCCCAGGCCATCGCCGGCCTCGACCCCGAGCTCGCCGCCCGCTACGACCACCTCGGGCTGCTCACGGCCGACGCGCCGCTGCCGGGTTCGCTCCGCAAGCTCGCCCGGCACGGGGCGATCGCCCCCGCCCGCTCGATGGAGCTGGTGGCGCGCCGGATCCGGGCCGCGCTCGGCCGGCTGGCCCGCGCCGGCGACCCCGTGCTCGCGCGGCAGGTCGCCCGCCGCCCGGGCACGGACGTGCTCTGCCCGCTCGTCCTGGCCGTCACCGCCTGGCCCGGCGCGGGGCCAGAGAAAGGGCCGGAGACGGTGCCGGTCACCGAGCCGGGGAAGGCGAGCGTGCCCGGCTTTCCGCGTACGGACCTGGAGGATCCGGGCGGGCCCTGGCGGCTCGCGTTCCCCGGGGCCGTGGAGCTGGGCGCGGACGCCGAGGGGTTCTGGGAGCGGGTGATCGCCGGAGGGCTGCGCGTACCGGCCGCCTGGCTGGGCAACGGCGGCTGGCCCGCACTCTGGCAGCGCGCCGCCCGCGTACGGCGACCTTAGGCTGGCCCCATGGACATCGACTCGGCGCACGAGCTCTGGGACGCCGACCCCGGCTGGCTCAACACCGCCTCCTACGGCCTGCCCCCTCGCCACGCCTTCGAAGAGCTGCAAGCCGTCCTGACCGAATGGCGGCACGGCAGCGGCGACTGGAAACCGTGGGACGCCTACGTGGGCCGTTCCCGCGCGGCCTTCGCCCGTCTCATCGGCGCGCCCGTCGCCGACGTCACCGTCAGCTCCACCGTCTCCCAGATCATGTCCACGGTCGCCACCGCGCTGCCGCCGGGAGCGCGCGTCGTGGTGCCGGAGGTCGAGTTCACCAGCAACCTGTTCCCGTGGGCGGTGGCCGCGGAGGTCGAGACCGTGCCCGCCGACCGGCTGGCCGACGCCGTCACCGGTTCCACCGCCGCGGTCGCCTTCAGCCTCGTCCAGTCCGCCACCGGGTACGTCGCCCCGCTCCAGGACATCGTGGCCGCCGCCCGGGCCCACGACGCGCTGGTCATCGCCGACGCCTCGCAGGCCTGCGGCTGGCTGCCGGTCGGTGTCGAGGGCATCGACGCGCTGGCCTGCGCCGCGTACAAGTGGCTGATGGCGCCGCGCGGGGCCGCGTTCGGCTACCTGTCGCCCCGCCTGCGCGAGCGCATGCGCCCGCTGGCCGCCAACTGGTACGGCGGCGCCGACGAGGGCGGCTCCTACTACGGCCCGCCGCTGCGGCTCGCGCCGGACGCCCGCGCGTTCGACCTGTCGCCGGCCTGGTTCTCCTACGTCGGCGCCGCCCCGGCCATCGAGCTGCTCGACGAACTCGGCGTCGAGCGGATCCGCGACCACAACGTCGCCCTCGCCAACCGCTTCAGGGCCGGCCTCGGCCTCGAACCGTCCGACTCGGCCATCGTCTCCGTGGACGCCCCGGGCGAGCGACTGGAGGCGGCCGGCATCCGCGCGGCCGTCCGGGCGGGCAAGGTGCGGGCCAGCTTCCACGTGTACACCACCGCCGACGACGTCGACCGCGCGCTGGACGCCCTCACCTGACCCGGCCATGACAACGGGCCCTTGCGGCCGTGAGACGGGGCCGCTTTAATACGCCGGGCCGCGGACGCGGCGACCCCGTTTGCCGACGAGGAGACATTGTGGCCATTTCCGCAGGTCTGACATTCGTCCCTGACATCCGCGGCCCCGGCCTGCGTCCGTTAACGCTAACACCCCGATGAAACTTTCTTTTTCGCCCATCGGGAAAGCGCTTACCAAGAAAGGGAAACGAGCGAATGCGCTTACGACTGGCCGGCGCGGCGGCAGTCCTCGCCCTGACCACGGTGATCAACGGCGTCCCCGCCCAGGCCGCCCCGCCCACGAAGCAGATGGAGGACCTCGACCGCGGCCTGGTCAGCGTCCGGTCCGGATCGGGCAACCTCGTGTCCTGGCGGCTGCTCGGCACCGACCCCGACGGCGTCGCCTTCAACGTGTACCGGGGCTCCACCAGGGTCGCCACGAACCTCACCGCCTCCACCAACTACCTCGACAACGGCGCCGCCGCCGACGCCTCGTACACGGTCAGGGCGGTGGTCGGCGGGACCGAGCAGGCCGCGTCGCCCGCCTCGCTGCGCTTCACCGGCGGCTCGTACCTCGACGTGCCGATCCAGCCGCCGTCGGGCGGCACGACACCGGACGGGGTCGCCTACACCTACAACGCCAACGACGCGAGCGTCGGCGACATGGACGGCGACGGCCGGTACGAGATCGTGCTCAAGTGGGACCCGTCCAACGCCAAGGACAACTCCCAGTCCGGCTACACCGGCAACGTGTACGTGGACGCGTACCGGCTGGACGGCACCCGCCTGTGGCGCATCGACCTGGGCCGCAACATCCGCGCGGGCGCCCACTACACCCAGTTCCAGGTGTACGACTACGACGGCGACGGCCGGGCCGAGGTCGCGATGAAGACCGCCGACGGCACCAGGGACGGCGTGGGCACGGTCATCGGCAACGCCTCGGCCGACTACCGCAACTCCAGCGGCTACGTCCTGTCCGGCCCCGAGTACCTGACCATGTTCGACGGCCAGAGCGGCGCCGCCAGGTCCACGGTCTCCTACGACCCACCCCGGGGCACCGTGTCGAGCTGGGGCGACTCGTACGGCAACCGGGTGGACCGCTTCCTGGCCGGCACCGCGTACCTGGACGGCGAACGCCCGTCGCTGATCATGGCCCGCGGCTACTACACGCGTTCCGTCATCGCCGCCTGGGACTTCCGCAACGGCACGCTCACCAAGCGCTGGACTTTCGACAGCAACTCGGCGGGCTCCCAGTGGACCGGCCAGGGCAGCCACAGCCTGTCCGTCGGCGACGTCGACCAGGACGGCAGGGACGAGATCGTGTACGGCGCCATGGCCGTCAACGACAACGGCACCGGCATGTGGACCACGGGCACCGGCCACGGCGACGCCCAGCACCTGGGCGACTTCGACCCGGCCAGGGCGGGCCTGGAGTACTTCAAGGTCAGCGAGTCGGGCTCCCAGCCGTCCTCGCTCTACATCGACCCGCGCACCGGCCAGATCCTCTGGTCCACCCCCGCCGGCGGCGACAACGGCCGCGGCGTGGCCGGCGACATCTCGACGGTCAGGATCGCCGGCGAGTTCTGGTCCGCCGCCGACGCCAACCTGCGCAGCGTCACCGGCAACAACGCCGGCCGCAAGCCGTCCTCGGTCAACTTCCTCATCTGGTGGGACGCCGACCCGCTCCGGGAGCTGCTCGACCAGACCAGGATCGACAAGTACGGCACCAGCGGCGACACCCGCCTGCTGACCGCCTCCGGCGTGCACTCCAACAACAGCACCAAGGCCACCCCGTCGCTGTCGGCCGACCTGTTCGGCGACTGGCGCGAAGAGGTCATCTGGCCCACCAGCGACAACCGCGCCCTGCGCGTCTACGCCACGACCACGCCCACCGACCGCCGCATCTACACCCTGATGCACGACCCGCTCTACCGGGTGTCGGTCGCGTGGCAGAACACCGCCTACAACCAGCCGCCGCACACGAGCTTCTTCATCGGCGACGCCATGCCCACCCCACCCAGGCCGAACATCTACGTCCGCTGACGGCGTCAGGTCGCCAGCACGGCGTGGGCCGCGGCGAGCCGCTCCGCCTCGCCGCGGTCCGGGCCGGCGCCCGAGACCTCGTCGGCCCATTCCAGCAGGCGGCGCAGGTGCGAGCCGGTCGCGGCGGTGACGATGGGCGGGCTGCCGATGACGACCTCGCCGCCGGTCCCGTCGATGGTGACGAGCGTGCCCTCCGGGAAGGTACGTCCACCGGCTCGTACGCAGGCCGCCTCCACCGTGAGGTCCGCCGCCCCGACGACGGCGGGCCTGCCCATCGACCGCGCCACCACGGCGGCGTGGCTGGTGGAACCGCCGCGGGCCGTGACGACGCCCGCGGCGGCGGCCAGGCCGTGCAGGTCGAGCGGGGAGGTCTCCGGGCGCACCAGGATGACGGGGCCGCCGGCGGCCATCCGGGCCGCCCGGTCGGCGGTGGTGACCACCCTTCCGGACGCGACGCCCGGGCAGGCGCCCAGCCCGCGGGTCAGGACGTCGATCGGGCCGGCGGCGTCTATGCGGGGCGTGCGGGCACGCTGGAGGTGCTGCGGGGAGATCCGCAGCAGGGCCTCGCGGCGGGTGATGACGCCCTCGTCGGCCAGGTCGACCGCGACGCGGACGGCGGCGCGTCCGGCGAGGCCGCCGGGCCGCACCTGCAGGATCCACAGCTCGCACGCCTCGAAGGTGAACTCCACGTGGCAGGCGTCGCGGTAGTGCTCCTCGACGCGGCGCAGGGCGTCGGAGAGGGCTGCCCATACGGCCGGCTCGCGTTCGGCCAGCTCGGGCAGGGGCCGGGTCAGCGAGCCGCCGGAGACGACGTCCTCGCCCTGGCGGCCGAACAGGACGTCGCCGTAGAGGACCCCCGGCTTGCCGGTGTTGGGGTCGCGGCTGAACGCGACGCCGGTGCCGCTGCGCTCGTCGCGGTTCCCGAACACCATGGCCTGGACGGTGACGGCGGTCCCGAGGTCGTGGGGGATGCCGTGCAGTTCGCGGTACGTCCTGGCGCGCGGCGTCTCCCACGACGAGAAGACGGCCCGTACGGCCAGCTCCAGCTGCCGCATCGGGTCGTCGGGGACCGGTTCGCCGGATCGTTCGCGGATGAGCGCCTCGATGGCCTCGGCGCGGCCGGCGGCCTCGCGCAGGGTTTCCGGGGGCAGGCCGCAGACCGCGGAGGCGAAGCCGGACAGGAACCGCAGGCGCGAGTCGAGCGCGAAGCGCGGATCGCCCGTCTCGTCCGCCAGCCCCGCCGCGGCGTCGGCGGTGAGGCCGAGGTTGAGGATCGTGTTCATCATGCCGGGCATGGACACGCTGCCGCCCGAGCGGACCGCCACCGCCAGCGGCCGTTCCGGCCCGCCGAGGCGCCGTCCCGTGGCGGCCTCGAGGTCGCGGACGGCGGCCGCCAGTTCGGCGGCGAGGCCGCCGGGAAGGCGCCCGTCGCGCAGGAAGGCGCGGCACGCCTCGGTCCCGATCACGAAGCCCGGGGGTACGGGCAGCCCGAGGCGGCGCAGGACGACGAGGCCGTGTCCCTTGCCGCCGAGCACGCCCGGGGGTTGCTCGGTCTCCGCCGAGAGCGGGTGAATCCAGGTCATCGACGTCGCCGTTCAGTATCGCGGGCGGCCAAGGGTGACGAGCAGGTCCTCGTGGAGCTGGAACCACACCGCGTGGTACGACGAGGTGCCGTCGGCCAGGTAGTCCAGCTCACCGGCCCGGGCCCGCGCGAGCGCGTCGGCGAGCCGGGTCCGATACCGCCCGAACCGGGGCAGCGCCGCGGCCAGGTCCGCGCAGACGACCTGGGCACGCCGGTCGAGGTCGGCGAAGCGGTCCAGGACCCGGGAGTCGTAGGCGGGGTCGCTGTGGTCGTTCAGCGTCGCCACGCCGCCGTCGGGCCGCAGCTGCCAGGCCGTGCAGAGGTCGAGCAGCTCCGGGTTGAGCACGAGGAAGTCCTCGAACGCGGCGGCCACCGCGCTCCGGGCGCCGGCCGCGTCCAGCTCGGCGGAGATCCGCTCGGCGTCCTCGGCGCGGCCGGTGTCGGTGAGGCCCCACCCGCCGAAGTCACCCGGAGCGTGTGAGACGAGGCCCGCCACGGCGAGGTCGATCAGCTCGGACTCGACGTCGCTCTCAGGCAGCCCGGTCGCCTCGGACACGCGGGTGAGGCTCGTGAACCCGAGACAGCGAAGGGCGTGCAGCACCAGCAGGTCGGTGCCGGTGGAAGGGGGGACGTTCGGCATGGCGACAGGCACTCCTAGTCGGTATGGGGAAGGGCGGGTCTCGTGGTGGCCGCGGCGTGGGCGGCGCCCCGGCCGTGGGCGCGGGCGACGATCTCGCCCGCCTGGACGCGTACCGCGGCCTCGGTGGCGTCGTCCGGGTCCGGGATGCCGGCGGCCGAGGCGACGGCGGCGTGCTGGTCGAGGACGAGGTGCAGGCCCGGCCGGGGATCCGGGCCGAACACCCGTCGCAGGCTCCCGGCGAGGTCGCCGATCCTGAGCCGTACGAGACGCCCCAGTTCGGCGGGATCGCCGGTCACCACGGCGATGGTGATCCGATCCTCCGGGCGGGCGGCGCGGACGGCCTCCTCGACCGCCTCCAGCCGGCTGGTCCCGAGAACGGCGATCACACCGTCGGCGTCGAACCCGGTCGGGCGGCCGGTGAGCTCGTCCGGCAGCTCCGCGGGTGGCTCCCAGCTGGCCCGGACGGCTCGCGCGGGGGCGACGAAGGGCAGGTGGGGCGGGTCCCACGTGTCGGCGAGGTCGAGCTCGGCCAGGTGCCGGCAGGCGCGTGCCACGTCGAAGGGGTCGCCGAAGCCGGGCGCCGTCTCCGCCAGGTGGGCGGCTCCGCTCAGCAGCGTGAGGACCAGCTCGGCCAGGCGCACCCGCCGCGCGTGGCCCGGTGCGCGCGGTTCCAGCGCGAGTGCGAGCAGCAGCGCCTCCAGGCTGGCGAGCTGCCCCAGCGCGGTGCGGCCGGGTTCGTCGTCGAACACGCCGGCCAGCGAGCGCGACTGCAACTTGCCCCCGGCGGGCGTGTCACCGGTCAGGGGCAGCCGTTCGAGCCACACGCGGGCGAACGTGCCCAGCGCCTCGGCCACGCCGGACGGCGGCGGGCCCTCCCCGGCCGCCGCGGGCCCGATCGAGTCGACCAGGACCGCCAGGTAGAGGGCGCGCTTGCTCGGGAAGTTCGAGTAGACCGCGCCGCGGGTCAGCTCGGCCCGCTCCGCGATCCGGTCGACCTTGGCGTCGGCGTATCCGCGCTCGGCGAACTCCTTCCTGGCCGCCGCCAGCACGGCCGCTCGGGTGCGTTCCTGCTGCTGTGCCCGGGTCAGCCTGACCATCGAGCCACACTCCCAACATCCAGATGTTCAAATCATCTGAATGATAGCGCTCTTGACAGCGGCCTGTACCACGGGCGAGCCTGACTACGTAGTCATAACCCAGGAGCCGCTAGTGTCCGACGCCAGGCGAAGGCCGCCGAGCAGCACCGACGTCGCCGCGCTCGCGGGCGTGTCGCAGAAGACGGTCTCGCGGGTGCTCAACGGCGAGCCGTACGTCACCGAGGAGGTCCGCGAGCGGGTGCTGGCCGCGGCGCGCGAGCTCGGCTACCGCCGCAACACCGCGGCCAGGGCGCTCCACCTGGGCCGCTTCCACCGCATCGGCGTCGTCTCGATCGGCAGCTCGCTGTACGGCCCGTCGTCCCTGCTCGTGGCCCTGGAGCGGCAGGCCAGGGAGCTCGGGTACGCGTTCGCGGTCGCCTACACGGGCGAGGGCGCCGGCCTCACGAACGCGGTCGAGTCGCTGCTGGCCCAGGGCGTGGACGCCATCGTGGTCTCCGACCCGATCGACGACCGGATCGACGACCCGATCGACGGCGGCCAGGACCTGCGCATCGACCCGGACGTGCCCGTGCTGAGCTTCCGGCCAGTCCCCGGGCTCGACGGGCCGCGCGTGGTGGTCACCGGCGCGTCCGGCGTGGACGCGGGCAGGCAGGCGACCGAGCACCTGCTCGGCCTGGGGCACGCCACCGTCTGGCACGTCGCGGGGCCGCACCGGTGGTGGGCGGCGCGCGACCGGGCGCGCGGCTGGCGGGAGGCGCTGGCCGCCGCCGGGGCTCCCGAGCAACCGGCGCTGGAGGGCGACTGGTCCCCGGCGTCCGGGTACGCGGCGGGCCGGGTGCTGGCGGCGAACCCGCGGGTCACGGCGGTGTTCGCGGCCAACGACGACATGGCGATCGGCGTGCTGCGCGCCCTGGCCGAGGCCGGTCGCGCGGTCCCGGAAGAGGTGAGCGTCGTCGGCATGGACGACATCCCCGCGGCGGCGTACCTGTCGCCGCCGCTGACCACCATCCGCCAGGACTTCGAGGCGATCGCCCGCCACGGCCTCGCGCTGCTCGCCGCCGAGATCGAGCGCAGCCCCGGCGGCCCCGCCCTCGGCGACCTGCCCGCGCACCTCGTGGTGCGCCGATCGACCGCGCCCCCCGCAAAGTGAGGAAGGAACCCCTGTGCCGCGAGTACTCTTCGGCGCCGCCTACTACCCCGAATACCACCCCGCCGACCTGCTGAAGACCGACCTGGACCTGATGGCCGACGCGCGCTTCTCGGTGATCCGGGTCGGCGAGTCGGTCTGGTCCACCTGGGAGCCCGAGAACGGCCGCTTCGACCTCGACTGGCTGCAACCGGCGCTGGACGGCGCGCACGAGCGCGGCATCGGGGTCATCCTGGGCACGCCGACGTACGCGGTGCCGCCGTGGCTGGCCCGGCTCTACCCGGAGATCGCCGGGGAGCGGGCCACCGGGCAGCGCATCGGGTGGGGCGCCCGCCAGGAGATGGACTTCACCCACCCGGCCTTCCGCTTCCACGCCGAGCGGATCACCCGCAAGGTCGTCGAGCGCTACGCCGGCCACCCGTCGGTCATCGGCTTCCAGGTCGACAACGAGCCGGGCCTGCACCTGCTGCACAACCACGGCGTCTTCCAGCGGTTCGTCGACTGGCTGCGCGAGCGTTACGGCGACGTGGAGACGCTGAACCGGGAATGGGGCCTGGTCTACTGGTCGCACCGGCTGTCGGACTGGGCCGACCTGTGGCGGCCGGACGGCAACGCCCAGCCGCAGTACACGCAGGCGTGGCGGCGCTTCCAGGCCGACCAGGTGACCGAGTTCATCGCCTGGCAGGCGGACATCGTGCGCGAGTACGCCCGTCCCGAGCAGTTCGTCACCACGTGCATCGCCTACGACCGGCCCGGGGTGGCCGACGACGAGCTGACCCGGCGGCTCGACGTCACCGCGGGCAACCCGTACTACACGATGCAGGACGGCTTCGCGCTGCCCGCGCCGCAGGACGCTCCGCAGAGCTGGATGACCAGGAACACCTGGGCGCTGTACCTCAGCGCGGACCGGATGTTCTCCTCCCGCCAGGAGCCGTTCCTGGTGACCGAGACGAACGCGCAGGCCATCGGGGCGCCCTGGGTGAACCAGCCCGCCTACGACGGCCAGTGGCGGCAGGCCGCGTGGGCGCTCGTCTCCCGCGGCGCCTCCATGATCGAGTACTGGCAGTGGCGGACCCTGGTGTTCGGCACGGAGACTTACTGGGGCGGCGTGCTGCCGCACAGCGGGCGGCCGGGGCGCACGTACCGGGAGATCGCCCGGATCGGGGCCGAACTGGAGACGGCGGGCGAGCTGGTCGAGGGGCTGGTCCCGGACGCCGACGTCACGATGCTCTACTCCACGCCGAGCAAGTGGGCGCTGAGCGCCCAGCCCGCGCTCGGGCGGCCGGACGGCGGGCCGGACGAGCGCTCCTACCAGGGCATCTTCGAGCCGTTCTACCGTGGCGCGTTCGACGCCGGCTGCCAGGTGCGGGTGCTGCACGCCGCCCAGGCGGTCGCCGAGGAGCCGGGCGCGCTGACCGCACGGCACCCGGTGCTGGTGGCCGCCGGGCTGTACGTGGCCGACGACGCCACGCTGGACTGGCTGACGGCGTACGCGGCAGCGGGCGGGCACCTGGTGGTCGGGCCGCGCACCGGCTACGCCGACGCCGAGGCCCGGGCCCGCAGGGACGTCCAGCCGGGCAGGCTGGCCGACGCCGCGGGCGCCTGGTACGACGAGTTCAGCAACCTGACCGAGGACGTGCCGGTCACGGGCCCAGTGAGAGGCAGGGCGTTCCCGGAGGGCGCGGCGGGCACCCGGTGGGCGGACGGCCTGCAGACGGACGGGGCGGAGGTCCTGGCCGGTTACGAACACCCGCACTTCGGGCGGTTCGCGGCGATCACCACCCGCGCGCACGGGCAGGGGCGGATCACCTATGTCGGCACCGTCCCCAACGCGGCGCTGGCCGAGGCCCTGTTCCGCCGGCTGGTGCCGGCGCCCGGCCCCTGGTCGGACCTGCCGTCCGGCGTCACCTCGACCGGCGCCACCGCGCGCGACGGGCGGCGGGTTCGCTTCCTGCACAACTGGGCGTGGGAGCCCGCGTCGGTGCGGGTACCGGTCCCGGTACGGGATGTGCTCGACGGCTCCGCCCACGAGGCCGGCGCCGAGTTGCCGCTGGGGCCGTGGGACGTGCGGGTGCTGTCGGAGACGGCAGGCGGCGACGTACGCTGATCTTGCGCCCGTACGGCCAGGAAGGAAACGCATGGCGGTCAACGTCACTGTCTGGAGCGAGAACTACCACGAGCCGCGCGAGGAGGCGGTACGCCGCATCTATCCCGACGGCATGCACGGCGCCATCGCGGAGGGGCTGACCGAGCTGCTGGGCGACCGCGTGCGCACCCGCACCGCCGTGCTCGACGAGCCCGAGCACGGCCTGACCGACGCGGTCCTGGCCGGCACCGACGTGCTGACCTGGTGGGGCCACATGGCGCACGAGGAGGTCGACGACAAGGTCGTCGAACGCGTGCGGCGGCGCGTGCTGGGCGGCATGGGCCTGCTGGTGCTGCACTCGGCCCACTACTCCAAGATCTTCCGTGCGCTGATGGGCACCACCTGCACGATCAACTGGCGCGACGCCGGCGAGCGCGAGCTGGTCTGGACGGTCGCGCCCGGCCACCCGATCGCGCAGGGCGTGCCCCGTCCGCTGATCATCGAGCAGCAGGAGACGTACGGCGAGCCGTTCGGCATCCCGGAGCCCGACGAGCTGGTGTTCATCAGCAACTTCAGCGGCGGCGAGGTGTTCCGCAGCGGCTGCTGCTTCCGCAGGGGCCTGGGCAAGATCTTCTACTTCAGCCCCGGCGACCAGGAATATCCCGTCTACTACCACCCCGACGTGCGGCGGGTGCTCGCCAACGCCGTCCTGTGGGCCGCCCCGCCGGACGGCGTGGGCGAGCCGCTCCAGAACGCCCACACGCCCATCCAGTGGTAGGGGGCCGCGTGACCTTCGACACCGTCAAGGAGGACAGGCCGCTGCGCGGTGTGGTGGTCGGCGCGGGCTACATCGGCGGCCAGTGGGCGCCCGAGCTGCTCGCCCACCCAGGCACCGAGCTGGTGGGCTGGGTGGACGTGGTGGAGGAGCGCGCCCGGGCCTCCGCCGCCGAGCTCGGCCTCGACGACCTGCCCGTCAGCGCCTCGCTGACCGCCGTGCTCGACGGCGAGGAGCCCGACTTCATCGTCAACTGCACCGTCCCCCAGGCCCACCACGACGTGACGGTCACGGCGCTGGGGCGCGGGGTGTCGGTGCTGAGCGAGAAGCCCATGGCGGTCACCCTGGACGAGGCCCGCTCCATGGTCCGGGCGGCCGACGAGGCGGGGCGGCTGTTCGCGGTCAACCAGAACCGCCGTTTCATGCAGACCCTGGTGGCCTTCCGGCGCACGGTGGCCGACCTGGGGCCGCTGGGGGTGCTGACCTCGGAGTTCTTCATGCCCTACCGAGGGCCGGCGTTCCTGGGGACGCTGGAGCATCCGCTGTTACAGGACATGGCGATCCACCTGTTCGACGCGGCGCGGGCGGTGTCGGGGACGGATCCCGTGTCCGTCTACTGCGAGTCGTTCCGGCCGTCGTGGACGTGGTATCCGGGGGCGTGCTCGGCGACCGCGATCTTCGAGATGACCGGCGGGCTGCGCTACACGTTCGCCGGGAGCTGGTCGGCGCCGGGCCAGGCGACGTCGTGGACGGGCAGCTGGCGGGCGGCCGGCCCTCGTGGGACGGCCCGCTGGGACGGCAAGGGTGATCCGACGGCCGAGGCGGCCGAGGGGCACGTGGTGCGGTCGCACCCGCCGGAGGCCGACGCCTTCCCCGGCCGCCGGCGCTTCCAGGGGCTGGCCGAGGGGCTGGAGGAGTTCGTGACGGGGCTGCGTACGGGGCAGGCGCCGCAGGGCGAGTGCCACGACAACATCCGCAGCCTGGCCATGGTCACCGCGGCCCTGGAGTCGGCCCGCACGGGCGCGCGGGTGCCGATCACGCTCTGACACCCGGGGGCCGTGCCTCGGCGCGGCCCCCCGCTAGGATGGGAGGGCGTTGCCGGGCGCGTCCAGTCCGCGGGGAAGGGATCATCCCACCGGCGACACACCCGGTTGTGGCCGACGGACCCCGGCCCGAGCTCGCGGACCCGGGCAGCCGGAGGTTCGCCGTGTCCGATCTTCCCCAGCGCCCTTCGCTGGAGCACCTGCGCAAGCAGGCCAAACACCGCAAGCGTGCCCGCGGCGTCCCGCTGAGCCGGGCGCAGTTCGAGCTGGCCCGCGAGTACGGCTTCCCGAGCTGGCCGAAGCTGGTCGAGCACGTACGCGTCGCCGCCCTGGAGGGCGTCGAGCGGGCGCTCGTCCTGGCCGATCCGGCCGCGCTGGCGGCCTTCCTCCCGGCCGGTGAGCCGGTCGGCGGGCTCCCGCCGCTGCTGGTGCTGCTGCGGCGGGCCGTCGCGCCCGCCGAGCGGGTACGCGAGTGCGCCCGGCTCCTGCTGGACGCGGGCGCCGACCCGGGGAGCCACACCGTGGAGCGGGGCGGCAGGCAGACGGCGCTGTTCGACGCCGTGGAGCGGGGTGACCCGGCCCTGGTCCGGCTCCTCGTGGAGCGCGGCGCGCCCCCGGACGAGGACGCCTTCTACCACGCGTGCGAGCAGTCGGACACGGCATTCCTCGACCTCCTCCACCGGCCCGGCTTCGAGCGCATGGTGGTGCACAAGCTGGACTTCGAGGACGCGGCGGGGCTGCGCTGGTTCCTCGACCGGGGCGCCGACGTGAACGCCTGCCGCGCCCTGCACCACGCCATCGCCCGCGGCCGAGGCGTCACCATCCTGACGATGCTCCTCGACGCCGGGGCCGAGGTGAACCTGCCGTGGGACCGCTGGGACATCGGCCGCCGCCCCCTCGCGCTGGCCGCCCGCTGCGGTCACCTGGCGGCGTACGAGCTGCTGGCCTCGCGTGGCGCGACGGCCGACCTGGACCCGGTGGACGCCGCCGTCCTGGCGGTGGCCCGGGGCGAGTCGGCGCGTCTGCCCGCCGCGCCGCCGCCCGCCCTCGGCAACCCGGCGGACACCGGGGACTACGGCTGGGCGCTGGGCCAGTTCGCCCTGCTGGGGCGTACCGACGTGGTGCGGTCCCTGCTGGACGCCGGGATGGCGGTGGACACGCGCGGCTGGAGCAACTTCACGCCGCTCGACCAGGCCGCCATGCACGGCCGCACGGCGACGGTACGGCTGCTGATCGAGCGCGGCGCCGATCTGGACGACCGCGCCTTCGACGAGGAGGGCCCGACGCCGCTGGACTGCGCGCTGTGGGGGCTGCGCAACAACCGCGCGGAGGACGGCGACTACCTCGGCACGGTCGCAGCGCTCCTGGAGGCGGGCGCGCCCACCCGCCTGGGCCCGCCCACGGGCGACCCGGCCGTCGACGCCCTCCTGGAACCCCACTGGGAGAAACGGTCAGCCGAGCTTGAGCAGTAGCTCGGAGAGCTCGACCGGCATGGTGATCATGCAGTCGTGGCCGGTCGCCAGTTCCCACACCTGTGCCGCGGTGCCGTTGGGCTGTATCGCGGGGACGGGCCGACGGGTGATGCCTTCCGGCATGCCGACGGTGCAGTGGATGTGGGTCCGCGGAATCGTGTTCGCGGCCGGGTTGTCCAGCCGGACCGGTTGCTGGAGGCAGCGCACCGGCTGGTCCGAGAGCATCGAGCGCAGCCAGGCGACGTCCGCCGGGTCGGTGACCCCGAACAGGCCCGCGGGCGGCGGCAGCTCGGGCATCGGCGGGATCCGCCAGGCGCTGCCGGACCGCGCGGCGCGGTCGATCAGAGTCTTGGTCACGGGCCGGACGTCGGCCGCGCTCTCGCCGTCCTCCGGGACCATCGCGTCGAGGTAGACCAGGTGCGCGATCCGATCAGGGACCCGGTTGGCGGCGGACGAGATGACCAGCCCGGCGTAACTGTGCCCCACGAGTATCACCTCGGTGAGGTCTTCCTCGTCGATCAGCCCGACGATGTCGTCGACGTGCGTGTCCAGCCCTACCTCGGGACTGAGCAGATGCGCCTTGTCGCCGAAGCCCGTCAGCGACGGCGCGACCACCCGGTGCCCGGCCGACGCCAGCAGCGGGACCACCCGCTCCCAGCACTGTCCGCTGTGCCAGGCACCGTGTACCAGCAAATATGTTGACATGGTTCCCCAGGCTGCTGACCAGGCCCAGACGGAGCCAGAGCCCCCGCGATCCTGGGGGTGACAGGACCAGGAAGCAGGCAGCCGCGCAAATTACAGTGCAGAGATGAGCGAATCGAACCTGCTGGGTGACTACGTGCGCGCGCGCCGCGAGCTCGTCACTCCCGAACAGGTCGGCATCCCCGTCTCAGGGGTGCGGCGCGTGCCGGGCCTGCGGCGGGAAGAGGTCGCGATGCTCGCCGGCATCAGCGCCGACTACTACCTGCGTCTGGAACAGGGCCGCGACCGCAACCCCTCCGCGCAGGTCCTCGAAGCCCTGGCCCGCGTGCTGCGGCTCGACGACGACGCGACGGCGTACCTGCTGCGCCTCGGCGCCGGCAAACCCCGGCGGCACCGGCGCCGCCCACGGAAGGAGACCGTCCCGCCGGGCATCGCCCAGCTCGTCGCCACGCTCCCGCTCCCCGCCTACGTCGAGGGCCGCTACTTCGACGTCCTCGCCGCCAACACTCTGGCGACCGCCCTGTCGCCGCGCCTCGTGGCGGGGGCCAACCGCCTGCGTGACGTGTTCCTCGACCCCGCCGAGCAGGCCCTCTACCCGGATTGGGAGAGCGCCGCCGCCGGCATGGTCGCCGGTTTCCGCGAGTCCGTCGGCACCGACACGGACGACCCCCGATTCATCGAACTCGTCGGCGAGCTCTCCCTCGCCAGCCCTCGCTTCAGCCGGCTCTGGGCCCGCCACGACGTGGTGGCGTGCGAAGGCGCGCCCAAGCACATCGACCACCCGCAGGTCGGTGGCCTGCGGCTGAACCGGGAGAGGCTGGGCGTCGGCGGCACGTCAGGCCAGACGCTTGTCGTCTACCACCCGGCCCCGGGCACTGACAACGCCGACAAACTCGCACTTCTCGCCGCGATGCACTAGCCCTGAGCGAGAAATCGATTTCTCGCAATAACGGCAAGCTGCGGGGCAGGGTCGGCCAGCAAGGCGTGAAAGATACTGCAAAGAACCACATGCCGTGACGAAAGTCACGGCCCGCAGCACGTAGAGTGACGGATCTGAAGAGGGGTCTGGGGCGAGGCACGATCGGGATGGTGTGGGAAGACGCGCCGTACCCGATGCTGACGGTCGACACCGCCGGCATCGTCGAGCAGGCGAACAAGGCGGCCCGGCTGCTTCTCGTCGGCTCGGTCATCGGCGTACCGCTGGAGCGGGTCGCCCCGGCCTGGCTGTCGCGGGCCCATCGCGAGGTCGGCGCCGGGCTCCATGTCGATCAGAGGGCCCGTGGGCCGGTCGGCGGGTCGGTGTTCGAGGCGCATCCCGTGCACGCCGACCGCGATCGGGTCACGTGGTGGCTCGTCGACGTCGACGATGACCAGCGGGCCGTCGAGGAGCTGCGCGCCGAGCGGGAGTGGACCGCGTTCATGGTGGAGGCGTCCGTCGAGCTGCAGTCCTCGCTGAACCTGGAGCGTTGCCTGGAGGCGACCGCGCGCCTGGCCGCCCGGCGGCTCGCCGACGCCGCGCTGGTCGTCACACAGCTGGCCCCTCGCCAGTACGCGATCGTCCACTGCGGTCCGCGGGGAGAGGTGTCCCGGGAGCGCACGTCCATCGATCCCCGTGCGGTCCCGGGGCTCGCGGAGGCGCTGCAGGGCTTCCCTCCGGCACCCACCCGGTGGATCGAGCCGGCGGAGGCCCCCTCCTGGGTGCTGCGCGAGCAGGGCGGCGAGGTGGGCTCCGTGGCGGTGACCGCGCTGCCCGGCCACGGCCTGCCCGCGGGCGCGCTGGTGCTCCTGCGCCGTACCCCTCAGGCCGGGTTCTCGGACGGAGAGAAGGTGTTCGTGCCGCTGTTCACCGCGTGGGCCGGCGCGGCGATCTCGGTCGCGAGGCTGTACGCCGAGCAGGCGGCCATCGCCGAGACCCTGATGGCCGAGCTGCTGCCGCCCGTGGCGCCGCCGCTGGAGGGCATCGAGCTGGCGGCCCGCTACCGGCCCGCGGGCGACAGCGAACGCGTCGGCGGCGACTTCTACGACGTGCATCCCGTCGGCGGCTCCGGCCGGGAGTCTCTGGTGGTGCTGGGCGACGTGTCCGGCAAGGGCCTCGATGCCGCCGTGCTCACCGGCAAGATCCGCAACATCCTGCGCGCCCTGGTGCCACTGGCCGACGACCACCATCGGGTGCTCGAACTGCTGAACGGCGTGCTGCTCACCCACGGAGACCCGACGAGCTTCGTCACGCTCGTCCTGGCCTCGATCGAGCGCCGCGAGCAGCAGGTCGTGCTGCGGCTGACCAGCGCCGGGCACCCGCCGCCGCTGATCCTGCGCAACGACGGCCGCGTGGAGCCGGTCCACGCCGTCGGCACGCTGATCGGCCTGGTGGAGGACATCACCAGCGTCACCGAGTCGGTGCTGCTGGAGCCCGGGGAGACGTGCCTGCTCTACAGCGACGGCATCGTCGAGGCCAGGGGCGGCCCGCTCGGCGACGAGTTCTTCGGCGAGGATCGGCTGTGCGAGCAGCTGCGGCAGTGTGCCGGCATGCCCCCGGAAGCCCTGGCCGACCGCGTCCAGATGCTGGCCTGCCAGTGGGTCGGCGGTGGCGAGCACGACGACATGGCGGTCGTCGCCATCACCGCGCCCCGCGAGCCGTCTCACCGCGGGCTGCCATGACCCACGACGTCGAGGAACGCGTCGAGACGCTGTGGGCGGCGGCGACGGCCGGGGACGAGTACGCCGCCGCCGGCGCGGCGCTGGCCGCGCTCGACGCCGGGATGCCGATGGAGACCCTGCTGCTGGACGTGGTCGCCGCGGTGCAGTCGCGCGTCGGCCGGGAGTGGGCGGCCAACCGCATCACGGTCGCCCAGGAGCACACCGCCACGGCCGTCAACGAGCGCGTGCTCGCCACTCTCGCCCATCAACCTTCCGCACGGGGGAAGCCCGACAGGGGCCGCGTCACGGTGGCCTGCGTCCACGGCGAGTGGCATGCGTTCCCGGCGCGGCTGCTGGCCGAGGTGCTGCGCCTGCGCGGCTGGCACGTCGACTACCTGGGCGCGCAGGTGCCCACGCCACACCTGGTCGCCCACCTGCACCGGACGGACCCGGACGCGGTGGCGCTGTCCGGCTCGCTCGCGCCCCGGCTGCCCGCCGCGCACGCGGCGATCACGTCGTGCCAGGCCGCGGGCACGCCGGTGCTGGCCGGTGGCGCCGCCTTCGGCCCGGACGGGCGCTATGCCCGGCTGCTCGGAGCCGACGCCTGGGCCCCCGACGCGTGCGCCGCCGCCGACCTCCTGGCCGGCGGGCCGCCGCCGCGCCGGGGCACCGACGGGCCGCCGCCGCACCTGGCCGGCCCCGAGTACGCCGCCCTCACCGGGTCCGCCGCGGACCTGGTGAGGGGCGTCGTGGCGGAGCTGACCCGGCGCGTCCCCGAGACGGCGTCGGCTTACGCGGAGCGCCGGCTCGAACACGCCGCCGAGGACGTCGCGGCCATCGTCGACTACCTGCGGGCCGCCCTGTACGTCGACGACCCCGAGCTGTTCTCCTCCTTCGCGGGCTGGATGGCGGAAGTCCTCACGGCGCGCGGCATCCCGGCGCGCGTGCTGCTCACCGTCCTGGAGGCGCTGGCCGAGCGCCTTCCCGGCTCCCCTCGCGCCCTCGTCATGCTGGAGAGGGCGCGCGACGTGGCGCGCCGCCACGGCACAGGCGATCATTGGTCGCGTCGGTAGCGGAGCGGACGAGGATGGCGAGATGCCGATCGACGTGATCGATTACGACCCGGCCTGGCCGGAGCGGGCCGAGCGGGGCCGCCGCAGCCATCACCTGCACGTGGTGACGGCCGACACGTGGGAGAGCCGCAACGAGCGCCTGCTCCGCGATCACTTGAGGGCCGACCCGCATGCGGCCGCCGAGTACGCCGCCCTGAAGCGCGCCCTCGCCGACGGCGACCCGGACGGCCTGGCCTACACCCGCGGCAAGACCGACCTGATCCAGCGCTTCGTGGACGAAGCCCGCCGATCGCGCGGCCTGCCCCTCCTCCCCGTCTGGGAGGAATGAGGGGGCTTCGCGCCTAGTTCTTGATGCCCGTCAGGGTGACCCCCTCGATGAAGTAGCGCTGCATGAAGAAGAACAGCGCGATGATCGGCGCGATGATGGCCGCCGAGGCCGCCATGAGGTAGCCCCACTGGGTGATGTACATGCTCTGGAACGACGCCAGCCCCAGCGACAGCGTGTAGTTCTCCTCGTTCTGCAGGTACAGCAGCGGCCCGAGGAAGTCGTTCCAGGTGCCGATGAACGTGAAGATCGTCACGACGATGATCGCGGGTTTGGACAGGGGCATGATGATCGTCCAGAACACCCGCCACGGCGAGGCCCCGTCGATGTAGGCGGCCTCGTCCAGCTCGAACGGGATCGTCAGGAAGAACTGCCGTAGCAGGAAGATGTTGAACACTCCCCCGCCCGCCCCGGCGAACCAGCTCGGGACCGTGAGCGGCGCGATGGTGTCGATCGCGTCCAGCTCCTGCCACATGACGAACGTCGGGATGAGCGTCACCGCGTACGGCAGCATCACGCCGCTCAGCAGCAGCGCGAACACGATGTTGCGCCCGCGCCAGCGCAGCCTGGAGAAGCTGAAGGCCGCCACCGCGCAGGTCAGCACGGTGCCCAGGACGCTGATGACGGCGATGACCAGCGTGTTGAGGAAGTAGCGGCCGAACGGCTGGGTCGTGAGGGACTCGCTGAAGTTCGACCACTGGAACGGCGAGGGGATCCACTGGGGCGGCGAGACGAACATCTGCGCGTCCTGCATGAGCGCGCTGCGCACCAGCCAGACGAACGGCAGCAGGGTCGGGATCGACCCCGCCACCAGCGCCAAGTAGAGCAGGATCCGGCCGTACCTGCGCGGTTTGCGCAGCCCCTGGGTCGGGGCCACGCCGCGCGCGGTGGTCTTGTCCGGTGTCGCCAGGGCGGTCATCGCGCGCCTGCCATCTCGTAGTAGACCCAGCGGCGGGCGTTTCTGAACATGAGGAACGTGACCACCATAATGATCATGAACAGGGTCCAGGCGAGGGCGCTGGCGTAGCCCATCTCGCTCTCGGTGAACGCCTTGCGGAACAGGTAGTAGACGTAGAAGAGCGTGGCGTGGTTGGGGCCGCCCTCGGTCATCACGTACGCCTGGTTGAACACCTGGAAGGTGCCGACCACGCCGACCACCAGGTTGTAGAAGATGGTCGGCGTCATCATCGGCAGCGTCACGTGCCAGAAGCGCCGCCACGCGCCGCCGCCGTCGATCGAGACGGCCTCGTACAGGTGCCTCGGCACGCCCTGCAGCCCCGCCAGGAAGATCACCATGGTGTTGCCGAAGCCCCACGTGCTCATGATGATCATCGACGGCACCGCGGTCGACTCGGCGTAGATCCACTGCGAGCCCGGCAGGCCTCCCTGCCGGAGCAGGGAGTTCAGCAGGCCGAAGTCGGGGTTGAAGATCCAGATCCACAGGACGACGTTGGCGATGGCGGGGACGAGCGTCGGCAGGTAGAAGATCGTCCGCCAGATGGCCAGGCCGCGCACCTTCTGGTTGAGCAGCATGGCCACGGCGAAGCTGACGATCAGCACCAGCGGCACCGCGCCGAGGGTGTAGTACGTGGTGGTGGACAGCGACTTCCAGAACAGCTCGTCCTGGACCATGGTGGCGTAGTTGTCCAGCCCGACGAAGTTCGGGCTGGACCCGATCGTCCAGTCGGTCAGGCTGAAGAACGCCGACGCCACCATGGGCCCGATCGTGAAGATGACGAACCCGAGGATGGCGGGCAGCGCCATCAGGACGCCCCATCGTGCTTCGAGGCGGCGCATCAGAGCTCCTGGGTGTGCTGCCAGCCCTGGAGCATGCTGGAGATCTTCGGCGCGACGGCCTTGAGGATCTCGGCGGCCGGGCGCTTGCCGGTCTCGAGTTCCTGGAGGGCGGGGGTGAGCACGTCGCTGGAGATGGTGGACATGTTCTTGACGCGGTTGCCGAACGTGGGCACGCCGTGGTCGCGCGCGTAGTCCACCACGGCCGTGCGGAACTCCGCCGGGTGGAGCTCGTTCTTGGTCCAGGAGTCGATGGAGGCCTGGTCCTCGTAGTACTTCTTCTCCTGGGGCATCCACAGGCCCTTGGCGAACAGGTCGACGTAGCGCGGGTCATTGTGGAAGGCGAACAGCTCGACCGCCTCCTGCTCGTGCTTGGAGCCCGCGAACACCGCCGAGGCGCCCGCCACCTGGGAGGAGGTGAACGGCTCCTTGTACTTGGGCAGCACGCCGATGCCGTAGTCGACCTTGCTCTCGTTCATGTCGAGCAGGCTCCAGTGACCGTCCACCACCATCGCCACCCGCTTGGTCTTGAGCAGGATGTTGGTGCCGGGCACGTCGTCGCCGGTCGCGGCCAGCTGGCCCGGGCCGGGGGCGACGCGGTGCTTGTAGATGAGGTCCTGCAGGTTCTGGAACACCTGGATCGCCTCGGGCGAGTCGAGCAGGCACTTCTTGCCGGCCTCGTCGGCGAAGTCGACGCCGTTGCTGCGCAGGAACCCGTACCAGGCGGCGCCGTAGGTGATGCTGCTGGAGATGCCGAACTGCTTGATCTGCTTGGGGTCGAAGCCGGACTCGTCCGGGTGCTTGCCGTTCTGGTCGATGGTCAGCTTGTAGGCGTTCTCGACGAGCTGGTCCCACGTCCACGCGGAGGCGGCGTCGGCGGGCGGCGTCACCCCGGCGGCCGCGACGGCGGACTTGCTGTACCACAGCAGCTCGATCTCGTTCGCGGTCGCGACGCCGTGCAGGTTGTCCTGACCGCTCCACAGGTACGCGTCCGGCAGGTATCCGGCCAGCTGTGGATATTTCTTCAAATAGGGGAACAGGTTGACCAGCTTGCCCTGCTGGCCCAGGCGGTACGACATCGCCAGCGGCACGTACCCGGCGTCCGGGAGCCGGTTGCTGGCCACGAGCGTGTTGAGCTTCACGTCGTACTCGTCGGGCGTGTAGAGCGGCTTGACCGTCACCCCCGCGTGCTTCTGCTCGTACTGCTTGAGCATCCGCTCGACGGCGGCCTTCTCGAACGTCGAGCCCCAGTACATGAACTGGAGCTGCACGTTCTTGCCGCCCGAGCCGGAGCCCGAGCCGCCACCGCAGGCCGCAGCCGCAGTGCCGAGGGCGGCGAGCCCGCCCAGCTTCAACAGGTCGCGTCTTCTCATCCGCGTCTTTCCTTACGCGAGGGGGATCCAGACCCGCATCGGGCCGCCGTCCCGGTTGTCCCACTGGAAGTAGGGGACGGCGGTCGCGGTCACGCTGGTGCTGGTCGCCAGGGGTTTCGTGGTGTACGGCAATCCGCCGCGCGGCTGGTCCACGGCGACGGCGTCGGTTTCGATCAGTACGGTGCGCCCGACGCCCGGGAGGTCGTCCACGGGCTTGGGACGCAGGGGTGCCTGCGGGCTCAGGGCGAGGTCGTCCACCTCGACGCCCTCGGGCTGGTCGGCCTGCTCGAAGCAGTAGACGAGCGGTCCGCGTTCCAGGGCCACGCTGCCCCGCACCGCGTCGATCCTGTGGTGGGGGTGGACGAGCCTGGGTGTCATGTCGAGCCGGAGCTCGACCGTGTCGCCCTGACGCCACTGACGACGGATGCGGAAATATCCGTCTTCGGCGGCTCGGGCGGGAAGGTCATCGATGTAGGTGTTCTCGCTCCAGGCGGGGATGCGGAGCGCGAGCTCCCATTCGCCCTCGCCCTCGATCGTGATGCGGACGAGCCCGTCCCACGGGTAGTCGGTCTCGATCCGGACCCGGCCGTTCACGGTGCCGGGGACGTACTGGTGCACTTGCAGGCCGGCGTCGGTGGTCGTGGCCAGGTAGGAGCCGAGCGAGGCCACCAGGCGCATGATGTTCGGCGGGCAGCAGGCGCACGCGAACCATTCCCTGCGCCGCCCGAGATAGGCGTCCTCGACGAGGTCGGCGCGGCGCTGGAGCGGGTTGACGTAGAAGAAGCGCACGCCGTCGGCCGACGTGGAGGCGGCGAAGGCGTTGTAGAGCGTGCGCTCGATCAGGTCGGCGTGGCGGCCGTGGCCGGTGGCCAGGAGCAGCCGCCAGTTCCAGTGGATGCTCGCGATGGCGGCGCAGCTCTCGCTGTAGGCGCGGTCGGACGGCAGCTCGTACCGCTCGCCGAACGCCTCGCCGTCGTGGCGCGAGCCGTGGCCGCCGGTGATGTACGTCTTGGTGGCGACCATGTCCTCCCAGCGGCGCAGCGAGCACTCCAGCAGCGACTCGTCGCCGGTCTCCAGGTAGACGTCGACGATGCCGGCCTCCAGGTAGAGCTGGCGAACGGCGTGCCCGACCGCGGTGTCGGCCTCGCGGACCGGCAGGTGGTCCTGGGCGTACAGCATGCCCATGCCGCTGTCCTTGATGAGGCCCTTGCCGCGGTTGTCGAGCAGCTTGGACGCCAGCTCCAGGTACGTGCGCTCGCCGGTCAGCCGGTACAGCTCGACCAGCGCGGTCTCGACCTCGGCGTGGCCGTCGATGCCGTCGTTCCCGCCGGTCAGGAACTCCTCCACCAGGTGGTCGGCGAAGCGCCTGGCGACCTCGACCACGCCGTCGCCGATCCCGGCGCGGGCGGCCGCCACCGCCGCCTGGAACAGGTGGCCGGCGCAGTACATCTCGTGGCTGTACTCGAGCTCGGCGTAGATCTTGTCCGGCTTGACGACCTGGTAGTGCGAGTTGAGGTAGCCGTTGTCACGCTGGGCCTTCTTCAGCACGGCCGCGGCCTGGTCGGCGAACTCGGCGTACTCTGGCTCAGGGGCGCGGACGTACTCCCAGGCGATCGCCTCCAGCTGCTTGTAGAGGTCGGAGTCCTGGAAGCGGTAGCCCTGGAAGGGCCCCTCGCCCTCGCCTCCGGCGCGGCGGAGGTTGGGCAGCACGCCCGAACGCTCCATCTGCTCCAGTCCCAGCGGGATGCTGGCCTCGTGATTGATCCGCTGCCATCGCGCGAACGGGCCGCCGGTGATGACGACGTCATTGATGCCGATCGGCCGCCACAGTGCCCGACTGGACGGAACGACAGGACTCTGATGCATCGAGCTCCTCTAACCTCAACCTCGGGGCCTCGCTGAGAAAACCTTGGGAATAGGTTTTCTCAAACGGAGGGTAAGGTGTGATACATCACAGGTCAAGAGCGGATGCTTGTGCGCGAAAGGGGACTCGGTTGACCAGTCCTTCGGATGGGACGGCGAAGACCATCACGATCAGGGACGTCGCGGCGGCCGCGGACGTGTCGATCGGCACGGCGTCCAAGGCGCTCAACGGCCGCGGCCGGATGCGCGACGAGACCCGCGACCGGGTGCTCGCCGCCGCCGAACGGCTCGGTTTCCGTCCCAACCCGCTCGCCCAGGGGCTGCTGGCGGGCCGCACGTACACGGTGGGCCTGGTCACGGGCGACAGCTTCGGCCGCTTCAGCATCCCGGTGATGCTGGGCGCCGAGGACGCGCTGGGCGCGGGGCAGATCTCGGTGTTCATGTGCGACACGCGCGACGACCCGATCAGGGAGCGGCACTACGTCGAGCGCCTGCTGGCCAGGCGCGTCGAGGGCATCATCGTCACGGGCCGGCGCACCGAGCCGCGTGCCGGCATCGGCCGTGACCTGCCCGTTCCCGTCGTGTACGCGATGACGCAGTCGACCGACGACTCGGACGTGTCGATCATCCCGGACGACGAGGGCGGCGGGGCGCTGGCCGCCCGCCACCTCATGGCGACGGGCCGCACCCGCATCGGCCACGTCACCGGGCCGCAGCGCTTCCAGGCCGCGCGGCGGCGCGCCCAGGGCCTGACCACCGCCCTCGCCTCGGCCGGGCTGTCGCCCGCGGGCGAGATCCTGTACGGGCAGTGGAGCGAGGAATGGGGGCGGCAGGGAGCCGACGTGCTGCTGCACGCCGCGCCCGACGTGGACGCCATCTTCTGCGGGAGCGACCAGATCGCCCGCGGGGTCGCGGAGACGCTGCGCGAGCGGGGGCGACGGGTCCCCGAGGACGTGGCGCTGGTGGGGTTCGACAACTGGGAGCCGATGGCGCTGGGGTGCCGGCCGCCGTTGACGACCGTGGACATGAACCTCGGGGAGATCGGCCGGATGGCGGCCCGCCACCTGCTGGACGTCATCGCGGGCAAGCCCGTCACCGGCGGCGTCACGATCGTCCCGGCCAGCCTGGTCCTGCGCGAGTCGACCCGCCGGGCCGCCCCGTAGCGCGGAGCACTGCAAGGCGCTGCAAGGGTGGCGGATGGGGTTGACCGGTGCTGTGTAACACCTTACTGTGCGCCAGGGAAAACCTATTCCCATCCTTTAAGGAGTCCGGATGGACCGAGGATGCCGCAGCGCCCCGATTGCCGCCAAGGGCGCCAGGCGAGTCACCGTGGCGGCAGTCTTACTCGCCTCCTTACTCACCGGCGTGTCGCAGCCCGCACACGCCGCCGCGCCCACCGCGACGGTCGTCGACATGTTCGGCAGGACCGTCAACGACTACGGCGTCAAGCTCGTCGACTGGCAGGGCTACCTGGCCAACCCGTACGTCGAGCTCACCGTCAAACCCCCGACCGGCGTCCAGTACCCCGTCACGATCGACCTCAAGGCCGAGGGCACCTCCAGGCTCATGATGGACCTGCCCAGCCAGCTCACCGCCACCGGTGCCACCAAGACGCTGACGTTCGCGAACGCAAACGACCAGAAGGTGTTCCGCCTCGCGATCCACTCCAAGCGGGGCCCCGGGCAGGATGAAAGTTACACGCTCAAGCTGAACATCCGTGACGGGTCCGGCACGACGACCCAGCAGCAGATGCCGATCCGGGTGCAGCAGGACGAGAAGACCGCGCTGCAGCCCAGCCTGCCCCTCAACTTCGACTACCGCTACGACAACATCACCGGCTACTTCAACCAGCCGAACTTCAGGACCGCCGCCGAGGAGGCGGTGAAGGACTGGTTCAGGTTCTTCGACATGCAGCCGTTCGACACCGTGGCGGCCGGGGCGGAGAACAACCACCTGCCGGGCAACGACTGGCAGAACACCATCAACGTCACCAACAACGCCGCCTACAACGGCATGTACGTGTTCTTCCGCGGCATCCAGACCCCGTACTCGACCGGCTACCCCGCCGCCAACGGCAAGTACAGCACCCGGAACGGCCAGCAGCTCGCGGGCCCGCTGCACCGCTCGACGGCGATGATCTTCGAGTACGACGAGGCCGGCAAGCAGCTGTTCACCTCCCTGGCCGACGAGGACTGGTACAAGACGGAGATCGCCGGCTCGGTGCTCGACGTGCACGGCCTGGTCATGCACGAGTACGGCCACGCCGTCGCCTACCACAGCGACTGGGCCGGGATGCGCTCCTACGTCCAGTCCGGCGGCAACGACCCGGACGTCGTCGCCTACGAGGGCTACCCCGTCCCCCTGGACAGCAGCTACCACATCCCCGGCGACCAGAAGTACTGGGACCGGCTCAGCGGCCAGAGCGGCGGCTGGACCCACATGTTCCCCACCCGCCGGTGGATGCTGACCAAGCTGGCGCTGTTGGTCGCGGAGAACGCCGGGTGGAAGCTCAACCGCAACCTCACGCCGTTCCTGCCGCCGTCCATCGTCACCACCTCCCTGCCGTCGGCCACGCCGGGCACCGCCTACAGCCAGACCCTTCAGGCCAAGGGCGGCGTGCCGTTCTACGACTGGCAGGTCACCGGCGGCTCCCTGCCCGCAGGGCTCACGCTCGACCGGTTCACCGGCGCGATCAGCGGCACCCCCACCACGGCCGGGACGTCCAGCTTCACCGTCCAGCTGCGTGACTACGACAAGCTCAGCACGCCGCAGACCAGGACCTTCCAGCTGACGGTCGGCAGCGGCGGCGGCACCTCGGTGAACGTGGCCGGCAGCGCGACCCCGTCGGCGTCGTACACCTCCCCCTGGGAGAGCGTGGCGGCCATCAACGACGGCATCGACCCGCCCAGCTCGAACGACACCGTCAACCGCCGCTGGGGCACCTGGCCCAACACCGGCACCCAGTGGGCCGAGCTCACCTGGACCTCGAACCAGACCCTCAAGGGCGCCGACGTCTACTTCTTCGACGACGCCGACGGCGTGCGCCTGCCCGCTTCCTGGAAGCTCCAGTCCTGGAACGGCAGCGCCTACGTCGACGTCCCCGGCACCTACCCGATCGCCATCAACGCCTACAACAAGGTCACGTTCAACCCGATCAGCACCACACGCCTACGCGTGGTCCTGCAGAGCGGCCAAGCCTCGGTGGGACTGCTCGAAGTGAAGGCCTACACCTAGAAGGGTTCAATGCGGAAGATCGCCATCTTCAGCGCGCTGGCTGCCCTGGCCGGCGCGCTGTCGGTCCCCTCTCCCAGCCTCGCCGCACGCCAGCCCGCCCCCGCGCTGGACGTGTTCGACATCTTCTACCGCAAGGTCAACGACTACGGCGTCCAGCTCGTGGACTGGCAGGGCTACCTCGCCAACCCCTACATCGAGCTGACCGTGCGCGCGCCGAAGGTCCCCGGCATCCAGTACCCGCTGAAGGTGGATCTGCAGGCCAAGGGCACGTCCCGGCTGATGTTCAACATGCCGAGCGAGCTGACGGCCGCCGGGGCGACCAAGTCCTTCACGCTCACCGGCCCCGCCGACCGCGAGGTCGTGCGGCTGGCCATCCACTCCAAGCAGAGCGGCGGCCAGGACGAGCAGCACCAGTGGATCATGAAGACCACGGACGCGAGCGGCGCCACCGGCACCCAGACCATGCCGATCCGGGTGCAGCAGGACGAGAAGACCCCGCTCAAGCCGACGATCCCCATCGACTTCGACTACCGCTACGACGACATCACCGGCTACTTCAAGGACCCCGGCGTCCGCAAGGCCGCCGAGGCCGCGGTGCGGAACTGGTTCGCGTTCTTCGACCTGCAGCCGTTCGACACCGTCCCGGCTGGCGACGAGGTCAACCGGCTGCCGGGCGATGACTGGCAGAACGAGGTCGAGGTCTCCAACGCCAAGCCGTACAACGGCATGTACGTGTTCTTCCGCGGCATCCAGACCCCGTACTCGACCGGCTACCCCACCATCAACGGCAAGTTCCACACCCAGAACGGCAAGCCCACCCCCTACCACCGCTCGACCAGCATGATCCTCGAGTACGACGAGCAGCTGATGAAGCTGTTCACCTCGCTCAAGGACGAGGACTGGTGGAAGACCGACCTCGGCCAGGTGATCGACATCGAGGGCCTGGTCATGCACGAGTACGGCCACGCGGTCGCCTTCCACAGCGACTGGCAGGGCATGGCCGACTACGTGGCCTCCAAGGGCAAGGACGGCCAGGAGGTCATCGACTACCAGGGCTACCCCGTCCCGCTCGACACCAGCTACCACGTGCCCGGCGACGACCCGTACTGGGACCGGCTCAGCGGGCAGAGCGGCGGCTGGCGGCACGTCTTCCCGACCCGCAGGTGGGAGCTGACCAAGCTGTCGCTGCTGATCGCGGAGAACGCCGGCTGGAAGCTCAACCGCAAGCTGACCCCGTTCCTCAAGCCCTCGATCGAGACCGCCGCCGTCCCGGCGGCCAAGGTCGGGACCGCCTACGAGCAGCGGCTCCAGGCCAAGGGCGGCGTCCCGTTCTACGACTGGCAGGTCACCGGCGGCGCTCTGCCGGAGGGGCTCACCCTCGACAGGTTCACCGGAGCCGTCACCGGCAAGCCCGCCAAGGCCGGGTCGTACGAGTTCACCGTCCAGCTCAGGGACTACGACAAGCTGAGCGCCCCCGTCACGCGTGACTACAAGCTCACCGTCGGATAGCACGAAGGAGGGCGGCGGAGACCCCGCCGCCCTCCCCCTTTCCGTCTTTCGTCAGAGGCCGTAGCGGCTCTTCAGGTGCCGCCACCAGTCCCGGAACATCCACTTGTCGAACTCCGTGATCTGCGCCGCGCTGCCCGCCTTCATCAGGAAGCAGCACTGGCCCGTCGGAGTCCAGTCGTAGAAGTCGTCCAGGCCGAACGAGTGGCCCATCTCATGCAGCAGGATGTGGATGTTGTCGGTGTTGAGGTTCGACATGTAGTACTCGCTGCCGATCCGCTGTCCCCAGTCGCCCCCGGCTCCCCCGCCGAACCCGGCCGTCAGCCAGAGCGACATGTCGTAGTGGTGCGAGGCGCCGCCCGGGCAGTTGGGGTACTGGCCGCTCTGGTTGAAGAACCGGCCGCACGGCTCGGCGCACTGGGGCGCGTTCTCGCGGATGTTGTTGACGTAGATGTCCACGGAGTTGTCGCTCCACTGCAGCTGCGCCCGATCCCGTACGGCCCAGCCCACGACCTTGACCGGCACGCTCGCGTAGGGCCAGCCGTTGTGGCCGGCCATGACGTCCATCCACTTCTTGAACTGGCGGGCCAGCGCCGCGTGGATCTGGTCACGCTGCGCCGCCGTCACCGTGGCGGTGGTGTCCCAGCGCACGCAGTAGTTGATCGAGCCGCCGTTGGCCATGACCTGGTCCCAGCCGTAGTTGCGGAACCCGTACAGGTTGGGGTACGTGCTCTCGACGTGCTGCCAGACCTCGTTGAGCGGGGTGACCAGGTTGGAGGGCGGGTTCCAGGTCGAGGTGCCGCCGCCGGAGTCGGGGGCCCACGCCTTGACCTCCAGCAGGCCGACCGAGCCCGCGCCGCTCTGCAGCTGGATTCGCAGGCGCGTGGTGCTGACCTGCGTGAAGGTCACCTTGTTGTAGGCGTTGACGGCGATCGGGTACGAGGCGGAGATGTCGACGTAGGCGCTGCCGTTCCAGTACTGGAGCTTCCAGGAGGCGGGGACGCGGACGCCGTCGGCGTCGTCGAAGAAGTAGACGTCGGCGCCCTTGAGGGTCTGGTTCGAGGTCCAGGTGAGCTCGGCCCACTGGGTGCCGGTGTTGGGCCAGGTGCCCCAGCGGCGGTTGACGGTGTCGTTCGAGCTGGGCGGGTCGATGCCGTCGTTGATGGCCGCCACGCTCTCCCAAGAGGAGGTGTAGGAGGCGGACGGGGTCGCGGTCCTGGCCACGTTCGTGTCGGCCAGGGCGTTCTGGATGGGTAAGAAGAACGTGATGATCAGGAGGAGGGGCAGGACGGCCAGGCGTTTCATTCGGGCCTCTCTGGTTGTGGTAGCGCTAACATTCAAGGGTTCACCGGTAGGTGATGTCGGATGAGGAGTAGATGCAGTTCACGCCGTCGGCCCCGGATCCGATCTTCACCGGCTCCTGGCCCTTGGGGACGCCCCGGTACTTCTCGCAGATGGTGGCGCTGCCGTACACGGTGATCCGGCTGAATCTGGCCGTGTCGCCCCAGTTCGTGTTGATGCCGGCCAGGACCTTGGTGGTGCGGACGGTGACGCCGTCCATGACCACGTTCCGCCGGTAGGAGGTGGAGCAGTTGCCGCAGGCGCGGTAGAGCTTGCCCGAGCCGTGCACCTGGAAGTTCCTGATCGTCAGCGTGCCGGCGCCGTTGTGCTGGAACACCTTGTCGGAGGCGGACTTGGCGCCGCCGCCGTCCACCAGGTAGGTCGCCGACGAGCTGGACGACTTGAACGTCGCGGCGTCCTCGCCCACGTCGTTCCACCACACGTTGCGGATGGTGCACGAGCCCTCGCAGTGGATGCCGTCGCCGGCCGGGGCGTCGATGATGACGTTCTGGATGGTGCCGCCGTTGGCCACGACGAACATCGGGTCCTGGCTCTCGCCCTGGCCGCCGTCGCCGATGCCGTAGTAGCGCTTCATACCGCCATCGAAGAACGTGCCGGCGTTGCGGGTCGACGTGAGATGCACGCTGCCGGTGTTCGAGGGCCAGGGGCCGCTGCCGTCCGTCGGCGCGGCCTGCGCGGGAGGCGCCGCGGTGACAGCGGCCAGCAGCCCGGCGGCCATCGCTGTGGCCACCACGGTGGAACGGGATCGGAATGTCAAGGTCGCCCTCCCTAGTTTGGTAAGCGCTTTCCCGACGTGACTGAACCGCGCCTGCTTTGATCGCACGGGCGCGGGTCCACGTCAAACCGCGGACGCGGGTGTCGCCGCCGACCTGCGGATTCCCGCTGAAACTTTCATCTCTCCCGGGCCCCCTGAATTGTCGGCCCGGCCGCGTAGGGTGCCCGCATGGCGATGCTCATCGGGAGGGAGCGACCCGCGGCCGTGCTCCGCGGCGAGGTCTCGCGCGCGCTCGTCAGCCATGGCGCGCTGGTGCTCGTCACCGGCGAGGCGGGGATCGGCAAGAGCGCCCTGGTGGCGGGCGCGGCGGAGGAGGCCGTCCGCGGGGGCGCCCGGCTGCTCGGCGGCGCCTGCTGGGAGGGCGAGGGCGCGCCGGGCTACTGGCCGTGGGTGCAGGTGGTCCGCCGCCTCGCGCCCGGGGCTTCGCTGCAGAGCCCTTTTCCGGGCCTGGCCGGGTCGGACGGGTTCGAGCTGTACGACGCGGTGACCGGCCTGCTGGTCGACGCCTCCCGCGAGCGGCCGGTGGTGGTCGTGCTCGAAGACCTCCATTGGGCGGACGCGGCCTCGCTGCGGCTGCTGGAGTTCGTGGTAAGTCATGCCTGGTTCGAGCGGCTGCTGGTGATCGGCACCTATCGTGACGCCGAGGTCGACGGGCCACTGAGCCTGCCCCTGGAGGCCAAGGCCACCATCCTGACGCTGACGGGGCTCGACCGGGAGGAGGTGGGCCGCCTGGTGGCCCACACCACGGGCGTGGACCCGGGCGAGGAGCTGGTGACGGAGATCCACCGGCGTACGGGCGGCAACCCGTTCTTCGTGGAACAGACCGCCCGCCTGTGGCAGGGCGGGACCCCTCTCGCGACGATCCCGCCGGGGGTGGGGGCAGCCGTGCGCCGCCGGTTGTCGCGGCTGCCGGAGGGGGTGCTCGAGGTGCTGCGGATGGCGGCGGTGCTGGGCCGCGAATTCACCGAACCCACCCTCCACACCGCCCTCACTCCCCCACCCACCACCTCCCCCCTCGACACCGCCACACCCAACGACGCCTCTCCCGATCACGCCTGTCTCAGCACCTCCCCACCCACCGCCTCTCCTTTCAGCGGCTACCCACCCCCCGCCTCCCCTCTCAACACCTCCCCACCCAACGACGCCTCTCCCAACGGCACCCGTCTCGACGGCTTCCCACGCACCGCCTCCCCTCTCAATACCTCCGCACCCGACGGCACCTCGTCCGACCGTGCCTGTCTCGACGGCTCCCTACCCGACGACTTCTCCCCCGGCGAGCCGCCACCCGACAGGCCTACGCCCAACGGCTCCTCACCTGACACGCCCGCGCCCGACGAGCCCTCAGCTGACTGGACCGCGCCTGACGGCTCCTCACCCGAGCCCCCACCCAACAGCCCCGCCCCCCACGAGCCCGCGCCTGCCGGGCCCGCGCCTGCCGGGGCCGTGCCCGACGGGTCTCCACCTGACCGGCCCTTGCCCAACCGAGGATCCCGTTCTTCACCCCCTCGCGGCGCCACTCCTACCGGGCAGACGCTCGTGGCGACCGAGGCCTCGGTGCGGCGGGCCCTCGACCAGGCCGTATCAGCCAAGCTCATCACCTCACTCGGCTCCGGCCGCCATGCCTTCATCCACGACCTCGTACGCGAGACCCTCTACGCCGAGCTGAACGATGACGAAGTCCGTGCCCGGCACGCGGCCGCGCTCCGCGCCCTCGACCCGGCACTGCCCGCGATCCGCGCCCACCACGCCTACCTCGCCGCCGCACCCGACGCCCCCGACCTCCTCCTCACTGCGGCCAGGGACGCGGAGGCGCGGATGGCGGACGAGGAAGCGGTCGGACACTACCGACGCGCCCTGGCGCTGACCCCTGCGTGGGAGTCACGCAAACGGGCCACGATCGGCCTGGACCTCGGCGTGGCGCAGCACCGAGTGGGCGACACCGCCACCGGCGCACGCACGCTGGAGGCCGCCGTCGCCATCACCCGCCGCCTCGACGACCCCGACCTGCTGGCCTTGACCGCCCTGAAGCTGCACGACCTCGGCCACACCGGCCAGGGCCGCTGGACCGACTTCGTCCACGAGACCCACCACCGCCTGGTCCCCCCGCCCACCCCCACTGCCGACGCGCCCGCCGGCCCTGTACAGGGCGAAACCGCACACAAGCGACCAAAGGCTCAAAGCGCGCCGGACCATGACAGACCCAGCCCAACGAGCGCAGAGGGCCCGGCCCCCAACCACACCACCACAACACACCGACGCGACGACACCGCGCCCGCATACCCCGACATCCCCCACGAGTCAGACGACACCGCACGTGCAAGCGGAATCACCCGCCATCGCCACACCACACAGGACCACACCACACAGGACCACACCACGCAGGACCACGCCACGCAGGACCACGCCACGCAGGACCACGCCACGAGACGCCAGAGCGGCGACACCACAGGCGAGCGCAACACCACAAGCTCGCGCGATATCACGGGCAACCGGCGCGGCGGCATCGCGCGCACGCCCACCGACGTCTCCCACGAGGCGGGCGACACGGCACGTCCCCACAGCACCGCCCAGGACCACAACCCCCTGCACGAGCCCAACGCCCCGCACGAGGTCGACTACTTGCGTGGAAACGACCACCGCCGCGAGGGCGGCCACCTGCACCCGGTCGACCACCTGCGCGGGAACGACGCCCTGCACAGGGGCGACACCACACCCGATACCGCCGGCTATAGCCGGGGGCGGTTGGATGTCGCGGCCAGGGAGTTGAGCGAGGTCGCAGCGGAGCTCGCCAGGCAGGGGCAAGACGACGAGACACTCGGCTTCAGCCTGCTGTCCAGACTAGGGACCATTTGGGGACCGGGCACCGCAGCAGAGCGGCTGGCCGTCACCGAGGAGCTGTCGGCCGTGGCGCGCCGGAGCCTGGATCCACGGCTGGAACTGACCGCCCGCTCCTGGCGCGTCGGGGCGCTGCTGGAGATGGGCGATCCCCGATGCCTGACCGAGCACCAGACCTTCGTCACACGCGCCGAAGGTGCCGAGCTGGCGCTGTTCCAGCACGAGGCCACGGTCCTCAGGGCCATGTTCGCCACGCTCACCGGACGCTTCGACGAGGCGGGTACGCACATCGACGCCGCCTATGAGCAGGGCGAGCAGCCAGGCATCGGCCGACGCGACCTGCGCTGGATGCAGCGGTGGTCGGTCGCGACGCTCAGCGGCCGCTTCGACGTGGCCGACGGCGTTCTGGCGGAAATGGAGCTCGCGGGCAGCCATCACTTCCCGCTCTACCGCGCCGCGACGGCGGTACAGCGCGGCGACGAGGGTGCGGCGCGTCACCTGGCGGAGGTCACGGCGGCGGGTGAGCAGTACCTGCGATGGATGGCGCCGCTGCGGCTGAGGCTCCAGGCGCAGGCGGCCGCCCTGTCCAAGGATCCAGTGCTCTGCGAGCACGCGCGCGCCGCGATCACCCCGTACGTCGGTCAATGGGGCGTGACGGCCACCGTCGCCGTCGAGGGGTCGTTCGCGCACTGGGCGGCGGTGCTCGACGCCGCCCAGGGACGCTGGGACGAGGCAGTCGACGGGTTCACCGCCGCCTACCGCGCGGCCGACCTGCTGGGCGCCCGCCCCTGGTCGATCGAGTCCCGCGCCCGCCTGGCCGAGGCGCTGCAGGCACGCGGCGACGACGCCTCCGCGCTGATCGCGCAGGTCGAGCGCGACGCCGATGCCCTCGGCATGCTGGTACGCCTGCCACGCCCCGCAGCCAACGCCTTCCGCCTCGACGGAGGGGTCTGGACCCTGAGCTTCGCCGGTCGTACCGTGCACCTGCCCGACTCCAAGGGCCTGGCCGACCTGCGCGTCCTGCTCGACCGCCCCGGGAGCGACGTCTCGACGGTAGAGCTGCTGAACCCGGCAGGCGGCGAGGTCGTGCTCGCCGCACGGAGCATGGGCGGTGACGACGTACTGGACGAGGAGGCCAGGACCCGCTACCGGAGGCGGTTGGAACTGCTCGACGACGAGATCGACCGCGCCGCGGAGCTGGGCGACGACCGCCGGGCGGCCGAGCTCGACGCCGAGCGCACGGCGCTGCTGAACGAACTGCGCACGGCCGCGGGGCTGGGCGGCCGCCCGCGCCGACTCGGCGACGAAGCCGAACGCGCCCGCAAAGCGGTCACCAACCGGATCCGCAACACACTACGCCAGCTCGACCAGCGCCACCCCGAACTGGCCGCCCACCTGAGATCCTCAGTCTCCACCGGCGCCACGTGCCGGTATCACCCCAGCCCCGAGGTGCGCTGGTCCCCATAACAACCGGCCCTTGGACCGACCGGCAATTGGATCACTTGAGGGCGGCGGGGGTGGGGCGGTTTGTCCGGCGGTAGCGTGTGCGGGCCCGCTGGAACAGGACACGGACCGTGACGAACGTTGCGGCGAGGTAGAGGTAGAGGTCCACGACCTTGCCGCCCTTTTCGGTGCAACGCCGCAGCTTGCCGTAGCCATTCGTCCGCGCGTGGGTCCGTTCCACCACCCATCTCCGCCCGCTTTGGATGGGCGCGGGCACGCCCTTGCGGGCGATGACGCCCTTGAACCCGAGCCGGTCGAGCAGGGGACGGGTGGCCCTGCTGTCGTAGCCGGCGTCGAGGCGGGCGGTGACGTCGTCGGGTAGCGGCGCGACCTGATTCTTGGCCGGCGCCAGGGTTAGCTCCAGCAGCGGAGAGTCGTGCCGGTTGGCGCCTTCGGAGCCCAGGCCGAACGGCACCCCGGCGAATCTGCGGCGTTGCACCGAAAAGGGCGGCAAGGTCGTGGACCTCTACCTCCGCCTCGCCGCAACGACCGGCCATCAAAGGTGCCATCATCGTGACGGCCAGCCATACAGGGCTCTGGTCACCGCGACGGCCAACCATCGAGGACACCGGCCACCGTAACGACCGGCCGTTTTGGATGCCAGCCGCCGTGACGGCCGTGGCACGGGGCCCAAGCCCTGGGGCCGGCGGTTGGAGCTCGCGATCATACCCAGGCGCGGCGCCCGATGGTCGGGCCCAGTGGGTGGGCCCAGTGGTTGCGGCGATGGTGGACCGATCGCCGCCAGCACTGTGCCACCCGTGTCACCGAGTTGCCGTCACCGGGCAACCGCCGCCGTCACCGAGCGGAGTCAGCGGAGCTTCGTGAAGAACGTGATGACGTCCTCGGCGAAGAGGGCAGGCTGCTCGGTGGCGAAGAAATGGCCGCCCTTGTCGTATTCGACCCAGTGCACGATGTTGTGGTCGCGTTCAGCCCAAGGGCGGACGGTGACGTCGCAGGTCTTCGACACGAGCACCCCCGTCGGCACGGTGCTCCTTGCAGCCGCAGCCCAGTCCGCCACACCACCCCAGTCGCCCACACCACCCGAGCCGGACGCACTCGAAGCGGTCGTACCAGCCCATTCACCGGCACCGCTCGAACCGGACGCACCCGAGCCCGTCGCGCCACCCCACTCACCGGCACCGCCCGAATCGGAAGCACCCGAGCCCGATACGCCACCCCACTCACCGGCAGCACCCGAACCGGGTGCGTTCCAGCCGGAAGCACCGCTCGCGGCGGACTCACCGCTTGAGGTGGCGGTCCAGTCGTCTGCGCCGGCTTCGCTCCAGTCGGACGCGCTCATGCTCTCGTAATAGAACTGCGCCGACGACCCCGCCGTGCCGGTCAGCCAGTAGATGGTGACGTCGGTCAGCATGAGGTCGCGGTCGAGCGAGTCCTCAGGCAGCCCCTCCACCGGGTCCGTCAGCTCCTTGAACTTCTCCATGATCCACGCGAGCTGCCCCACCGGCGAGTCGTGCAACCCGTACGAGACCGTCTGCGGCCGCTTCGACTGGGTCTGGAGGTAGCCGTCGTTGAAGTTCTGCATGGTGTCCCAGCGCCGCCGCTCCTCCTCCGTCAGCCCGTCCATCTCCCCCTCCTGGCCGATGGGAAAGGTGATGGCGGCGTTGAGGTGGACGCCGACGACGTGGTCGGGGGCGTGTTTGCCCATCTCCGGCGCGACGAAGGAGCCGCTGTCCCCGCCCTGCACCCCGTACCTGTCGTAGCCGAGCAGCGCCATCAGCTGCGTGAACGCCTTAGCGGTGCGGGCGGGACCCCAGCCGGGGCCGGACAGTGGGGTGGAGAAGCCGAAGCCCGGCAGGGAGGGGATGACCAGGTGGAAGTCCCGCGAGAGGGGCTCGATGACGTCCAGGAACATCACGAACGTGCCCGGCCAGCCGTGCAGGAGCATGAGGGGCAGGGCGGACGGATTCTTGGAGCGGATGTGGGCGAAGTGGATGTTCTGCCCGTCGATCGTGGTGGTGAACTGGGGGATCTCGTTGAGCCTGGCCTCGTGGGCGCGCCAGTCGTAGCCGGTGCGCCAGTATTCGGCCAGGTTCTTGAGGTAGTCGAGGGGGACGCCGCGCTCCCAGCCGGTGCCGGGCAGCTGCTCCTGCCAGCGGGTCATGGCCAGGCGGGTACGGAGGTCGTCCAGGTCCTGCTGGGGGACTTCAATACGATAAGGGCGAATTGTCATGATATTTCTCCTGGTAATGAGCTAAGAACGGAAGGCGGCGACGTGCTCCGCGGCCCACTGGGCGAACGTGTGCCCGGGACGGCCGGTCACCTGCTCGACGGTCGGCAACACGACCGAGGCTGCGTCCGGCGGATTGGCACCGAGCCGGACCGCGAACTCGATCAGCTCCTCCCCCGCGCCCCACGCCTCCATCGACGCCCGGTACTGCGCCTCAGTCAGCTCCTCGAACCGGATCTCCCGCCCGACGGCCTCGCCGATCACGCGGGCCCGCTGCTCCGGGGTGAGCGCCTCCGGCCCGGTGAGCATGTACGACTGCCCGCTGTGCCCCTCCTCGACCAGCGCCGCCACGGCGACGGCGGCGATGTCGGCCTCGTGCACCACGGCCCCCGGGTGGTTGCTGAAGACCCGGACCACGCCCTCCTCACGGATCGATTCGGCCCATTCGAAGGCGTTGGTCATGAACTCCACGCAGAGCAACTGCGTCCAGCCGAGGTCCCCGGCTCGCAGCGCCTCCTCGACCGAGCACTCGTCCCAGCTGCTCAGCACGCTGACGCGGGTCACGCCCGCCTTCGCGGCCAGCTCGACGAGCTCGGGCCCGGTCTGGAGCGCCGCTTGGTCGTCACCGGCGACCGTGATCAGGTGCAGCCCGGTCACGCCTTCCAGCGCGGGGCCCAGGGACTGCGGCGCGGTCAGGTCGCCGTAGGCCACCTCCACGGACTCGGGCAGCCGTGCCGCCGCCGGGTTCCTGGTCAGAGCCCGGACCCGCTCGCCGCGGGCGACGAGCTGCGCCACGATCCGGCGGCCGACCGTGCCGGTGGCACCGGTCACGAGAATCGTCATTGTTGCCTCTCATCCGAAGGTCTCGAACGTCTCGACAGGCAGGCGCCACACGGGAAATAGCACCCGCTACACGGGTGGAGGCTCCGTCCACCGGTCGGTGCCGGAGGGGCCGCGCCCGCTATCGGCAGCAACTTGGGGGCGTGCCGGATGAGGGCCGGACCCGCCCAACCGATCCGCGCCTCGAACACCCCCCGCCTGCGCTCAACGCCCATCGGATACGTGCTCGCCGAGCGCAACAGCAGCCACGGCCTTTCAGAAGATCGCCATCGCCGTCTTCGCGCTGGTCAGCTTGACCGTGGAGGGGGGTGTGCGACATGCCCGTGGTCGATGGCTGGTTGGTGGTCAGTACGGCGCTCGCGTACGTGCTCTGCCGCGGTTGGCGGGCCTGGCAACCCTTCCTTCGGGGCCGTCCTTGAGCTCATGGTGATGTCCACCGAGCAGAAACAGCCCACGATGAACGGGCCTGCGGGAGACCATGAACATCTTGGCGCAGGTCCGATTCGCGGCTTCAATCCACATGGGCGGGTCGCCGCACTCGATCCCCACCGCGCCAAGGGGCCTCCCTGCCAGGGCTCTCCCGCGACCCTCTCGGGTTCATCATCGCGTCGCGCGAAGCCGCCGAGCACAGCCGGGTCCGCACGACCCCGATGTACGTCGTCACCGCGTACGAACCGGCCGACGACACCCTGGCGGCCCGAGCGCACACGGTGATCGCCGTTCCGAGCGTCGTCCCCCGGCCGGACAACCTCCTCATATGATCCCCGACCGGTCAGGACAGCCCTGCTGATCTTGGGAGTCGGCCCTCTCTCTCCCCGGGTGTGGCTGACCGCCCTTCGAACTCCAGGCCAAGGCAGCCGAGCTCGACCCGGCCCCATGAATCTTCCGCGCGACATTTGACAAATCCACCTGCACATGCTCTCTAAATTTACCCATAGAGCGCCCTAAATTAATTTGTCAAATCGGGCAGATAAAGGCTTTCGCAGTGAATATGAAGCGCTACCTTAAATGCATGGAATTTCGTCGTCTCGGCCGTAGCGGCCTCTCCGTCAGCGCGATCTCCTATGGGCACTGGCTCGCGTACGACGCCCCGGACCAGGAAGAACGTGCGCGAACGTGCATAGCGGCGGCGCTGGACGCGGGCATCACCACGTTCATCACCGCGGACGCGTACGCGAACACCGCAGCCGAATCGGTGCTCGGCCGCGCGCTGAAAGGACAGCGGCGGGAAAGCCTGGAGATATCCACGAAGGTGTTCTGGCCCACTGGTCCGGGCGGGCCCAATGACAAAGGGCTTGGCCGCAAGCACATCATGGAGTCGGCCCGCGCGTCGCTGCGTCGGCTGAGCACCGACTATCTCGATGTGTACCAGGCGCATAGATTTGACCGGACGGTGCCGCTGGAGGAGACCATGGTGGCGTTCGCCGACCTGGTCCGGCAGGGCCATGTGCTCTATGTCGGCGTCTCCGAATGGACGGCCGAGCAGATCACGAAAAGCGCCGCGCTCGCCCGGGAGCTGCACGTGCCGCTGGTCTCCAACGAGGCGCAGTACAGCGCGTTGTGGCGGGTGATCGAGGCCGAGGTCGTGCCGGCGTGCGAACGCGAAGGGCTCAGCCAGCTCGCCTGGTCCCCTGTCGCGCAGGGCGTACTGACGGGCAAATATCGGCCGGGACAGCCGGCGCCCGCCGGGTCGCGCGGCGCGGACCTGAGCGGTGCGGGCAGTTTCATCCAGCCCTTCCTGCGTGAGGACGTGCTGGTACGGGTGCAGCGGCTGCGTCCCCTGGCCGATGAGGCCGGGCTGTCCCTGGGGCAGCTCGCGCTGGCCTGGGTGCTGCAGCGCCCCAACGTGGCTTCGGCGATCATCGGGGCGTCGCGGCCCGAGCAGGTGCGGGAGAACGCCAAAGCGGCCGGGGTCCAGCTCGGCGCCGATCTTGTGGGACGCATCGATCAGGTGCTCGACGGCGTCGTCGAAACGAACCCGGCGCTGACGACAAGCCCGTAAAGGGGATGGCGGATCGGGACCGGTCAGCCACCACGGCGGTCGTCGACAATCACGTCCAGACCATGCCATGCGCCCGCGAAGCGGCGTAGGCCGTCGGCGAGCGGGGGCAGGTGCACGCCGGGCAGAAAGTGCACGGTCGTCCCCGTGGTGCCGTCGCCGGCGACGGGTTCCAGGCCGGTGACGGGGACGCCGTGCTCGTACCGCTGGGTCCAGGACCCGTTCAGGCGGCGGTTGGTGTGGACGAGCCACTCGCTGAGCGCGGCGACGACGGACATGCCGCGGCGCGGATGCCCGTCGGCGAGCACCTCCGCGCCGGGGTCGTCGAAGAAACGCAGATCCTTGGAGGCCATCACGGGCTTCTTCACCGGCCGACCCCGCTCGTCGAAGCGGGTGTCGGTGCCTCGTCCTTCGTCGGCCACGGACACCGAGCCGTCGGCGTGGAGGGTGACGGTGCAGCGCCCGGCGCCGGTGCTCGCCGCCTCGTCGGCCGGGTAGGCAAGGACTTCGAGGAGCAGGTGCCGGACGCCGCCGGGGGCGAACTCGCCCGGGTTCTCCCGGATGTGGCGGAGATGGCTGAGATCGACGTCGGTCGCCCAGTCATGGGTGGTGTTACGCCAGGAGGTTCGGGATGCGCTCACCACAGCACCCTACTCACGGCTGCTGCGTGACCGGCATGTCCACGGGGCTGCTAGGCGAGCGGCCCGACGCCGCCTTCAAGATCAGCCAACGGCCGGTATCGGTCGCAGCCTGGTTGTCACTCGGCCGACCGGGCACCCTGACGAACCGGAGTGATACGAGGACGTTCTGTAGACGGGGCGGTGGACAGGGCGTAGGTGACGCCGGTCAGGCGTTCGGACAGTTGCCACAGGTCTGCGGCTGTGGCGGTGTCGCGGATGGCGCGCTCGCGAGTGCGACGGGTGGGCACTCCGCGCAGTTGCAGCGGCCCGTCAGGAACGATGTAGCTGCCACCGGGCAAATCCGGCACGGTCGCCGCGTACAGGGAGGTCTTCGCCCCTTCCGGGGCGGGCCGGAAGGCCACGCGCACCAGGAGGCGGGTGAGGGTCGCATACAGCCGTCCTCTGCCGCTGTTGGCGCCACCGGTGAGCACGTTGGTGCGGGTGAGCCCGGGCGCCACGGCCATGCTGCGGAGGCGCTGTCCGGCGGCGTCGGCCCGGCGCTGCAGTTGCATCGCGAAGTAGAGGTTGGCCCGCTTGGACTGCACGTAGGCGAACGCCGTCCGGTAGCCGCGTTCGGCGTTGAGGTTGTCGAGGTCGAAGCGGGCGAAGCGCTGGCCCTCACTGCTGACGGTGACCACCCGCGGATCGGGCGCGGCGAGCAGCTGCGGCAGAAGCAGGCCGGTCAGGGCGAAGGTGCCCAGGTGGTTGACGCCGAACTGCGACTCGAACCCGTCGGTGGTCAGCGCGTACGGCACCATCGCCACCCCGGCGTTGTTGACCAGCAGATCGAGCTGGTCATGGTCCCACCCCGCGGCGAACTCACGGATGGAGGTCAGGCTGCCCAGGTCGACCCGGCGCAGTTCCAAGTGAGCGCCGGGCACCTCGCCCTGCATCCGGGCGAGTGCCGCTTGGCCGCGTTCGGGGTCGCGGCAGGCCAGCACGACGTGCGCGCCACGGCGGGCCAGCTCGCGAGCGGTTATGTAGCCGATGCCGCTGTTGGCTCCGGTCACCACAGCGACGCGTCCGGTCTGGTCGGGGATCGTACGGAAGGTCCCGGGGGGAGAGTTGAGCATGATGTACCACCTCGAGAAGACGGAACTTATCGCAACTTCAAGTTGCGATAGATTCATCTTGTCAGTCGCCTCCGAATATCGCAACTTGGAGTTGCAATGCAGTCCGATCATTCCACCGCCAGGCCGGTCGGCCGCGGCGCCAAAGTACGCGCCGCCGTCCACGCCGCCACGCTCGCCGAGCTCGTGGACAAGGGCTACGCCGCGTTGACCATCGAGAACGTCGCCCAGCGCGCCGGAGTCCACAAGACGACGGTGTACCGGCGGTGGAAAGATCGTGAGAGCCTGCTCACTGACGCCCTGGCCGAGCACATGGCGCTGGACATCCCCATCCCTGACACCGGAGCGATCGAGACCGACCTGCGGGCGCTGGCGCGCTCGCTCGCCCAGGCGTTCACCAGTCCGACCGGGCAGGCCATCCTCGCCGCCATGTTCACCGGGGCCGCCCATCTTCCGGAGATCGCCGCAGCCCGGCGTCACGTGTTCGACGACCGGCTCGCGAGGGCCGAACCGGTGGTCACGCACGCCATCGAGCGCGGCGAACTGCCCGGGGACACCGACCCCTCCGAGCTGCTGAAGACCTTGGCCGCACCGATCTACCTGCGCCTGCTCATCACCGCCGAACCGGTCGACGAGACGACCGCCGACCAGGCGGTGCGGGTCACGCTCGCCGCCGCGCACGCCGGCGCTCTGCGGCCGGTACCCGGGGGCGAACCGGTCAGCTTCGGTGGCGAGGGTAGGCGGAGGTGACGAGGCGGCTCAGGAACTGATCGAGGTCGTCGAGTCCGTACGAGGCAAGTACGTCGGGCGGCTGCGTGAGCAGGTAGGTCAAGGCGCTGTTGACGGCCAAGGTCACCACGGCGGCGCTCTCGCGGGTGGCCGGGAGGCCGGCGGCCTGCTGGGCGGCCAGGTGCAGGTCGAGGTCGGCGCGGGAGAGCCGGGCCAGAGTCTGCTGCACCTCGGGGTTCCTGGCGGCCTCGGCGTGCAGTTCGACGTAGGCCAGGATCCGGGACCGGTTGACCGTCATCGCCCGCTCGATCATCAGGCGCAACAACGCGAGCAACTGGTCGACGGAGTCGATCTCAGCCTGCCGCAGCTCGCCCCAGTAGCGCTCGACGCACCGCTCTGCGGCGGCCTGGAGCAGGCTGTCGCGGGTCGGGAAGTAGTTCTTGGCCGTGCCTTCCGGCAACTCGGCAGCACGGTCCACCGCACGGTGGGTCAGGCCCCTGCCGCCCTCCCCCGCCAGCACCTCGATAGCCGCGTCACGCAACCGGTCGCGGCGGTCCCTGTTCTCCACCATGGCCCCCATCCTCCCGCCTTTGTGTAATCACCATAGCTGTGGTACCACATGTGTGGTGATTGAAATGAAACGAGCTGTCGTTGTCGGCGCCGGAGTCGGCGGCCTGACGACCGCGATCGCACTGCGCGCGATCGGTTGGGATGTTTCGATCTTCGAGCGGTGGCCCCAGGTCGTCGCCGAAGGCACGGCGCTGGGCATCCGCCCGGACGCCCAGGCCGCCCTGGCCGGTCTCGGGCTGGGCGAGCAACTGCGTGAGCGCACCGTCCCGTACCGACGGGCGCAGATCCGCACCCCCGACGGCAGGCGCCTGGCCGACCTGCCGTTGGAGCGCATCGAACAGCGCGGCGGGACGCCGGTCCGCATGCTGTCGCGGGTCTCGCTGATCGAGATGCTGGTGCAGCAAGTGGACCCGGCGACGATCAGCACGGGCGTGGAGATCACCGATCCCGCCGCGCTACGCGCCGACTACGACCTGGTGGTCGGTGCCGACGGGGTACGCAGCGCGGTGCGGCAGGCGTTCTTCGGGGCCGCGACCCGTCCCCGCTACGCGGGCATCGTCGCCTGGCGCGGCGTGATCAAGGGCTTCGAGCCGCAGGACTACGGAGAGACCTGGGGGCACGGGCAGATGTTCGGGATGACGCCGCAGGCTCCGGGGGTGACCAACTGGTACGCGCCCGTACGCACCCCGGAAGGGGTCCGCGAGAGCCTCGACGATCTGCGCGCACGCTTCGCCGGCTGGCACGACCCCATCCCGCGCGTGCTCGCGGCCGCCGAGGAGGGCGCCGTGCTGCGACACGAGGTCTACGACCTGGCGCCGCCCCTCGAGTCGTACGTCACGGGGAACGTGGCACTGATAGGAGACGCGGCCCACGCGATGACACCCGCGCTGGGGCAGGGCGCCTGCCAGGCCCTGCTCGACGCGGTCGAGCTCGCCACCTGCCTGCGTACGCACCCCGGCGACGTGGAGAAGGCGCTGCTGTCCTATGACGCGCGGCGGCGCCCGGCCGCCCAGCGGATGGTCACCGCCTCCAGCTGGATGACCCGCCTGGCCGGAGCCGGTCGCCTGGCAGGGCCGCGCAACGCACTGATGCGGCTGCTGCCCTTATAGACGGAAGCCGGCGTACGGGTCGGCACGACGTCGGACGGACCGGCGCTTGAGACAGGCACGACATCGGCTGCCCGGCAACGGTCCGTCGCCACACTGCAGCACGTCACGACGACAAGGACTTCTCACGGCCGGCGAGCGCGTGATCAGTTGGCCTCAGCCCGGGCTGAACCAGCGGGTGAGGGCCGCCTTCAGGCTGTCGGGGTCCGCGCCTGCCCAGGCGACGTAGCCGTCGGGCCGGATGAGCAATGCGGGCGACGGGGAGTCGTCGGCGGTCGCGGTCACGTGGTGCACTCGGTCGTTCCAGGGCTCCGCGATGACGGCGAGGTCGTTCTCACCGGTGAGGTCAAGAAGCAGGGGGCGGGCGTCGCGCAGGAGCTCAGCGAGGCGCCGTGCGTGTCCGTCGTCGGTGGTCAGGTCGAGGGGTGGCACGAACCAGCCGGTGGACGCGGCGGGGTGTTCCTCGCCCATGTCGTAGCGGACATCGGCACCCGCCAGCAGGGCGGCGACGGTGTGCAGGTTCTCGGTGCGGTCGAGGAGTTCCGCGAAGAGCAGGCGCAGGGCGGTGACATCGCCTCCGGGTACCAACAGAGCGGTCGCGGCCCGGGTATGCATGAGCACGCGTTCGCCGCTCGCGTGGCGCTCGGTTTCGTAGCTGTCCAGCAGGCCTTCCGGGGCCCATCCCTGCAGGGTGGCGGCCAGTTTCCAGGCCAGGTTGGCCGCGTCTTGCAGCGCCAGGTTCAGGGTCGGCCCGTGGCTCACGTGTGCGGCGTCGCCGGCGATGAAGACTCGGCCGTCGCGGTAGCGGTCAGCGAGCCGGGAGTTCCGGCCACACTGGCGGCGAAGCAATGTGGGCGCGCCCTCGGGCGGCGGAGTCAGGGGCAGGCGCACTCCGAGGACCCGTTCGATGCTGTCCTCCATCTCGGCCGGCGTCATCGGCGCGCCCGGCCCCGGGAAGTCGCCTGCCGGGCGCTCTTCCCATTCGGCCGTGTTGACCAGCGGCCGCTCCGGGTCGTGCGCGAGAAGGGTGAAAACGCCCTGATCGGTACGGTGGAAGTGCGCCGGGATCTCGCCGAGGCCCTCGATCACGACCCGTCCCCCTGGCGCGAAACGGAAGCGGTCGCTCGGCCCGATGAGGGCCGTCCGGTCGACGACGTTGTCGTCGCTGGTGCCGGGGAAGGCGATTCCCGCCTGCTTGCGGATCAGGCTGCGGCCGCCGTCGCAGCCGACGAGGTATCGGGCCGTGAAGGTCGTCTCGATGCCGTCCGAACCGCGTGCCACGACGTCGACCTGGTCATCGCTCTGGCTGAAGGACAGCACCTCCCACCCTCGTCGGACATCTGCCCCGAGTTCTGCGGCGCGCTCGGTGAGCACCCGTTCAAGATCACGCTGGTTGACCGGCAGGAGATACATCGGGTTCTCCTTGCCGAGCATGCGAAGCGGCAGCGGCATCCCGCCGAAGAAGAACCCGGGCGCAGGCACCGGCGCTCCTCGGCCCCCGCAACGTTCGAAGAGGCCGCGGTTGTCCAGCAGCCGTACGACCTGGCCGGCGAGGCCGTGCGCCTTGTCTGCCGGGTCCGGTTCCGGGCGTCGTTCCAGCACCAGGGGCTGGACTCCCGCGAGGCGGAGCTCGCAGGCCAGGAAGAGGCCGGCGGGTCCACCGCCGACGATGATGACGTCGAACATCTCTGACGCCCCCTTAGTCCTTAGGATACGCAGCTGTATCTAACGGCGGACACCGTAAGTCACCGCGATAAGATACGCAAGTGGATCGTAAGCACGAACGGATCGCGGGTGAGCGCGGGGCGATCGGGCCGCAGGCGTCGGCACGTCGTGCCGACGGCGACGCGACCCGTGACAGCGGCGCATCCCGCCGACGCGGCCCCAAACTCGAGGACGCGATCCTCGACGCCGCATGGGAGGTGCTGATCGAGCACGGGTACCACGGCTTCACCTACGAAGCGATCGCCGCCCGCGCCGGCACGAGCCGTCCCGTGCTCTACCGGCGCTGGCCGCAGCGCGATGACCTGCTGCTGGCCACTCTCACCAAGTTCTGGCAGCCGATCGCGGTGCCCGACACCGGCAGCCTCCGCGACGACGCGATCGGCTTCCTCCGCAACGCGAACGCTGACCGCGCGCCCACGATCACGTTGATGAGCGTGCAGCTGGCGGACTACTTCCGCGACGCCGGCACCAGCTTCAGCGAGCTGCGCGACACCCTCCTCCCACCGGGCCAGGCCACCGCCTTCGACATGATCGTCGCCCGCGCGGTCGAGCGCGGGGAACTGCCGGACGTGTCACGGTCGTCCCGCGTGGTGAACCTGCCGTTCGACCTGTTGCGCCACGACCTGCTCACGACGATGCGCGCGGTGCCGGACGAGTCGATCGTCGAGATCGTGGACGAGGTGTGGCTACCGCTGCTCGGGGTGTCCGGGGCCCCGTCCCCGCCGCGAGCTCCGGCCTGATCCCCGCCTGCGGCTTGCCCCGCCGAGATGTCGCCCTCCGCCTCGCCGAGCATCCCACGCTCTGGCAATCGCGACGATCTCAGCATGATCGATCGCCGGCAGGACGTTGGTGTCGTTGTCATAAGCGATCGGAACCAGCACGCGCGCGGTGACGCCGTGGCGCGAGACGAGCGAACTCGTGGCCGGCGAGTTCGCACTTCCCGCGGCCACCTCGTCTTCGCCGCATTCATCCGCGAGCTGATCGTGGAAGGCGCCCAGCCCTCACGGCCGGGGGACAACTCCGCTGCGGGAGGCGGCGAACAGCCGCTCGAGGCGCGCACGGTGATCGTCCACCACGGCGTTCGACGGCTCACCGACGATGAGGCGGCGCGCGGTCTCCACTGCCGGCCGACTGCCGGGCACGGCGGCAAGATCGAGATCGTCAAGATGCGCATCGATGAGAACCCGCTGATCTCGGGCTCGACGACTCCGTGTGGTTCACGCGGACGCGGGCGGCCTTACCTGCTGGCCGGGTCGAGGAGCAGTTTCGCCGCCACCGTCGTCCCGTCGGTGCGGATCGTGCCGGCCACGGCCCTCGCCCGTGCTCGGGTCTCGGGCGTCAGGGCCGTTCCGAGCGCGGCCGACAGGGACTCGACGGTCGGCGTCGGGCCGTCGTGTGCCGCGCCGATGCCCAGCTGGGCCACCCGGGTGGCCCAGCTCGGCTGGTCTGCGATCTGGGGTACCACGACCTGGGGTGCGCCGGCCCGGGCGGCCGTCGTCGTGGTGCCCGCGCCGCCGTGGTGCACGACGGCGGCCAGCCGGGGAAACAGTGCCTGCTGGTTGACCTCGCCGACGACGAAGCAGTCGTCCCGGTCGTCGATCAGGGCCAGGTCGGCCCAGCCGCGCCCGACGAGTACGCGGCGGCCGTGCGCACGGATCGCCTCGATGGACACCCGGGCGATGTCGGTCGAAGCGCGCATGGCCATGCTGCCGAAGCCCACGTACACCGGCGCTTCGCCGGCGTCCAGGAACGCCTCCAGCTCGGCCGGGAGCGGGCGTTCGTCCGGCAGGATCCACGCCCCGGTCTGCACGATGTCGAGATCCGTCATGTCCTGCCACGGGCCCAGGATCGGGTCCGCCGCCAGCCACGGCTGGTCGGTGAAGACGTGGTCGCGGACGTTGTCCACCGGCGGCAGGCCGATCGCCGCCCGATGGGTGTTGAGCGCCTCGCCGTACAACGCGTTCACGCGCTGGGCGTCCTGCTCCCACAGCACCCGGTTGTCGGTCTCGCCCTCCGGGGACGGCGTGCCCGGCCGCGCCCCCGGAGGGAAGTGCCGCGACGGCAGCCCGAACGGATGGAAGCACGCGAGCACGTACCGGATGCCCAGTTTCTCGGCGACGTCCCGTGCGCCGGCCGGCATCAGGCCGGTCGCCAGCAGCGCGTCACATCCCTCGGCCGCCGCGCCGAGCGTCTCGAAACGAACGGCGACCAGCTCGCGCGCGAGCCGGAACGCGTCATCCACCGTCGGCGGCTTTGCCCCGCTCACCACCGAGCGCACCGACGGGCCGAGCGGTACCAGCGGCACGCCGACTCCGGCCAGCAGCGCCGCGAACTCCTCGTCCGGCGGCGCGGCCACCCGCGCCTCCGCACCGAGTTCCTGCAACCGCACCGCGAGTGCCACCAGCGGTTCGACGTCCCCGCGCGATCCCCATGTCGACAACAACACACGCACTTTTTGACTCCCCCATTTCCGCAGGTTCTGGCCTCGGCCGACAATCTTGAGGCACGACCCGGGTCTTGCCGCAAGCCCCCCGGTGCGCTATAGGTTGAAAGTGGAAGGGAGATCCATCTCCTTGCCTTTGCTTTTTGTCGTCCGCTGCATGATCACGGTCTCGCTTGATGCTTCCAGCAGTCGCGAAGGCCCTTCTTGATCCAGCCACGCGCACGCCATCGCCATCGTCGCCGCCGTGAACAGACGACGCGGTCCCTCCCATGAAGGGTGGTGGCCAGGGACCGTCCGGGCTCCCCGCACCGCCTGTAGGCGATGCCTTGCGGCATGGCGGTGGGCTGGTCGCAGCCGCGTTCGGCGAAGGCCCTCGCGGCAGCACCGGCGGTCCTCGCGGTGGCCGGGCTCACCGGGTTGTTCTCCGTGTCCGAGGGGTGGGCCAACGCGGCGGTGTTCGGGCTCGATTACGGGGCACTCGTGCTGTTTCGGGCGTACCGGGCACCCGCGCGGTCACGTCTTCCCGGCCGTCGGGGCCGGGGTGAGCACCTTCTTGACGTACGGCCTCACCGCGGGCATCTGGCGTCCCGGGACGCGTACCTCATCTGATGATCTTGTCAATCACCGGCAGCCCCAGTCGCGTTCGGGCTACAGTTTGCACTCATGATCACCGGAGGAAGTGCTGTGAAGCAGTCCATAGCCCAGCGAATTGGCCGGTCGGCGCTTGTGGCGGTGCTGGGCGCAGGTGTCACGCTGGCGGGCGCGACGGACGCCGCTGCCGCCGCCCAGAAGAGGACGTTAGGACCGTTCGGGTACGGCAACCTCAAGCTCGGGATGACGGAGGCGCAGGCCAGAGCGACCGGGAGGATCGTCCGCAAGACCATCAAGGTGCCCACCAAGTGCTCGGCCTATGACCTGAAGGAGCGCCGGTACAGCGGCAACCGGGCGGGGATGTTCATCTCGAAGAAGCAGGGCGTGGTCACGATCTCCGCGCCGGGCCGCGGCGTCAAAACGCCTCAGGGCATCGGCATAGGCGCCACCCCCGCGCAGTTGAAGGCCGCCTACCCCAACCTGAAGCAGAATGCGCTGTACGGCACCTTCGCCACCGTGCCGGGCAACCCCAAGGCGTCCTACGTCTTCCTCGTGTCGAAGAACATGGTCCTCGGTGTAACTCTGGTCCTGACCGCTCAGGACTGCCTGAGGTAGCGGCCCGTCACGTGAGCTCGGCCGACCAGCGCTCCGTTCCTCCACGTTGAGCGGTTCCTCGTCGATGTCGAGAATGCGACGCCGGCTCCGTCTCACTCATGAACGCGTCAGGTAGGCACGTCGAGCGAGGACGGAGAAGGACCGGCCATACGCCGCTCGGTACAGGTTCGAGAACCAGCCCATGTGCGTGAACCGCCAGCGCAGCGCGACGTCGGTGACGGTGCCGGCACGGCCCGAGGCAGCCAGGTCCGGCAGGTCCTCGTGCGCCCGTTCGAGCCGTGGCCGGCGCAGATGGGCCGGCGGCGTGGTCTGCAGTGTTCACGGAAACCCTGCTGGAGGGCGCGGACGCTGCCATGGGCCGCGGCGGCGGTGTTGGCCGTGGAATCGGCTCGTCCACGTGCTCCTCGCAGTAGGTCAGTCTCCAGCAGGCGCTCGCCCAGCAGCGCTTCCCGTTCGCCGAGACGCCGTACCGGCTCGGCGAGGTGAGCTATCACCTCGGGTGGACGTTCCACCACGCCGCGCCGGTCGGCCATCCCGCGCAGGGTCATGACCGTGATCTACGTGGACGCCGACATCACCGTGTCCCGGCCGGTCAACGACAACCAGCTGCCGGAGCCGAGGTGGGCGCTGTCCCGGACACCCCGCTCATTCCCGGTCTCCGCCGGAGAGGGTGACCGGCTCCCCGGTGGTGAACGACTCGTTGGCGGCCAGTCCGATCGCCAGGGCGTGGGCGCCGTCCCGCTCGTCCGCCAGCGCCACCGGGGAGGCCGCGCCGTCGAACATCGCGGCCAGCATGCGCTCGTCGGCGCCGCCGTGCCCCTCGTGGACCACCGTCACCGGTACGTCGCGCGGGGGCGCCCACAGGGGACGCACGCGGATCCGCGCGCCGCCGGAGTTGGGTGGGGCGACGTCGCCGTGCAGCGCCCCCGATCCGGCGGTGACGCCCGTGCCCGGATCGGCCCATTGCGTCTCCTCGACCTCCAGTTCCAGCCGCCCCCGGGTGCCGTTGAACATGACCCGGTACCCCTCCCAGGGGGAGTACGCCGTGAGGTGGTAGGTCAGCGTGGCGCCGCTCGCGTAGGTGACGAGGACCGCCATGTCGTCCTCGATTGTGATGTCGTCGCCGAACACGTTGCGGTCGCGCACGTAGCCGTCCTCGTGCTCGGCGTTCAGGTACAGCTCTCTGAGCTGTGCGTTCGCGGCGAGGTCCAGGGCGAACGGGTCGCTCGCGGCCTCGGGCGCCCCGTGGGCGCGCTCGTAGTCGCGCGCGTAACCGGACGCCCGGCCGTTGGCCGCGCCGTAGAAGGCCAGCCGGCCCTGCCCGTAGACGCGCCGCGGCACGCTGCCCAGCCACCAGTTCACCAGGTCGAAGTGGTGCCCGGACTTGTGCACCATCAGGCCGCCGCTGCCGGCCCTGAGACGGTGCCAGCGCCGGAAGTAGTCGGCGCCGTGGCGTACGTCCAGGAGCCACTCGAAGTGCACGGACAGGACCTCGCCGATCTCGCCCGCCCGCAGCAGCTCGTGGACCTTCTCGTGCACCGGGTTGAACCGGTAGTTGAAGGCCACCGTCACGCCGGAGCCCATGCGGTCCACGGCGTCCAGGATCCGGGCGCAGCGGGCGGCGTCCGTGGCCATCGGCTTCTCGGTGATCACCCGGCAGCCCGCCTCGAGCGCGGGGACGATGTAGGCGTCGTGGAGGGCGTCGACGGTGGTCACCACCACGGTGTCGACGTCGCGGAGCAGGCGGGCGTACCCGTCCGGGCCCAGGGTCGCGGCCGGGGGCCGGCCCAACGCGGTGATGAGGCGGTTGTGCACGGCCATGCGGGTCAGGTTCGGGTCGCACAGGGCGACCAGGTCGACGTGCTCGCGCCGGGCCAGGCCCTGGGTGAACAGCTGCGCGCGCAGGCCGGTGCCGACGATCGCGGCTCGCCGGGAACGGGACATGGGCATCCTCTCTGTCACTGTTTGACGGCGCCGGCGAGCCCGTTCACGAAGAACCTCTGCAGCACCAGGAAGATGGCGATGATGGGGGCGAGGGTGATGACGGAGCCGGCGCACAGCAACGTCCAGTCGGTGGAGTTCTCGCCGATGAAGGCGTACATCCCGACGCCCAGAGTGCGCAGCTCGGGACGGGCGAGGGTGAACACGAGCGGGATGAAGAAGCTGTTCCACGCCGAGATGGCGGTGAACAGGCCGACCGTCGCCAGCATCGGCCCCGACAGCGGCAGCATGATCCGCCAGAAGACCTGGTGGAAGTTGGCCCCGTCCACCCGGGCGGCGTCCTCCAGCGAACCGTCGATCGCCCGGAAGTAGCCCATGAACAGGAAGGTGCCGAAGACGATCCCACCGGCGGACTGCACGATGATGATCGACCAGAGGCTGTTGAGCAGGCCGAGCGCGTTCATGATGTCGAAGATCGGGATGATGGTGTACCCGTGGGGCAGGAACACCGTCCCCGCCACCGCGACCAGCACGACCCCCTTGCCGGGGAACTCGGTGCGGGCCAGCGTGTAGCCGGCCATGGCGGTCACGAGCAGGGTGATGACCACCGTGGCGACGGTGATGGTGAGCGTGTTGAGGAAGTACTGGCCGAAGGACGCTCCCTGCCAGGCCTGCCCGTAGTTGGACCACAGCGGCGTGCCGGGCAGTGGGTTCAGGCCGCGGCCGAAGAACTCGTCGGTGCTCTTCAGCGAGCTGCCCAGCGTCCAGAGGAACGGGTACAGCCAGGCGATCCCGCCGACGAGGAGGAACACGTGCGTCATCCACGGCGCGCGCCGGGTCATGCGCGACCTCCCCTGCGCTTGACCAGCACCCGCAGGAAGAGTGCCTGGGCCACGGCGAAGACGATGAGCAGCAGCCCGTAGAAGAACGAGGCCGCCGAGGCGAGGCCGACGTCCCGCTCGACGGTGGACCCGCCGAACCCGCCGAACGCCAGGTGGTAGATGTAGGTGTTCACGACCTCGGTGGCGAAGTACGGCCCGCCGTTGGTGAGCACCTGCACGAGGTCGAAGACCTGGAACGAGCCGATGACCGACAGCAGGACGATGACGACCCCCACCGACCTGAGCATGGGGACGGTGATGTAGCGGAAGCTCGCGAAGGCGCCCGCGCCGTCGAGCCGGGCCGCCTCGTACAGTTCGTCGGGGATCGTCTGCAGACCGGCCAGGAAATACACGAGGTTGTAGCCCAGCGTGTGCCAGATCCCGACCCCGATGATGATGAGCATCGCGAAATCCGGATCGCCGAGCCAGTCCACGTATTCGTCCGTGAGGCCGATCGACATCAGGGCGTCGTTGACGACGTCCCCGAAATTGGAGAAGAGCAGCTGGACGACCACGCCGACGACCGCGGCCGACGTCACCACCGGAAGGAAGAAGAGCGTCCGGTACAAAGTCCTCCCGCGCAGCCGGCGGTTGTTCAGCACGAGGGCCAGCGCGAGCGCGAGAACGAGCTGGACGGGCACCACGAGCAGCACGTAGAAGAACGTGTTGCGCAGGGCTCCCCAGAAGATGGAGTCCGTCATCACCCGGGAGAAATTGGCGAGCCCGACGAAGTCACCGGGCTCGCCGATCCCGTCCCACCGGTAGAAGGTGTAGCCGAGCGACGCGACGATCGGGTAGATCACGAACGCCAGCAGCAGCACCAGCATCGGCAGGACGTACAGGTAGGACCAGCGCGCCGCGGCGATCCGCTGCCGCAGGCGGGACGCCCTGCCCGCGATCAGCGCACGGGGCCGGCCGACCAGTTGGATGTCCGTCATCAGCTCATCCGCGCTTGGTGGTGTACGACTTGGCGATGTCCCAGTCGGCGAACACGTAGTCGTCCATGCTGACCTTCAGCCCCTGCCCGCGGGCCTTGGACACGGCCTCGCTCAGGGCGCCGTTGAGGCGGTCCTCGAGCTCCTTGAGCGCTTTGGGCGCGTCCTTGAGCTGGCCCGTGTAGATGCCGGCCGCGACGTCCGGGAGGTCCGGCTGGACCGGCGCCACCTCCACCTTGGCGAGGTCAGGGTTGCGGATGGCGGGCACCGGGCCGACGAGCGCCGTGTTCGCCATGGCGACGTACTGCTTGAAGGTCGGCGAGGTCACGCCCGCCGGGTCGTTGTTCTCGGGGTAGACCGACAGGCCGTAGCCGCCCTGCACCCAGCGCTTGCCGGCCTCGCGGCTGTAGAACCAGTCGAGCCAGGCCCACGCCTGGTCGGGGTTCCTGGCCTTGGCCGAGATGCCCATCAGGTAGCTGCCCGGGGCTCCGTAGAAGAAGCCCTGCGGGGTGCCGGTCGGCGACGGGAGCGTCATGAGGCTGTAGTCCTTGAATCCGGCCTCCTCCCAGGGCGCCTGGTTCCACACCCCTCCGACGATCATGCCGAACCGGCCCTTCGCGAAGAACGCCCTGGCCTGCTCGTCGGAGATGCTCATCGAGTTGGGGTAGATGAAGCCGCGGCTCTTCCAGTCGAGGAGGAGGGCGAGGAAGTCCGCGTAGTTGCGGTCGGTCCCGTACGTCCATCTGCCTGTGCGGTAGTCGACCGACTGGGTGCCCCCGGGCGACCCGGCGCCCCGGCAGAACAGCTCGATCAGCCACGGCAGGGCCCCCTTCTGCGCGTTGCCGAAGCCGAGCCCGAAGACCTTGCCGCCGCTCTTGCCGGTGATCGCCTCGGCGGCGCGGGTGATGTCGTCCCACGTCTTCGGGATGAGGACCGACCCGTCGGGGTTGGTCAGGCCGGCCTCCTTGAAGACCCCGTTGTGGATGTAGAGCTGCAACGCCGGCGCCAGGCCGCTGAAGGGCGCGGAGTAGACCTTGCCGCCGAAGATGTTGACGCCCTCGACGAAGCTGTTGTCGGGGAATCTCGACCGCCACTCCGGGGTGGCCCACTTGTCCAGGGGCATCAGCCAGCCCTCGCCGACGTGGACCTCCAGTTTCGGCTTCGTGGGCAGCAGGAAGACGTCGGGGGCGGTGCCGCTGCGGAACGCCAGCGCCACCAGGTCGAGGTACTTGTCGGTGACCTGGGTGGTCTTCTTGATCGTGGTCTTTCCGTTGGCCTGCTGGAAGAGCTTGACCTCGTTGTCGACCCAGGGCGCCTGGCTGACGTACCAGTCCCAGTACGCCAGCGTGGTCCCCGACGCGGAGGTGGCGTCCTGCCCGGAGTCGCCGCAGCCGGCGAGGACCGCGGCCCCGCCGGCGGCGACGGCGGCCCGCAGGAGTTGCCGGCGGCTGAGCTGAATGGCTGACATGGACTTTCCTTTCGATGAGCCGGCTCGATGTGCTGAGGTCAGCCGACGACCACGGTGATCGCCTTGCCGGCGATGGTCGGCATCGAGACGGCGACCTCCTTGGTGACGCCGCCGGCCGTGACCTTCACGGTGTAGTCGCCGAGGTAGCCTCGCACGGTGGTCGAGCCGGTCGACCCGGTCGTGGCCGACGCCTTCGTCAACCACTTGCCGTAGACGAGGTCGCGCCAGGCCAGGGCGTTCGGCTTGGGCGTGTAGTCGGTCCGGAACAGGGCCCGCTTGGGATCCCAGGTGTCGCCCTCCCAGAACCCGAAGGTGCTGACCCCGGTGACCTGCGGCATGCTGAACATCAGGGTGAGGAAGTCACGCGTGTAGTCGGCCTGGAGCTGCTCGTCGGTGGTGCCGACGTCGAACTCGGTGATCGCGATCGGCAGGCCGATCCCGCCGAACTTGTTGATCAACGTGACCAGGTCCGCCGGAGGGGTGAGCTGCTCCCCGGCGAAGTGACCCTGGATGCCGATCCCGCCGATGGGCGCTCCGCCGTCCTTCAGCGAGCGGGCCAGGGCGGCGAACTGGTCCTGGTGGCGGACCTCCCAGCCGTTGTCCTCGATGATGTCGTAGTCGTTGAGGTAGAGCCTGGGGCCCGCGTCGGCCTGCCGGGTCAGCCGGAACCAGCGGTCGATCTCGCCGTCGCCGAGCACGTTCTGCACGTCATGGTTGGCGTACGGCTCGTTGACCACGTCCCACTCGTCGATCTTGCCGACGAGCGTGCTCGCCTCGTCGGTGATGTGGGTGTCGATCCTGTTCCGCAGCGCGGCAGGGTCGTCGCGCAGAGCGCAGACGTCGGCGGGCATGTTGCCGCACGAGGGCCAGATCAGGGTGTGCCCGCGGACGAACAGGCCGTTGTCGCGCCCCCACTGGAGCGCGGGAAGGGTGTAGGTGTTCCGCTCGGTCAGGTTCTCCCAGTGGTTCCACTTGAGGTTGTTGCCGAGCGTGAACTGGTTGAAGTTGGCCAGCAGCGTGTCGCGGTACTTCTGGCCGGCGGTGTTCTGGGTCATCAGGCGTATGCCGTCCGCGGCCGAGCCGAACTTGAAGGCGTGCTTGGTCATGTCCGCCTGGACGGTGGCGCCGGGGACGAGGTGGCCCTGGGAGTCGACGACCTTGATGTAGAGGTTGCCCTTGCGGTTGCGTTCGATGCGGTCGTCGGCGGCGGCCCGCCACGAGGCGCCCGGTTCACGGCCGGCGTAGGTGGCCTGCGGCCAGCCCGCCGGGGTTCCGGGGCCGTACCGCAGCACCGACACACCCGCGATCTGCAGCACCTGCGGGCCGTAGCCGAGCCAGAAGTTGATGCGGACCTGCCCGGCCGCGTAGTCGGCGGCCATCCGGAACGGCAGCTCGAACCGCTGCCAGACGGATCCGAACTTCATCGCCGCCTGGGTCGACTTGCTGTAGCTCCCGCCGTTCTGCTCGAACACGAAGTGGGCCAGGCCGGATCCGGACGGGGTCGGCGTGACCGATCGCGCCCAGAAGGTGGCCAGCATCGCCTCGTCCTTGACCGTGGGCTGCGCGGACGGGACTCCCACGCCCAGCGAGTACTCGCCGTCCAGGCCGGGCGAGCTCGGCTGCCCGGTCACCGTGACCTGCAGCGCCCTGTCGAAGTCGGGCTGCCCCTGGACGGTGACGATCTTCGTCTGGGGTGCCGGGTTTCCGGTGAACTGGGTGAACGACTCGAGGACGTCGGCAGGCATGACCTCGGTGGGGGCGGCGGCGGCCGCAGGCGCCGTCAGTCCCAGCGCCGCGAGCAGCGCTACGGGAATGGCGTACGCCAGCGTCTTCGTGAGGCGACCCATGGGCAGGGTCCTTTCTTTCGACGGGCAGGGGGGATCGCGACCGGTGCCCTGAGAGCGCCGGTCTTCGCTTCGTCGATGTGAAAGTCGAAGTGAAAGTCGAGTCGAAGTGAAATGTGCGTCAGGCCGGAACGGGACCCGTGCTGTCCCGGACGATGAGAGCGGTCGGCAGATGGATGCGGGTGGGCGGTGGCGGCCCCTCCCCGGACTCGGGGGAGACGATGGCGAGCAGCATCCGTGCCGCCTGCTCGCCCATCGCCTCGAACGGCTGGCTGACCGTGGTGAGGGCGGGCTTGACGTGCGCCGACGACGGTATGTCGTCAAATCCCACCACCGACAGGTCCTCGGGCACCCGCAGGCCGCGGTCGGCGGCTGCCTCCATGGCGGCGTAGGCGGTGACGTCGTTGTGCGCGAACACCGCCGTCGGCCGGTCGTCGCGATCCAGCAGCTCACGCACCAGGTCACGGGCGGTGGGCGGGTGGAATCCGCCCTGCAGGGTGAGCGAGGCGTCGATCGGGACCGCGGCCTCGGTCAGCGCGTCCTCGTAGCCGCGCTGCCGGTCCTGGCAGCACGGGTACGTCATCGGCCCGGCCAGCGACGCGATCCGCCGGTGGCCCAGGTCCAGCAGGTGGCGGACCGCGCCGTACGCGCCCTCGTAGTTGTCGGCCTCGACCGACGGCAGGTCGAAGTGGGAGCCGAGGGTGTTGATGAGGACCACGGGCACTCCCTGCTCGTGCAGGTCGAGCAGGGGTTTCATGGGCTGGTCCTGGTTGATGACCAGGACCCCGGCCGACAGCCCCGAGGCGAGCATGCGGTCGATGACCGGCCCGTAGTCGCGGTCGTTGGTGCTCGTGTAGAGGATGATCTCGTACGGCGTGCGCTCGATGACGGAGGCGACCCCGAAGTTCAGCGGGGCGACCATCCGCCACGTCAGCCCGGGCACGATCATGCCGATGAACGGCGGCCGCCCGCCCTTCGCCAGCGCGCTCGCGGTGGCACTGGGCACGTAGTTGTGCCGGGTGATGACAGCCAGCACGCGGCGCCTGGTGGCCGGGTCGACCCGCGGGCTGTTGTTGATCACCAATGACACCGTCGATTTCGACACGCCGGCCAGGCGTGCGATATCGCGGATCGTGATTTTCTCCATGCACGTTCCTCAGCTGCGCCCGGCCTTTTGTCAAACCGGTCCAACGCTTGCCAGGACCGTAACGCTGGACCGGTTCGATGGCAATACCTGAAGGAAAAACAGGAGTAACTCGGCGGTAACTATTGCGACGGATAAGGGCCGGTGTCAGCATCGGTCACGAGCCCCCGGATCTCCGGGCCGTCGCTCCGACCGTCCATGCCCTCCGGACACGACTCCCCCGACAGCCACGTCAGGCAAGGGATTGACGCATGCCTTATTCCGTTGACGAGTTCGCCTTCGACCTGCGCCAGAGCATGGCGCCCGGTGACACGTGGGTCACCAGCGGCTGGACCACGGTCCACGCCCCGCCGGGATCGGTGTGCGGGGTCGGCGGGTGGTTCGCGCCGCCGTACGCGGTGCCCGACGCCGGGCTGGCCGTCGAGCTGGACGTGGACGGTCACCGGATCACCGACGGCGCGGCGCCTGGCGTGGCCGGGGTGGGCCTGCTGCACGCGGGCGGCACCTGGTGGCCCGGCCGGATCGTCAGGCACGGCACCTACCACCGCCGCCACCACCAGGGCGGCGAGCCGATGTCGCTGCGCGTCCGCAGCACCCTCACCCCGCTGCACGGCCAGGCCGGATTCGTCCTGGAGGTGGAGATCACCAACCGGGCCGGGCGGGACGTCACCGTGACCCTTCACCCGCGGGCCGACCCCGGCGGCCCCCGCCGCGTCCCGCTCGGCGAATGGGGCTGGGTGCCGCCCGCCCCCGGCCCGAAGGCCGTGAGCTCGGGCCCGTGGACCTGGCAGGCCGGGGACGTCACCGTCGAGCTCACCCACGAGGGGCTGCGCCAGGACGTTCCGGCGGGCGGGACGGCGGTGTTCGCGCTGGCCGTCCGCGCCGGCGCGAGCACGCCGCCCGGGCGGCCACGGGAGCTGGCCACCGAGTCCGCCGGGCGGTCGGAGCACCGGCTGGCCCGGGCCCTGGCGCGCGTGCCGCGGCTGTCCAGCGACATCCCCGGGCTGGCGGCGTACTGGCGCGGATCCCTGGCCAGCGGGCTGGTCTGCCTCTGGGACAACCCCGGCTTCATCACCTCGCCCTTCGTGGCCACGTCCGGCGTGGACGGCGGGGCACTCTGCGCCTACGCGTGGGACACCGGCGGGTACGCCCCCCACCTGCTCACCCTCATGCTCGGGGAGGCCACCACCGGCGTCCTCGAATCGATCATGAAGGTGGACCTCACCCGGCACTACGCGATCGCGCCCGACGGCACGGGCCTCGGCGTCCCGTACGCCTACAGCGGCTGGTCGCTGGTCACCCTCGCCACCGCCGTCGCCGCTCACCACGGCATCTCCCCCGCCCTGGTCACCCAGCTCCACGCCCTCGTCGAGGGGCTGGATGCCCGATTCGCCCCGGCGGGGGCACTACGCGACTACGGCAACCAGTACAACCTGCTGGAGATGCGCAGCAGCGGCTGGGAGCACGTGGTCGCCAGCCCCAACGCCGAACGCGCCTGGTGCCTCGACCGGCTGGCCGAGCTGTCCGAGGTGTCCGGCGCACGGCTGCCGGTCGGCGACCTTCGCTCCCGTGCCCGCACCATCAGGGACGCGATCGCCCGCGAGCTGTGGGACGAGCGCGAGGGGTGGTTCCGCTGCGGCTACCCCGACGGGCACACCGAGCTCGTCCGGCACGTCCAGGCGTTCGACGCGATGCGCAACGGCGCCTGCACGCCGGAGATGGCCGAGGCCATGCTCGGGCGGCTGCGGGACGGCTCGTTCCTCGCGCCCTACGGCGTCAGTGCCGTGGCCTCGGACGACCGGCTGCACTACGAGCTCGGCGACACCGACTGGTCAGGCGGCGGGGCGTACACGGGAGAGGGCCCGCAGCTCGCCCTGACGCTCTGGGAGCGGGGCGAGGCGTCCCTGGCCTGGGACGTCATGCGACGGCTGCTCTGGATGGGGCGGCACTTCCCGTACTTCCCGCAGGACCACTACTGCGACCGCCCGGCGGCGGCGCCCTCGGGGCGGCGGGTCAACATCGTCGCCGGGCTGGCCGGTGCGGAGGCGATCCTGACCGGCGCGGCGGGCGTGCGGTTCCGGCTCGACGGCAGCCTGGTCGTCGACCCGGCGGTGCTCCCGGACGGGGACGTGGAGCTGACCGGGCTGACCTACCGGGGACGCACGATCGACGTCTCGACCGCCTCGGGCACCGTCACCGTCGACGGCCGCCGCCGGAAGGCCGGCGAGGTCATCGAGTGACTCCGTTCAGGGAGACGGGTACGGGGAGCTCAGGCTCCAGACCCGGACCTTGCCGTCGTTGCCCCCGGAGACCGCCACCGGGCGACCGTCCAGGTGTGCGATCGCCACCGCTTCGATCAGGCCCCGGTGGTCTTCGAAGGGTTCGCCGATCGGCTTGCCGGTCGCCAGGTCCCACACCCGTACGGTCTGATCGTTGTAGCCGCCGGAGACCACGATCGGGCGGCCGTCGTCCAGTTGCCCGGCGGCCAGGCCGAGCGCCCAGCTCCGGTGGCCTCTGAAGGGGTGGCCGATCGGTTCGCCCGTGGCCAGGTCCCAGACGCGTACCGTGTGATCGCCCTTCCCGCCGCCGGAGACCGCCACCGGGCGGCCATCGAGCCGTGCCACCGTCGCCGATTCGACCGGCCCTTGGTGAGCGTTGGCGCGCCTGGCCATGGGAGTGCCGGTGGCCAGGTCGGTCATGAGGATGGTGCCGTCGACGTCCCCGGAGACCACGACCGGGCGGCCGTTCACCTCGCCCACCGCCACCGACAGCACCCAGCCGCGGCCGGTGCCGACAGGGTCGCCGATCCGGTCGCCGGTGGCCAGGTCCGAAACCTGCACCGTACCGTCGGGGCCACCGGACACCGCCACGGGGCGGCCGTTCACCTGCCCGACCGCCACCGATTCGACCGAGCCCCGATGGCCTTGGAAGGGTTTGCCGATGGGTTCGCCGGTGGTCTGGTCCCAGACGCGTACGGTGCCGTCGCGACCGCCGGAGACGACGACCGGGCGGCCGTTCAGCTGCCCCGTCGCCACCGACCAGACCGGCCCCTGGTGCCCCGTGAACGGGGAGTGGAGGGGGGCGCCGGTGGCGAGATCCGATATCAGCACCGTGCCGTCGTAGCCTCCCGAGGCCACCACGGGACGGCCGTCCCACTGTCCCACCGCCAGCGACAGCACCCACGGCTGCCAGCCGTTGACGGGCTCGCGGATCAATGTGCCGAACGGCGCGCCCGTCGCGGAGGGCTTCGTGGTCGCGCCGGCGGTGGAGGGGGTGGAGCCGGGGAGGATCCCGGTCAGGACGGGCGTCAGCCATAAGGCCACGGGGATCACGAGGACGAGGGCGGCCGCCGCGAACACCTTCGCCAAGCCGGGCGGACGGCGACGGCGGCGGCGCGGGGCGCTTTCGGGCGGCGGTGCGGAACGCCGGTCACCCGTGTCCTGGAGGGGAGTCTCGTGGGTGAGCGCGGTGAACAGGTCGGCGACGCTCGGCCGGGACGCGGGATCCTTGGCCAGACCGGCGGCCAGGAGGGGACGGAGGCGGTCGGGGACGCCTGCCAGGTCGGGCTCGCGGGTCATGATCGCGTTCAGGACTCCTGCGGTGACCGTGCCGGAGAAGGCCCGGTGGCCGGTGGCGGCGTACACCATGGTCGCGGCCCAGGCGAATACGTCCGAGGCGGCCCCGGCCGGCTCTCCGTTCAGCTGTTCGGGCGCCAGGTAGGCCGGGGTGCCGATCAGGCCGGATCCCGTGGTGGAGTGGTCCAGCACCCGGGCGATGCCGAAATCGATGACGACGGGCCCCTCCTGGCCCATGATCACGTTGCTGGGCTTGAAGTCCCGGTGCACGATGCCGGCCCGGTGGATCGCGTCCAGCGCGACCAAGGTGGTGATCGCCAACCGGTCCAGCCCGCCGCCGGTGCGTGGCCCCTCCCGGGTCACGAGCTCGTCCAGGGACGGGCCCTGTACGTACTCGCTGACCAGGTAGGGTGCGCCGTCGGCGATCCCGGCGTCGACGACCCGTGCCGTGCAGAACGCCGCCACGGACCTGGCGATCTCGGTCTCGCGCAGGAACCGTTGCAGGGCTTCGGGCTCGAAGGCCATCCGGGCGTGCAGCGTCTTGACGGCCACCCGCTGGCCCGAGGGGGCCTGCCCCAGATAGACGACCCCTTGCCCGCCCACGCCCAGCACCCCGGTCAGTCGATAGTCCCCGATCTGGCGGGGATCGTTCTCGGCCAGCGGGCGCGGATCAGACATGAGGCAATCTTCTCCTGGGCTCAGGGAGGATCCACTCAGCTGCTCAAAGGTATATGTCCGCATGATGACGCAAAAGCTGTCCCTATGGGCGCAAGCACCGGCAGCGTGTCTCCCTCGACGCGGGACGGCCCGCTGGAGACGTTGAAGGATCATCTCGACGGGGATGCTCAGGGGGGACGCGGAACTGAACGGAAGGGTGAACGCCACCATGAAGACACCCGCGATCGTCACGCCACAAGAGTGGGAGGCAGCGCGCCGGCGGCTGCTTGTCAAGGAGAAGGAGCTGACCCACGCCAGGGACGCGCTGGCCGCGGAGCGCCGGCGGATGCCGTGGCTGGCGGTGGAGAAAGAGTACGAGTTCGACGGACCGGCGGGGAAGGCGAGCCTGCTTGACCTGTTCGAGGGCCGTCGTCAGCTGATCGTCTACCGCGCCTTCTTCGCCCCCGACGTGCACGGCTGGCCCGACCACGCGTGCGTCGGCTGTTCCATGGTGGCCGATCATGTCGGGCACCTCGCCCATCTGAACGCCCGTGACACCACTCTCGCCTTCGTCTCCCGCGCGCCCCAGCCGGACATCGCGCGGGTGAAGGCGCGGATGGGCTGGACGATGCCCTGGTACACCATGACCGACGAGTTCGACGCCGACTTCGGCGTGGACGAGTGGCACGGCACCAACGCGTTCATCCGCGACGGCGACAGGGTGTTCCGCACCTACTTCATCAACAACCGCGGCGACGAGGCGCTGGGGAGCACCTGGAGCTACCTCGACATGACCGCGCTCGGGCGGCAGGAGGAGTGGGAGGACTCCCCCGAGGGCTATCCCCAGACCCCGCCGTACCAGTGGTGGAACTGGCACGACGAGTACGGCGCTGCCGAGTCGGCGCAGGAGTAGCCGGCCGACGTGTCCACGTACCGGGAGAAGTGCCTGGATACGGCGCGAAAGACTGCGCCCCCACTAACACCAGGCATTGGTCTCGGAGCTGGCGGCAGAGGCGCCGTCGTAGCCTCACCCCCGCCGCCGTGGACGCGATGTCCCACGATCCGCACATGACGCGGCCCGGCCCGCGTTCACGACGCCACGTTCCGAGGCGGCGGATCGTAGTAGCCCCGGCTCGCGATCAGGATGCTTTCGAAACACGTGTAGCGGTCGATGGTCTCCTGATCAACACCCGGGTACGGAACCGCCGACCGGGACAAGCCGACGGACAACGCCGGCACCACCAAGCCGCAGTCGCCCTCGTCGACCTCGACGTCGTAGCGGGACCGCAGCTCTGCGATCACCTGCTCGGCAGGCGTCGAGAACACGTCCATCCCGAGCAGGAACACCTGCGCCCGCGGCTCCACGTCGAAGTCCCGGTAGATCTCGACCGTCTGCACCACGCCTGCGGATCCGCAGAACACGTGCATGTCCACTCCTGAGCCCATCAACCGCCAATCGAGCGGCATCGCCCCCGGATACGGCGCGTAGGGCTGCGGCGTCCCCCATGCCGCCAGCACCCGCCCGGCTTCCTCGAACGAAGCACCCAGCAGCACCGGGCCGGCAGCCCTCAGCGGATCCAACTCAATAACCAACGGCGACATGCCGCCTCCAACCGCGTCTGCAAATCCCGGCAACCACTCTGGACATCCTCGCCGCATTCGGGGGACTCGCCGCTCCCGAGGACCCACAATCGACCGAACGAGACGCCGGTCCCGGGTGGGCTCCAGCAGGCCCACCGCTTCGTCGGGTAACGGGTGGGTGGCTTCTGGCCCGCCTACTCGTCCCTTGCTCGATATTTGCCGGTAACAACCTGGTAACAGGGTCTTCTCCTCGGCAATGTGAGCGGTCACACTCAGGCATCAAGAAATGTGACCGGTCACATCTGCGCACCTCCACGTCCCCCCAAGGGCTCGAACGCCCGAAGCACGCAAGGAGGTTGTATCGCCATGAGGAGGAAACATGCCTGGTCAGCGATGCTGGCGGTGGTCCTGGTGACGGGTGCCGTGCACGCCGCCCCCGCCCAGGCCGCGTCTCAGCTCGTCGTCGATCTCGGCAGCTCGACCGGCGCGCTCAGGTACGGAGCCACCGGCTTCCTGTACGGGCTCGGCGACGAGGGCATCCCGAACGAGACCATGCTCGCCGCCCTCAAGCCGCAGGTCACCGCCCAGAAGGCGCCCGACGGCCTGCAGCACCCGAACGGTGACGCGCTCAAGATCGCCCCCATGTTCAAGCGGGCCGGCGGCCGCGAGATCCAGATCTACATGCAGGACGTCTACAAGCAGTGGCCGTACGAGAACCTGGGCATCAACGACTACCTGGCCAAGGTCGACACGATGGTCAGGAAGGTCGTCGCCGACCCGTACCGCACCTCGTACGTCTACGTCCCCTTCAACGAGCCCGACCAGATCTGGTACGGCGGCAACCTCACCGGGTTCTTGAACGACTACCGGACCGTCTACCGCCGGATCCGCTCCCTCGACCCCGGCGCCCGCATCGCGGGCCCGAACTTCGCGAGCTACCGCTCGGCCGACATCCGGTCGTTCATGCAGTTCGCCCGGGACAACGCCGTGCTGCCGGACGTCACCACCTGGCACGAGCTCGGCGACGACTTCTTCACCAGCTGGCACACCCACTACGCCGACTACCGGGCGATCGAGTCCAGCCTGGGCATCTCCCCCAGGCCGATCACCGTCAACGAGTACGGGCGCTTCTCCGGGGATCTGGGCGTGCCGGGCAACCTGGTGCAGTTCGTGGCGAAGTTCGAGAACAGCAAGGTCGACGGCTGCCTGGCGTACTGGACGACGGCCGGCGGGCTCAACGACCTGGTCACCAGGAACAACCAGGCGACCGGCGGCTGGTGGCTGTACAAGTGGTACGGCGAGCTGACCGGCAACACCGTGGCCGTCACCCCGCCCGCGCCGGGCGGCTCCCTCCAGGGCCTGGCCGCGCTCGACCAGGGCAAGAGGCAGGCCAGGGTGATCTTCGGCGGCAACAACCCGGCCAGCGGCACGTACGACACCAACCTGGTCGTCAAGGGCATCCCGGGCGCGCTGGGCACCACGGTCCACGCCACCGTCTGGGGCGTGGACGACACCGGGCTGAACCCCTCCCCCGGCCCGTACAAGGTCACGGAGGCGGACTTCACGCCGTCCGGCGGCCAGATCACGATCCCGCTCACCGGGCTGAAGGGCTCCTCGGCGTACCACGTGATCGTGACCCCGGACAAGGACCCGACCGCCGGCTCCCGCTACGAGGCCGAGTACGCCGCCGCGCCGGGCACGATCACCTACGGCCCGGTCTCCTACGCGGACGGCGGCGCCAAGTTCGTGGTCACGGCCCCCTCGGACGGCTACTACAACGTGGACCTGCGTTACTCGGCCTCCGCCGCCCGCGTGGCCAAGCTGCGGCTCAACGGCTCCGACCTGACCGACGTCAACCTGCCCGCCGCCGCGGGCTGGAGCACCGTCACCACCAAGATCTTCCTGACCGCCGGGATCAACCGCCTGGACGTCAGCGCCGGCGGCGTCAACGTCGACTACCTCGACGTGTCGTCGGCGTCCGGGACGATCACCGCGTACGAGGCCGAGTCCAGCGCCAACACCCTGGGCGGCGCCGCCCGGGTCGCGGCCAACTCCGCCGCCTCGGGCGGGAAGTACGTCGGCTACGTCGGCGCCGGCGCGGCCAACACCCTGCGCTTCAACAACGTCACCGTCGCCACGGCCGGCCGCTACCGCCTGGTCGTCACGTACGCCAACGGCGAGCTGGGCGAAGGCGCCACCAACTACAACAGCAACATCGTCGACCGCTACGCCGACATCTCGGTCAACGGCGGCGCGGCCCAGCGGCACTACTTCCGCAACACGCTGGGCTGGTCGAACTACCGAACCACGGTCGTGGACGTCACCCTGGCCGCCGGAGCGAACACGATCACGTTCGGCAACGCCTCCGCCGGCTACGCGCCCGACATCGACCGCATCCAGATCGCCAAGCCGGTCGGCTAGTACAACCCCGGCCGGTCAGAAAGCAGCAGAGGAGATCCATGAACACCAGCGTCGTCTGGGGCCACCCGAGCCTGCGGGTCGTGCTCGACGTCTCACCCGACGGCCCGGTCGGCGTCCGGTCGCTGTCCGGCGGCGACGCCGCCACGGCGCACCTGCCCCGGGCGACGCAGCCGCTGGTGGAGCTGCTGGTCCCGGAGGAGGGGCGGGCGCGGGCCTCGCACCGCTTCTCCCGGACGGCCGTCGGCCTGCGCCTGGCCTACCGGGGCTGCGAGCAGCACAGGGAGGGGGTGTGGCACGTGCTGCAGCTCGACCTGCACGACTCGCGGAGCGGGCTGAGCGCCGAGGTGTTCCTGCGCTCTGCGGAGGGCGTCAGCGCGTTCCAGGTCTGGACGCGGGTGACCAACCGCGGCCAGGACCCCCGGCTGCTGCTGGGCGTCACGTCGTTCGCCGCCGCCTTCGCGGGGGCGGTGGACGACCTGGACGTGGTACGGGCCGACAGCGAGTGGCTGGGCGAGAGCCGCTGGGTCCGCGAGGCCCTGCGCGGGCACGCCGTACCCGATCTCCGTCTTGGCGGCCACGGGCAGGACGGCCGCGGGCGGCTCGCGGTCGTCAGCACGGGCACCTGGTCGACCGGCTCCCACCTGCCCACCGGCGGCCTGATCGACCGCGCCGGCGGGCAGGCGTGGCTGTGGCAGATCGAGCACAACGGCGCCTGGCGCTGGGAGGTCGGCGAGCGGCTCGACGACCCGTACGTCGCGCTGCTCGGCCCGACCGACATCGACCACCAGTGGCAGCACCTGCTCCAGCCCGGCGAGTCGTTCACGACGGTGCCGGTGTCGGTCGCGGTGTCCGGCGAGGGCCTGGAAGGGGCGGCCGCCGCGCTCACCGCGCACCGGCGGATGATCGTCCGGCCGCATCCCGACCGGGAGCGGCTGCCGGTGGTGTTCAACGACTACATGAACACCCTGTCGGGCGACCCGACCACGGCCAAGCTCCTGCCGCTGATCGACGCCGCCGCCTCGGCCGGGGCCGAGGTGTTCTGCGTGGACGCGGGCTGGTACGACGACGGCGGCACCTGGTGGGACAGCGTCGGCGAATGGCAGCCGTCGCAGACGCGCTTCCCGCGTGGCATCGAGGAGGTCCTCGGCCGCATCAGGGAGCACGGCATGGTGCCGGGGCTGTGGCTCGAACCCGAGGTGATCGGCGTCCGCAGCCCCATGGCCGACAAGCTGCCCCCTGAGGCGTTCCTGCAGCGTGGCGGCGTACGCCTGGTCGAGCACGGCCGCTACCACCTCGACCTGCGCCATCCCCGGGCGATCGCGCACCTGGACCAGGTCGTGGACCGGTTGGTGGAGGAGCTCGGCGTCGGCTATTTCAAGCTCGACTACAACATCGACCCGGGCGCGGGCACCGACCTGGACGCCGACAGCGCCGGGGACGGGCTGCTGGCCTGCAACCGGGCCCACCTGGCCTGGCTGGACGGCGTGCTGGCGCGCCATCCCGGCCTCACCCTGGAGAACTGCGCGTCCGGCGCCATGCGCATGGACTACGCCATGCTGTCCCGGCTGCACCTGCAGTCCACCAGCGACCAGCAGGACTTCCGCCTCTATCCGCCGATCGCGGTGTCGGCGCCGATGTCCGTGCTGCCCGAGCAGTCGGCGAGCTGGGCGTACCCGCAGCCTGACATGTCGGACGAGGAGATCGCCTTCGCGCTGTGCACGGGCATGCTGGGGCGGCTCTACCTGTCCGGCCATCTGGACGGGATGAGCCCCGCCCAGCTCGACTCGGTCCGCGACGCCGTACGCGTCCACAAGGAGATCCGCGGGGACCTGGCCCGCGCGACGCCCGTGTGGCCGCTCGGGCTGCCGCGCTGGGGCGACCGCCATCTCGCCCTGGGCCTGCGTGCGGCGGTCGATGGGGCCGCCGACGTCACATACCTTGGCGTATGGCGACGCGACGGGGCGAAGCCCGTACGGCTGGACCTGCCGCACCTGGCGGGCCGCGCGGTCGAGATCGACGTGCTCTACCCGCGGCACCTGCCGGACTGGGCTCGCGACTGGCAACCCGGCTCCGGCGTGTTGACGCTCACCCCTTGCTGCGACGAGCCCCACTCCGCCCGGATCCTCCGTATCCGCACCGCCTCATGAAAGAGACCACCATGAAGACCAAATGGACGGCCGCCGCCGCGACGGCGCTCGCGCTCGGCCTGGCCGCGTGCAGCGACCCCTCCGTCGAGACCGCCTCCTCCTCCGCGCCCGCCACCGCCGCGGCCTGGCCCGACCCGGCCGCCAAGCTCGACGGCGTCAAGCTGACGATCTGGGCCGCCCAGAACAGCAACACCGTGCCCAAGGCGGTCATCGCCGGGTTCCAGAAGGCGACGGGCGCGACGGTCGAGGTCGTGACGATCCCGGACCCGTACGAGCAGGGCATCCAGACCAAGGTCGCCACCGGCGACAAGCCCGACCTGGCGTTCTGGCAGCCGACCGCGTCCATGCTGACCGCGATCAACGCCAAGGCCAACCTCCAGCCGCTGAACGACGCGCCCTGGCTGACGCAGCTGTCGCCGGACCTCAAGGACATCACCGGCATCCTGGACGGCAACCGGTACGCGGCCCTCATCACGAGCCCCGCGGTCGAGGGCGTCTACTACAACAAGGAGGTCTTCGCCGCCAACAAGATCACCAGTACGCCGAAGAACTTCGACGAGATGGTGAAGCTGGGGCGCACGCTGAAGGCCAAGGGCGTCACGCCGTTCTTCGAGATGGCCGGCGACAAGTGGGCGACCCAGTGGTGGGTGCAGGTCCAGCTCGCGGACGCGGCCAAGGACGGCCTGTGGGAGCGGATCAACACGGGCAAGGAGACGTTCAACAGCCCGGCGGTCGTCGAGGCGATCAAGACGTACAAGTCGCTGATCGACGAGGGGCTGTTCAACTCCGACATCAAGACCGCGAAGTTCGAGGACCAGGGCGCGGCGCTGCTGTCCGGCAAGGCGGCCATGGTCGTGCAGGTGAACTCGTTCTTCGGGCAGCTCCAGGCCTCGGCCGACACCGCCACGCTGAACAAGAAGATCGGCTTCTTCCCGATCTCGCCGTCGGGGAACGTCGGCACGTTCATCCCCGACCAGTCGAACGCGCTGGTGGCGTTCAAGACCGGGGACGCCAAGCGGGAGGCCGCGGCGCGGCAGCTGCTGGCGTACTGGATGGGGCCCGGCTACAAGGACTTCGTCGCCGACCGCAACACCGTCTCCCTGGAGCCGTCGGTGCCCAGCCCGGCGGGCGTGCCGCAGGCGCTGCTGGACGTGCACGCCGCGCTGCCCACCGCGGTCGGGTCGATGCAGGCGCTGGCGGTGGCCAACCCGGACCTGTACCTGAACCTGGCCGACATGATCACCGGGACCATGACGCCGGAGAAGGTCGCCTCGGCCACCCAGGATCAGTTCGCCCAGCTCGCCAAGGCCGCCGGGGCGAGCGGTTTCTGACGTGCTGATCACCACCTCGCGGCGGGCCGCCTCCCGCACCGCGACCGCGACCCGCGGGCGCCCGGTCGTCGGGAGGCGGACGCACCCCATGTGGTTCATGGCTCCGGCGTTCGCCATCCTGCTGGTGTTCTTCTTCCTGCCGACGCTGTTCAACTTCGTCTACGCCTTCACCGACTGGTCGGGCTTCAAGAGCGCGATCCGGCCCGTCGGGCTGGACAACTTCACCGACCTGGCCTCCAACGGCACGCTGTTCCGGTCGCTGCGGGTCACGGTGGTGTACGCGGTGCTGGTGGCGATCTTCCAGAACGCGTTCGGCTTCGGCCTGGCCGTGCTGCTGGAACGCGACACCTGGCTCAACCGGGTGGCCCGCGTGTTCTTCCTCATCCCGGTGCTGATGTCCGCCCTCGCCGTCGGCTACATCTTCCAGGCCCTGCTCAAGCCGACGGGCGGTCTGAACCGGCTGCTCGGGATCGACTACGCCTGGCTGGGCGACACCACCTGGACGATCGTGGTCGTCGCGTTGATCCACGCGTGGAAGTGGATGGGGCTGTCGATGCTCATCTACCTGGCGGGGCTGAAGACCGTTCCGGACGACATCGTGGAGGCCGCCCACATCGACGGGGCGTCGCGGTGGCGTACGTTCTGGGCGGTCCGCTTCCCGCTGCTGGCTCCCGCGATCACGTTCAACGTCGCCACGGCGCTGCTGGGGTCGATGAACGGCTTCGACATCGCCCAGGCCACCACCGGCGGCGGGCCCGCCCGCACGACGGAGATCCTGAACATCTTCATCTACCGCACCTTCGGCCAGGGCCTGTTCGCGCAGGCCACGACGATGAGCCTGGTGCTGTTCCTGCTGGTGGCCCTCATGGCCTTCCCTGTCATCTACGTGCTGCGCAAGCGGGAGGAGATCCTGTGACCCCCGTCGTGCCCCACCGCCGCGGTGTGAGCGACGCGCCCGTGTGGCGCCGGCTCCAGCCCGTGGTCACGTTCGCGCTGGTGGCGCTGTCCATCGGCATCCCGCTGTGGCTGGTGCTGGTGACGGCCGCCAAGTCCCGTGGCGAGGCGCTCACGCCGGACCTGTCGCTGCCGTCCGAATGGCACCTGCTGGAGAACCTGCGGCAGGTGTGGGGCGACGGCGAGGTCCTGCAGGCGTCGCTGGGCAGCCTGCTCGTCGTCGTGCCCTCGGTGATCGGGGTGCTGCTGTTCGGCTCGATGGCGGCCTGGATCCTGGCCCGCCGCGCCACGCGGCTCAACGCCGTCCTGTACGCGCTGGCGATCAGCGGCATCGTGCTCCCGCCCGCCGTCGTCACCGTCGTCCTGCTGCTGCGCCAACTCGGCCTGGCCGGGAGCGCGGTCGGGATGATCGGCGTCTACATGGGCATCTACATGTCCACGGTGATCTTCTTCGTGACCGGCTTCGTGCGTACGATCCCCACCTCCCTCGAGGAGGCGGCGCAGCTCGACGGGGCGAGCCCGATGCGGGTGTTCTGGCTGGTGGTGCTGCCACTGCTGCGCCCGGTGCTGGCCACGGCCACCATCCTGGTCTGCCTGTACGTGTGGAACGACGTCTTCTACGCCTTCTTCGTGATCGGCGGAAGGGTGGACACGCTGCCCCTCAACCTCTTCCGCGTGGCCAGCGCCGGGCTCTATCTCAACAACTGGCACCTGATCTTCGCGTACGTGATCCTGATGAGCCTGCCGCTGGTCGTGGTCTTCGCCATCGCCCAACGCAAGATCATCTCGGGCATCACCAGCGGTGCCGTCAAGTAGCGGGCCGGTCAGCCACCGAAGAGGAGTGAGTCCAGTCCCCTGCGCACGCCCGGCCCCCCGCCCACGTGGCGCACCGCCAGCAGCGTCCCGGCCACGTACGGGCTGGGGTCGGTGCCGGGGTCGTGCCGCATGACCAGGCGTTCCCCCGGGCCGCCGAACACGATCTCGGTGGTCACCACGAAGCTGGGCAGCCGTACCGAGTGGATGCGGCTCCCGGCGACACGTTGTCCTTGACCGCGGCCGCGCTGGTGTAGTCCACCAGCACATCGACCGGGACCGCCGCCAGCGCCTCGGCGACCGACCCGTACACCCGTCCGGCGCTCGCTGAGCCCGCGGCCTCCGCCAAGGACTTCCCCGCCGCCGACCGCGACACCCCAGCGTCAGGTCGTCGGCCTGGTCGATCGCCGCGACGATCGGCGGCGCCGTCCAGCCGGTGACGCCGGCGAAACACACATTGATCATGCCGTCACTCCAAGCGTCCAGGCTGCGCGTCACGACGTCTTCTGCCAGACCGAGACGTGGCTCCTGCTGTCACTGGTGAAAGGCGCGCGCCCCCAGTCGGCCCACCGCTCGCGCAGGGTCATCCCGGCGAGCCGCGCCATCAGGTCGAGCTCGGACGGCCAGACATAGCGATGCGGCGTCGAGCGCGTCTCCAACTTGCCGTCCACGACCCAGTAGTGATGGGAGACGGCGATCTGCGACGCCACGTCGTACTCCTCGAAACCCAGATGCGCCGGGGTCACGGTGAACGGGTGGACGGTCTGGCCGGGCGGCAGACGCCGGAGCTCCGGGACGTACACCTCGATCACGAAACGGCCGCCGGGCTCCAGCTGGGCCGCCACGGTGCGGAAGCACTCCACCTGTTCTTCCTGCGTCGTCAGGTTGGTGATGGTGTTGCGCACGAGATAGGCGAGCGTGAAGCTGCCGCCCGCCCTGGCCGTGGCGAAGTCGCCGATCGTCACGCCGATGTTCTCCGAGCCCGGCTCGGCCCGCAACCGCGCCACCATGGCCGGCGACAGTTCGATCCCGTGCACGCGGACACCGCGCCGGCTGAGCGGCAGCGCGATGCGGCCGGTGCCGATGCCCAGCTCAAGAGCGGCGCCTTCTCCCGCCAGCTCGGCGAGGAAGCTCACCGCGGGGTCGACGACCGCCGGATCGAACAGTTCCGGCCATTTGGCCTCGTACGTCTGCGCTATCCATTCGTCGAAGTGGTTCTCCGGCACAGACCCGATTAAAGCTGATCCACAAGATCAGCTGTCCAGCACGCGCTGGACGTCCTCCAGGAGTTTCACGTCGGCGGCCAGATGCGCCTCGGCGTTGTCGAACAGCGCGTCGGCCAGCGGCGACAGCCCCGCCTTCGCCTCGCGCCCGGCGGCGAGCGCCACCCGCCGGGCCTCCAGCGCCCGGAAGGAGGCCGCCACCAGGTCCCGCGCCTCGCCGGACTCCAGGAGCTCGTGCCAGCGCAGCGCCAGCGCGAAGTCGGACCTCGTGGAGTGCGGGGGCGCGGCGAGCGCCTTACGCAGCAGGTCGCGGAGCGTGCGCCGGCCCTCGGGCGTGATCGCGTAGACGCGGCGCAGCCGATCGCCGGTGCGCTCCTCGGAACGGGTCTCCGCCAGCCCCTCGGCCTCCAGCTTGGCCAGGGCGTGGTAGACCGAGCCCGGCTTCACGTCGGTCCACTGCTCCAGCGCCCCGGCGGTGACGAGCTGGTTGATCTCGTATCCGTGCCGCGGCCCCTCGTTGAGCAGCCCCAGGACGAGCATCCGGGTCGACGACACTCAACACCTCCACGCGATAGTCAAGGTTGACTATATCAGCCGCCCCATGCTCAGATAGTCAAACTGGATTATTCAAATTGGAGGTTCTCATGTTCTCGCGCCTCTCGCGCCGGATGGACGCGCTCGTCAGCGCGTACACGCGGCTGGGCAGGTTCAGCGGCGCGGTGCTGCTCGCGCGCGGCGACCGGCGGCTCTTCGCCAAGGGGTACGGCCACGCCGACCAGGAGCGCGGCGTGGCCAACACGGCGGCGACGGCGTTCCGCATCGGATCGCAGACCAAGACGTTCACCGCGATCGCGATCCTGCAGCTGCAGGAGCAGGGCGGGCTCCGCGTCACCGACCCGATCGCCCGCCACCTGCCCGGTTACCCGCACGGCGCGCGGATCACCCTGCACCACCTGCTGACCAACACCTCGGGCATCCCGGACTACGTCACGGCGGACGACTTCACCCACGTCATGGGCACGCCGCGCACCCGGCGGCAGCTCATCGACGACTTCAAGGACCGGCCCCTGCTGTTCGAGCCGGGCGCGCGGATGAGTTACAGCAACTCGGGCTGGATCCTGCTGGGCGAGGTGATCGAGCGGCTGTCCGGCCTGACCTACGGCGAATACCTGCGCCGGAACGTCTTCGCCCCCTTGGCCATGGAGAGCAGCGGCCTGGCCGACGGCGCCGGCACCGCCGTCGGCTACATGTCGGTCGACGGCCGGCTCACCAGGACCCCGTACCTGGACAACTCCAACCAGGACGCTGCCGGAGCGCTCCACTCGACGGTCGAGGACCTGCACCGCTGGAACCGCGGCCTGCCCCGGCTGCTGCGGCGCGAGTCGCTGGTGGAGCTGTTCAGGCCGCACGTCGAGGCCGACGGCACCGGGTACGGTTACGGCTGCGTGGTGAGCGCGGACCGGGTGGAGAGCGCGGGCGGCACCATTGGATTCGTCAGCGTCTCAGCCCGTTACCGGCACGACGACCTCTTCGTGACTGTTCTGTCCAACATCGAGAACGCCGCTTTCTCCGAGATCGAGTCCGCGCTGGCGGCGATCGCCCGCGGCGAGCCGTACGAGCTGCCGAGCCGGCGCGTCTTCGTCACCGTCGCCCCGGACGTCCTCGACCGGTACACCGGCCGTTACACCATGCGGTACATGGGACGTACCTCCACGATGGACGTCACGCGGGAGGGCGAGCGGCTCATGGTGGAGGTGCACGGGCTGGTCAGGACGGAGCTGCGCCCGATGTCGGAGACCCGCTTCTTCGCCAGGATGAAGGGCGAGGTCGAGCTGGACTTCCTGGCGAACGGCGAAGTCGCGCTCAACTGGGCGGGTCGCGAGGTCACCGCCCGGTCCGCCTGAGGCAGCCGGCCCACCCACAATGGCGAGGTGAGTGGGCCGGGGAGTGCCGGTTGTCAGGCGCAGGTGTAACCGGACGGGAGGGCGGTGTTGCCGTTCGGGCGGGTCGCCTGGAAGCCGACGCTGGTGGTGGCGGCTCCGGGGGCGAGGGTGCCGTTGTGGCTGACGTTCTTGATGGTCACGGTCTGCCCGCTGACGGTGGCGGTGCCGTTCCACGAGCCGGTCAGCGTGTGCCCGGCCGGCAGCGTGAACGTGACCGTCCATCCGTTGATCGTCGAGGTGCCGGTGTTGGTGATGGTCAGCGGCTGGATGACGTACCCGGTGGCCCATTGGGTCTGCACGGTGGGGACGGCCGTGCACGTTCCGGTGGAGGTGCCGGGCTGGGTGGTGACCTGCACGGTGTTCGAGACCGGCGAGGTGTTGCCCGCGGCGTCGCGCGCCCTGACCTGGTAGCGGTAGGTGGTGCTCGGGGTCAGGCCCGTGTCGCCGAACGAGGTCGCGCTCGAGGTGCCGACCTGGGTGAACGTGCCGCCGCTCGCGCCGGGCGCGCGCAGGATGTCGTAGCCGGCGACGCCGTTGTCGTCCGTCGAGGCCGTCCAGCTCAGGGTCGTGCCCGTGGACGTGGTCGCCGAGGCGGCCAGGCCGGCCGGGGCCGTCGGGGGTGAGGTGTCGCCGCCGCCGGTCGTCGTGGTGAACGTGACCGGTTGCGAGTTGCCGGACAGGTTGCCCGCGCCGTCACGTGCCCGCGCGTACACCTGGTACTGCGTGTTCGCGGTCAGGCCGGTGAGGGTGATCGAGTTGGTGGTGGACTGGCCGAGTTGCGGGTCGGTGGTGCCCTGCTCGCGGTAGACGTTGTAGCCGGCCAGGCCGGAGCCGCCCTGGTCGGTGGACGCGGCCCAGGTCAGCGTGGCGCTGGTGGCGGTCACGTTGGACGCGGCAGGGGTGCCCGGGGTGCTCGGCGGGGTGGTGTCGCCGGAATCGCCGAGCGTGGGAGTCTGCCAGTCTCTCCACTCGGCCAGATTGCCGAGCGCCTTGGACGAGATCCTGATCGCGCCGGGCGCGTTGCCCGTCTTCAGCAGGAACTTCTGGATGTTCTGCTGCAACGGGGTCCGCCATTCCGCCCTGTTGGCGCAGTGGTTGCCGTCCTGGATGTCGGACCAGTACGTGATGTTCTCTCCGGCGCCGAGCGCCTTGTAGACCTCCGCACCGCCCAAGGCCGCCACGCTCGCGGACTTGGGGCCCAGGTTGGCGATGTGCGGATTGTCCATGATGAACAGTCCGCGGGGCGCGACCATGGCCACCATTTCATGCGTGTCCACCGGCAGCCTGGTCGGGCTGCTCGTGAAGGAGCCGAACGCGTCGCCGAGCCACGGCTGCTCTCCGTACGCGCTGCTCAGGCTCTGGGCGCCCTCCCCGGGAATTCCGCGGAAGATGGGAACGCCGGCGCTGCCCGACTCGATCGGCATGGTCAAAGCGATGCGCTGATCGAACGCGCCGATCACGAAAGCGCCTTTTCCGAACCGCGAGCAGCCCGTGACGCCGGTCGCATCGGCTTTGAGAATGCTGCCGTCCGACTGTTCGATGACGTCGATGATCCGGCTCACGCCCCAGGCCCAGGCGAGCAGCAGCCCCGTGCTGCTGGAGGAGCCGTAGACGCTGTAGAACGCGCCTTGTTTGTTACTGCGCGGCGTGCCCTCTTTCCCGACCGCGTAGGGGTCGTAATTGATGACGGCGGCGCCGGCCGCTTTGATGGCGGCCGTGTCCGCGCCGAATCCGCCCACGACGAAGACGGCCGGGAAAGGCCCGGAACCACTTGGCAGGTCGACGCTCGCCGAGATACTCGAGCTCCGGCCGTTGTGGTTCACGTTCACGGTGATGCCGGTCCTCGAGACCGTTCCCGTGACGCTCGACGGCTTTCCGGGCTTCTCGCCGTAGACGAATTTCTCCGCCAGCTTCTTGATCTCCTGTCGCCGGCACCGCCACTCGGACTTGGCGGAGATGCGCGTACCGTCCAGCTTCTTGAAGGGGTCGGGAAGCTTGGAGTTGGTGGGTAAGGAGCCTGCGTCGGGCAGGCCGGTCACCGTGCAGTCGGCACCCTCGTCCTCGACTCCGGCAGCCGCTACGGCCTCGGGGGGCGCTACCGTTACCGCTCCGGCGATCGACAGCGTCGCTGCTGCCGTCAGCGCGACGACCCTCGAACGGATCTTGGAGCGGGCCAAGCTGGTGATCACCAGGGCTCTCCCTTCCGGGTGGAGTGTTGGCGATCAGTCTGGGAATCGTCGTGAAACATGTCAATATAATCTCGAAATGTTTCAACGGTCGATATCTTTACAGGCTTTTGAGCTGCGAATATTTCATTGAAGATATCGAAACTTTCGGAGACGGTGTGGATGCGGGACATCATTGACCTGGCCGTGCCCACCGTCCCGAAAGTTTCGATCAGCCGGAGGGCCCGCTCAGAGCCGGGCCTTCAGGCGGTCCCGCCGAAGGCCTCGGGCGCCTCTCCTCGATGTTCCCCCGCTCTTCGAAGAAAACGTCGACCTCATCGGCGGCCTATAGCTCGTCGAGGGCGCGCAGGAAGCGGTTTTCCTGCTCGGTAAATCGCATGATGGTTCGTCCTTTTCAGTGAGCGTGCCGCGGGTTCTTTCACCCGGTCGAGGCCCGGTCCGCCAGGGCGCGAGCGAGGTCGAGCAGGTCTGGCAGGCCGAGGACGCGGCCGCCGCTTCCGGGCAGCGGCACGTGCAGGGGTTCCGTCCAGCGGGCCGGAATCGCAGCCGATCCGTAGACCGCGCCGGCCAGGCCGCCGGTGACCGCGGCGACGGTGTCGGTGTCGCCGCCCAGGTCGATCGCGGCGCGGAGCGCGTCCTCGTATCCGCCGGTGACGCGCAGGGCCCACACGGCCGAGCCGAGGCAGGGCCAGACGGCACCGTTGAACTCTGTGGCTTGACCGGGATGCCAGTGCGGATCCAGGACGGTGGCGTAGCGCTCCCGGTGGTCGGGACGGACTGCGGCAAGGGTGTCCGGCAGGGCGGCCAAGGGGTCGGCACCGGTCAGGGCGACGCGCACCAGGTCATGGAAGATCGCCGTGCCTTCCCCGGCCGCGGGATCGCCGTGGGTGAGGGCGGCGATGTGGCGGGCGGCGTCCATGGTGGTCTGCTGTCCGTCGCCGGCGAAGTACACCGCTGATGGGGCCGCCCGCATCAGCGCGCCGTTGCCGGCGGCATGTCGGCTGCTGCGATAGTGGGCGACGGCGGCCTGGTCCCAAGGAAGGCCGCGGGTCAGGACGTCCTCGGTCTGCAGGCCGATGTCCTTCGGCTCGTCGGCCGCCCATCGCTGGAAGCGGGCGAAGATGTCCGGCAGGTCCAGGCCGTCGCGCTCCAGCAGCGATTCGGCGACATGGACGGCCATCTGCGTGTCGTCGGTGGCCTCCCCGGCGTCCCAGCCGCCACCTCCACACATCTCGCCGCCAGAACCGGGGATCGGAAAGCGCGCGGAGAAGGCGCCCGCGGTCCCGAACTCGAACGGGGCACCCAGCGCATCGCCCACGGCAGCCCCGACGACCGCCCCGGCGGCGCGCACCATATGATCCACAACGGCAGGCTACTGAGGTCTGCCGTCCTCCCATGCGCAGCTCGGGGATCGGCATTGTCAGGGGCGGGTCTCGTCCCGCAGGGCAGCGCGTAGTTGGCCGCGCGAGGTGATGCCGAGCTTGGGGAACAGCTGGTCGAGGTGGATGCTGACCGTCCGGTGCGATAGGTGGAGCTACTGGCCGCTCTCGCGGTTGGACACCCCGACGGCGGCCAGTTGGCCGATCGCCGCGGCGCGGGGCCAGGCCCTGCGGTCGGGGTCGCGGGCGTACGCACCAGCCCGGCGTCCACGGTCGGCGCCGACGCCTCCGCCCTCAGCTCAGGAGCCGTGACCACCCTGTCCGCCAGCTCGACGCCCGCGACCTTCCAGCCTGGTGCCGTCCCGCCCGTCAGATCAACGCCCGCGACCGCCCGCCGGGGGCGCCTTGCCTGAAAGCTCACCGCCCGGCACCGCCCCGCGACTCACCATCCCGCAACCCGACGCGCCGCCCGGTTGCACGCCGTCCGACAGCACGCCCAATGTCACGCCACCCCGGCCCCGCACCGTCCGACAGCACGCCCGATGCCACGTTGCCTCAGGCGCCACGCCGGGCGGCCTGAGGGGCGACTTCGGGTGGGCGTTCGACGGCGAGCGGCTCGCCTTTGTCAACGGCTGACGGGCTGCTGACTGGCGGCGAGGGTGCGGACGGCCGATACCACGGCCTCGCGGCGCCGGGCCAGGGCCGCCTTGTCGTCCTGCTCGTCGAGGACCAGGCGGCACAGCTGGGGGACGGCGAAGTTCCAGGCGACCAGCCCGAGCACGGTGAACATCCAGTCCTGGGCGGCGCAGGTGCGCTCGGGCCCGTTCAGTCCGGCGCCGACGCCGGCGTCCACGAGATCGCGTACGTTGTCCCGGTACATCGCGCGGCGTTCGTCCTCGCCCTGGACCGGACCCGGGCCGCTCTCCAGGGCCTCCCACAGCAGCAGCCTGATCAGGTCCGGGTGTTCCTGGTACCAGTCGAACAGCTGCCCCACGGAGTCGGCCACCGCGCCGGGATCGAGGGCGTTGGCGTGGCAGACCTCGTCGACCTTGGCCCGCACCACGGCGCCGAACAGCTTCTCCTTGCCCCCAAAGTACAGGTAGATCGCCTGCTTGTTGGCCTTGGCGGCGGCGGCGATGCGCTCGACCCGGGCGCCGGCCAGGCCGTACGCGGCGAACTCGGCGATGGCGGCCTGGAAGATCCGCTGTCGGGTGGCCTCCGCGTCGTAGCTCATGAACTGAATTAAACCATCCAGTTGACTTTCGGGGCGACATCCGCTTCGATCTAAACCAACCAGATGGTTTATTTCTGAGGAGACATCATGTCCATAGCTCCCGTGCCGGTCCGCTCGCCGCTGCCCACCGGTCTGGCCGGCTCCACCGTTGTCCTCATCGGCGGCACCTCGGGCATCGGCCTGTCCGCAGGTGTACTGCTGGGCGAAGTGGGCGCCCGGGTTGTGCTGGTCGGCCGCGACCCGGCCAGGTTGGCCGCTGCCGTGGACCGCGTACGCGATGCGGCCCCGGCGGACGGCCCGGCGGACCCGGTGCTCGGTATTTCCGCCGACGGGTCGGACGAGGACGCGCTGGCGGAGGTCTTCGAGCGGGCCGGCCAGGTCGACCATGTGCTCGTGACGGCCGGCGGCCTGGGCGGCGCGGGTCCGGTGACCGAACTCTCCCACGACGACCTCCGCTCGGTCCTGGACGCCCGCCTCTGGGGCGCCGTCGCCGCCGCCCGGCTGGCCGCGACCCGGCTGCCGGCGGGCGGTTCGATCACCTTCACCTCGGGCACGTACGTCGTCCGCCCGGTGCCCGGGATGACCGGCCCGCTGGCGGCCGTCGGCGCCGTCGAGACCTTCACCAGGGCGCTCGCCGTCGAGCTCGCGCCGAAACGGCTCCGGGTGAACGCCATCCGCTACGGCAGCTTCGACACCCCGCTGCTGCGCACGGTGTCCGGGCTCGACGGCGACGCCGCGGTCGCCAAGGCCGGGGAGGGCGCGCTGCTCGGCCGCTTCGGCACCGCCGAGGAGGCCGCCGCGTCGGCCCTCTTCGTGATGGCCAACAACTACGTCACAGGTCAGGTGATCACCGTGGACGGTGGACAGAGCCTGGCGTGAGAGGTGAGGCGGTGTGAGGAGTGAGCAGGATGGGTGGACCGGCCCCGGGCGGCCCGGGCGACACTCATCCCTGCTCGCCCGGCAGACAGCGCTCACCCGTGTCCGCCGGGCAGACGGCGTTCGGCCAGGCCGAGTAGGGCGTCGGCGGTCTTGCCGAGGAGGGCGAGGAGGAGGATGGACAGCAGGAGGATGTCGGTGCGGCCCGTGTTCTGGCTGTCGATCAGTAGGAAGCCCAGGCCCATCGAGGACGCGATCAGCTCCGCCGCCACCAGGAAGAGCCAGCCTTGCGCCAGGCCCAGCCGCAGGCCAGCCACCACCGCGGGGGCCGCCGACGGCAGCTGGATGCGGGTGAGGAGGGCCACGCCGCGCAGCCCGTACGCCTTCCCGACCTCCACCAGGTGCGGGTCAGCGTGGGACAGGGCCGAGGAGACCGTGGTGTAGACGGGGAAGAAGTCGCCACCAGTACGATCTTCGGGCCCTCCGCGATGCCCAGCCAGAGCCAACGACGGCACGGCCCGCAGGGCCGCGATGCTGAGTCCCGGCTTCGCCTAGCGCGATATGTGCACCCCGGAGTGTCGCCCGGATGCGAGAGCGGCAGCGGACGCTCCGCCCACCCCCTCTGCCCCGCCCGCATCGCCGCAGGAGGAGAGGACAGCCGTTGACGGCGAGATGGATCAGGTGCGGACAGTCACCGCTTCTCGACCCCGCGCCGAAAGGAGGGCGAGGGCCAGGGTCATGCTGCCCGTCTCCGGCTCGGCGGGCTCCGTATCAGGCTCATGAATTGCGGCGATGCCGATCGTTCCGATCAGAATCGCGGCCATCAGACCACTGGCTGGGCTCATGCGTACCTCCCAGTCCAAAAGAGAAGGATCAAGGCCCTACCTACTCCTGGCTGAGAGGTCGACGGGCTTACAAGCGCCGCTCGGACGCCTCAACCGCGCAGCAGCTCCTCCCGCCTGGCCAGCAGTCGCGCTCGTTCTTTGGACAGCTCGGCGTCGCGGTGCCGCAGGTGCCTCCCCACGTCCTGGACCCATCGGACCGTCCTCTCGACCTCGGCGCGGGTGTTCTCGATGCGCTGATGCTTCATCACATCAGTGATGATGTTGTCGAAGAACGTGTCGACGAACCACCGCGTGTCCACTTTGGGCAGGCGGGCACGCGCGGAGACGCCGACGTCGGTGAGTTCGCGGGAGAAGACGTCCAGGGCCCGCTGGGCGTGCCAGGCGGCCTCGTCGGCGGAGCGCATCCGGTTGTGCTCGACGGCGTCGGCGATCAGGCCGCCGCCCAAGAGGTCCCAGGTGGAGGCGCCCTTGGCCGAGCCGAGGTAGCCGAGCACCTGGGCCAGCGCGTGGAGTGCGGCCTGCCCGGCCTGGTCTGCCTCCGTGAGCTCGCGCAGCTCCGCCGAGACGCGGTCGAGGGCGGCGCCGAGGTCCGTCAGTTCACTGGCGCGGGCATCACCGCGGGCGAGGAGCTGCCGCTCCTTCTCGGCCAGCAGCTTCTCGTACTCCTCCGAGGCCGTCGCGAGCCCCGTCAGCTCGGCCTCGATCGCCCGCGCGTCCGCCTCGATCTGGGCCAGCCGGGCCCGGTGGCCGTCGAGCCGCTGCCTGGCGGCGGCGGCCTCGGCACGCTCGCGGTCCAGCCGCTCCTCGCGCTGGCTCAACAGGCGAGCCAGCAAAGCGGTAAGCCCGCCTTCCAGGCGGGTGACGTCGGCCTCCTCCTTGGACAAGTCCTTCTCCAGGCCGGTCAGGGTGTGGTGGGCCTGCTGGATCTGCTCCGCGGTGGCCGCGTGCCGACGCCGCAGGTGGTCGGCCCGGTGCGTTCGGGCGGCCGCCGCGCGCAGCCTCTCGTCGAGATCTGAAGAGCTGGTCACACTTCGGATGACGAACGAACAATCCCAGACGTTCCAGCCAGGCGATCACCGAGCTCGGCCCGAGCCTCTTCGGCGGGTACGTACGTATGGACGTCTGTACCCGCGCATATGAGTCCTGCCTATATGGCTCACCCGGCTCCCGACCCGGTCGGAGGGGCCCGTCAAAGCGGAGCCGGGTCAAAATCGCAGTTGACGCGGCCCTTCGTGCGGACGATCCCCGTCTCGAGGTGTCCGACCCCGAGGACCTGCTCGTAACGCTCAACAGTCTCGGCATGCAGCCGAACAGCCTCGTCGGTTCCCCGCGACGCCAGGTCGAGAGCGAGGTTGGCCGCGCAAGCCAGAGCCAGGGGATGATCCATGCCCAACGTTTCGCGCATGCTGTCCAAGGTGGCCTCACCAAGCTCGCACGCTTCCGCAGTCGCGCCGGTGGCGGCGAGATCCGACTGAAGGTTGACGGCGCACGCAAGCAAGAGGTCGTGCCTCGGGCCGAGAGCGGCGAGACGGTCATAGGCCTGGCGGTCGAGGGAGAGGGCAGCCTTGGCATCGCCGCGCAGCCGGCGCAACAGCGCCACGTTGATCATGTACGCGCAGCCGAAGGGATGATCCTTGCCGAGGATCTCGGGGTATCGAAACGCCTTCGTATTCTCGATCTCCCAGGCTTCCTCCAGTCGTCCTACCGAGCACAGCGAATTCGACAAGGTGATCGCTGCCGCCAAGGTGTCGGGGTGGTTCGCGACCAGAAGCCGCTCGAGCCGGGCGTGGGTCTCCTGTGCGAGGTCGAGCGCCTCTGTCAGGGCGCCTCTCTTCCTGTGGGCAATGGCCAGGTCCTTGGCGGTCAGCAGGGTCTGGTGGTGTTCGACGGCCAGCTCTTGGCGGCCGTACCTGTATGCGTCCGCACCCATGTCGCAGGCATCCGTGTAGCCACCACACAGGCGGAGCTCACGGGCCAGGCCGTTCCACGAGGCGAGCAGGTCAACAGGGCTGACGCTGTGGGTTGCGTTGCTCTGCTCCAGGAACACCTTTTGCAAGAGGGATTTGGCGGTAGCATGATCGCCGGTCAGGCCGTGGTCGCCCGGACGTCGTCCGGCCGCTGCTGGCGGATATCGAAGCGTCGGCCGAGCGCCCGGGAACGGGCCTGGACAAGCTGCTCGTGCACCGCGCCTACGCACTTGTGGCCCGCACCGACATCGAGGCCGAGGAACACTTCGCGACCGCATTGAACGGAATTGAAGGAGCCGACGCTCAACTCGAGGTCGCCCGCACACACTTGCTCTACGGGGAGTGGCTGCGCCGGCGCCGACGGATCGTCGAGGCCCGCACGCACCTGATCACCGCGCTCACAGCCTTCGATACGGCCGGAGCGACGCCGTTCACCGAACGCGCCGCGGCGGAGCTGCGGGCCGCCGGAGTTGCAGCGCCAGCTGCCACCAGGGTCGGCCCCGCAGCAACGTTGACGGCGCAGGAGCTGCAGATCGCGCAGCTGGCCGTGTCAGGACTGACCAACCGCGAGATCGCCGACCGGATCTACGTGTCGCACCGAACCGTGGCCGCCCACCTGTACAAGGTGTTCCCCAAGCTCGGAATCACCAGCCGCAGCCAACTCCACGCCGCCCTCGGCGACGCTGCGCAACCCTGACCCCCTGCCAGGAGCGAATCCGCAGGAATCAAGGCGGACGAAGAATGGTGTCACATCAAGGAAGGGAGGGCACGGCCTGAACCAGAGCGACACCGGGCCCGCCGCCTCGCTGACTCGTTGCGCGCCCCGTCGCCGCGCCCCTTCCTGGCGGCCGTCCGAAGGCCTCGCCTCGGTGGGCGCAAGGAAACGGCCGAGCAACGCCGCTGCCCGCTCCAAGGAGAACGGGCCAGTGACGTCGCTCGGCCTGAGAGGCGAGCAGGTTCAGACGACAGTGAGGACGGTCTTGCCGCCACCGGTCTTGGCGGCGCGCCGGGCCGTTGCTGATTTCTACCCGCGGCACCCGGCTGCGCCATGTGACCGTCAGCGCCACCTTCGGCCGCCTGGCCAGGGGCGCTGGCTTGAGTGCACGCTCGGCCTCCTGCCGTCCCCGTATTCATGATCTTCGACACATCGTCCCGCTTTATGTACGTGTTGTGATTCAAGGTGTGTTGGCTGGTAGGTGACGGGTTTGGGGCTTGCCCAGACCCGTGTTGTGTTTCTACGGTCGGTCCCCATGATCTTGAGTTTCTTCTCGTCTCGGGGCTGGGAGTCCTGGGATGTCGGGGACCGTCCGCTGTTGCCGGAGCGGATGCCGGTGCTGGTGGATGACGACCTGCGGTTCGAGGACGGGCTGGGGGCGCCGCGGCCGTCGACGGTGGTGAACCGATGGTTGCGGGAGTTGCCGGCGTCGGGGTGCCCGGCGCCGAGTTCGTGGGCGTCGTACGCCCGGGTGGTGAAGGCATGGATGGAGTTCCTGGCCGGGCACGGGGGTCGCGGTGTTCGACTCGCGGGAGCGGCTGAAGGCCGCGCTCGGCAAGAACGCGGAGTACCGGGCGGCGGGGCCGGTGCGGGAGCGGTTCGCGGCGACCACGTGGGGCCAGCACATGAGCATCTTGTCGCTGTTCTACCGATGGGCGATGGAGGAAGGGCACGCGGAGGCGGAGCCGTTCACCTACCGGACGGCGCGGGCGCTGTTCGCGGGGACGGGCCGGGAGGTGCGGGTGAACCTGGCGGTCCGCCGCACGCCGAAACCGCACGTCACGATCAAGTATCTGGAGCCCGACTTCACCGGCCTGTTCTTGGACGGGCTGCGCGGCCTGGCCCCGGACGGCGGCCCGGACCCTTACTACCGGGGTCGTGAGCTGGCCCGCAATGGTGTGCCCCGGGTTGAGTGGAGGTGGGTTACTGGATTCTTGTGCCACTTGATGAGAGGAAAGTGGCATGGGACGACGGGGCTATCCGCCAGAGTTCCGGCGCAAGGTGCTGGATCTGCTCGAGGCGGGGCGTAAGGTCACCGACCTGGCGCACGATCTGGAGATCAGCAGTCAGACGATCTATACCTGGCGGCGGCAAGACCGCATCGATCGCGGCCTGGAGCCCGGCTTGACCAGCAGCGAGAAGGACGAGTCAGCAGTCGCCAAGCGCCGCATCGCCGAGTTGGAGACAGAACTGCAGGCCACTCGGCGGGCGATCGAACTGGTGCGAGAGGTGGTGCCCCCAAAAGGCGGTTCGAGGCCATCGCAGTGATGGCTGGCGAAGGCATCCCCGTGGAGGTGGCCTGCCGCGTGCTGAACGTCTCGGTGTCCGGCTACTACGCCTGGCGGGATCGGCCGCCCTCGCCGAGGACCATCCGGCATGTCTGGCTGACCGACCTGATCCAGCAGATCCACCAGCGTTCCCGAGGCACCTACGGCGCCCGGCGGGTGCATGCCGAGCTGCGCCTGGGCCACCACGTCCCGGTCAGCCACGGAGCGGTGGAGTTACTCATGCAGCGAGCAGGGCTGCAAGGCCTCAGCGGCCGGCCGAAGTGGCGGCGCGCCAAGCCCGACCAGATCGCCGTCGACCTGGTAGACCGAACCTTCGCCCGGACCGGTCCCAACCAACTATGGGTCACCGACATCACCGAACACCCCACCAGAGAGGGCAAGGTGTACTGCTGTGTGGTGCTGGACGCCTACTCCCGCCGGGTGGTCGGATGGTCGATCGACTCGACCCAGACCGCCACCCTTGTCACCAGCGCCTTAGGCATGGCCATCGACAACCGCACGCCCGTGGGCACGATCATTCACTCCGGTCAGTGCGTGCAGTTCGGTTCTTGGACCTTCACTCAGCGTGCCAAGGACTCCGGCCTGCTGCCCTCGATGGGCAGCGTCGGGGACTGCTTCGATAACGCCATGATGGAGTCGTTCTGGTCTCGCATGCAGGTCGAGCTCCTCGACCGTCAGCGCTGGAACACTCGGATTGAACTCGCGAACGCGATCTTCGAGTACCTGGAGATCTGGCACAATCGGCAACGACAGCATAGCAGGCTGGGCATGCTCACCCCGATACAGTTCGAGAACGCGTTCACCGTGGCATGACAATCCAGAAACGCGACTCCACCAGACTCGGGGCACACCAAAGTCTCCACCGAACCCGGGGCGATTCAGTGGTCGCGGAGGAAGGCGGAGATGCCGGTGCGGGTTGGGTAATTGGGCAGGGGCGACGGCTCGCTTTGGAGGAACGCTGTGATGACGGCGGCGGCGCGCTCGTTGTTGTCGTCGAGGCCGTTCCACATGCGGTGTCCGACGCCGGGCATGTATTGGGTTCGCTCGATGGCGGGGTCGGCGGCGAGGATGCCGGTCTGCCATTGGCGTGTCTGTGAGGAGCATTCGGCGATCATCAGCATTGCGGGGGTCCGGGAGCGGCTCAGCTCGGGGGCGATGGAGGGCGAGTCTTTGATCGTCTGCTGGATCTGTAGGCTGGCGGCGGCGTTGAAGGAGAAGTTCTCCGCGGTGTCCTCGGTTGGGATGCGGCCGGCGTCGCGCGCGCAGTAGGCGGAGGCGGTGTCGCTGCCGAGATCAGCGGCCTTGAAGGCGTTGACGCCTTCGGCCTGCGTGATCAGGCCGGTGCCAGGCGGCAGGAGCCCGAGTTGGATGAGGCCGAGCGCGACGGCGTACCGGGGGACGCGCGTCGCCCGCGCTCCGGTCGGGGCCGGGGCGAGGCCGCGCGCGGACGGTCTCCCCAGTTGCCCGCTGGTGAGCGCGGTGGGGCCGTCCATGGGGCCGGGTTCGGCGATGATTGCCCGATGTACGCGGGCGGCGGTGTCCGGGGTGGCCAGGGCCCGGGTGAGCACGATCGCGCCCGCGGAGAACCCGAGGACGTCGGCCGGGCCCTTGTTCAGGCGGTCGATGAAGGCGGCGAGGTCACGTACGGACCTGGAGATTGTGTACTGCTCCATGGGCAGCAGGTCGCTCCGCCCGCCGCCGGGGTGCTCGTAGGCGTACACGTCGTAGCCCTGTCCGGCCAGGAGCTGCAGGAACCGGTGGTCGAGCACGGAGATGGAGCGGACGGGCCCGCCATGAAGGTAGACGAGCGGCGTGGGACGGCGGGGGGTGCCGGCGGCGGGCGGATAGTGATAGACGGCGACCCGGCTTCCCGTGCTCAGGCTCCAACGTTTCGTCGCGACGAAGGGCAGGTCGGGCGGGTACTGCCGGGTCGTGGGAACGGTGGGGACGCAGACCGACGCCGTGAGCGCGGCGGCGGCGACCACCAGGACGAAGGGCCACAGCCGGCCCCGCCAGGTACGGCCCCGGCCTCGCCACAGTGCGGCGATGATGCCGACTGCGAGGGCGGTCAGCCAGGCGGCGAGCCCGGAGCGCGCGCCGTCCGTCAGAACGACTAGGGCGAGGAACAGCCCGGCCAGCCCCACGACGGCGAGCAGGGCCAGGATGAGACGGCCGAGGAGGCGGAGGGGAACGGGAAGAGACATATAAGTTTCCAAACGCTGTTTCAAAACGACGTTTGGAAACGCTACCAGCTCGGCTAGGCTGGTCGTCGTGGGAAGGCCGAGAACGAACGACGACAGCGTCAAGGACCGCCTCATCGAGTCCGCGACCGAGATGTTCGCCACCCGCCCACGGGAGTCGATCACCATCCGCGCCCTGGCCGCCGCCGCCGGGGTCGCGACCGCCGCGGTCTACTCGCTGTTCGACGGCAAGGACGGGCTGATCGCCGAAGTACGCAACAGGGCGGTCGCCGGGCTGTCCCAAGAACTGTCGGCGGCGCCGACCTCCAATGACCCCGTCGCCGACCTCTATTCGCTCGCAGTCGCGTACCGGCGATGGGGGCGCGAGCACCGCCACCTCTACACCGTGTTGTTCGGCGGCGTGCAGAGCTTCGACCCGTCCGGCGAAGTGGGCGCCGCAGATCCCGTCAGGCCGCTCATCGAGGCGATAGACCGCGCTCGATCGGCCTCCGCACTCTCGGGTGACGCGACCTCGATCGCGCTCTCCCTCTGGGTGACCCTGCACGGTCTGGTGACGCTCGAACTGGCCGGGGCCCTCGACACCGCCACGGCCGAGGCCACCTTCCGCTCGGCTATCCCCGCCGCACTGCGCGGCTGGGCAGCCTGACCTCATGTCGGCGCCTCGTCCCGGCCTGATCGGTCACCAGAAGGACGACGCACTTCGAGACTCGCGGTGAGCTGTGGGCCGATACTGCTGAAGAGGACCCGCACACCATGTACGTGATAACGGTCGATTATCACGTACATGAGCGATCATGGCGGCCTGGCGACCAGGCGAACCCCTCGCCGGGACGGTGCGCGACTTCGGCACGTTATCCGGTACATCGCCCAGGCCGGTGCAGTGACCGCCGCCTGGCGGCCGGCATGAGCGCCGTGCCGCAGGTCACCGCCCTTCGCGGCGGACACGTCACGCTCGCCGCGGCCGCCGACGCCTTTCTGGCCACGCCGCGCACGGCCGCCTATGCCTCGGCCATCGACCGCGTCATCACCCGGCTCGGCCGCGACCGGCCACTCGCCCACGTCACCGATACCGCGATCGGCGCCGCGCTCACCGAGCTGTGGGGCGCGAGCGCGCCGGCGACCTGGAACCGCAACCGCGCCGCCGTCACCTCCTGGCTCGCCTGGTGCCAGGCCAAGAAGCACTCAGCCGCCCCGTCGGTCCCGGCCGACGCCGAACGCCGCAAGGAGAGCGCCGACGAGACCCGCGCGGTCGCCAAGACCACGATTCACCGGCTGCTGTCGCGCCGTGATGTCCCGCTCCGGGAGAAGACGCTGTGGCGGATGCTGTACGAGACCGCCGCTCGGGCCGCCGAGATCCTCGCCCTCAACGTCGAGGACCTCGACCTGGAGCACCGGCGCGCCCCCGTCCGCTCCAAGGGCGGCGCCATCGAATGGGTGTACTGGGACAGCGGCACCGCAGAACGCCGCCCCGTCCCCGCCCGTCGCCCGGCCGCCGGCGGCATCTGCCCGCACACCGGCCGCGCCCGCCTCGGCTACGACCGCGCCCGCGTCCTGCTGGACACCTACGCCGGCCTCGACCTGCACCACCTACGCCACTCCGCCGCCACCCATCTCGGCGAGGCCGAGGTCCCGCTGCAGCTCATCATGGGCAAGACCCGGCACAAGAACCCCCGCACCGCCATGCGCTACGTCCAACCCGGCGCCGACGCCATCGCCAAGGTCACCGAGGTCCTGGCACCCCGCCGCCGTACCCACTGATCAACCGAGTGGCGGCTCGCCGGAGCTATTGGAGTTCCGGGCCTCATTGGCGTGTTGGGCCTGCTCTTGAGGCTGCCGGGTCTCGTTGTGTTGCCTCGCTTGCCGGCGCAGTTCGGCGAGCTCGTGGCGGATGAGGTTCATCAGGCGGTCGGCGTCGGGCATGGCCGCGTCGAACATCCCTGCGAACAGCATGACGGTACCGAGTTGGGTGATGACGATGGAGCCGACGGATCCAGCGAGCAGAGGCGGTATCACGAACGTGCCATGAGATCCGGGCAACTCGTCGCACCGGCCGGGGACAGACACCACCAGCCTGCCGCGGAACAGCCGGCGGACCAGGGGCGAGACCAGGCTGATGAAGGCGTGAGCCAGCGGCACGGGTGTCCGGTAGAGCTGCCTGTTGGCCTCACGGCGCCGGCTGAGCTTTGCGGGAGTCATCTCGTCCATGACCCGTCGCAACCGGCCCAGCGGGGAGGCCTCGGCGCAGGGCAGGGTCACGGGCATCATGGCCAACTGGTTGCCCAGCAAGCCGTCGCCGCGCGCCCTGATGTTGATCGGCAGTTCGACGACCGGCTCCGCCGGAGTCCGGCGGGACTGGCGCAGCCACAGCGCCGGGTCCAGGGCGCGTACAGCCCCGGCCACGAGAGCCACGCTGATCTGGGCCCTGCTGGCGCCGGTGTCGTGGCCGATCTCCTTGTAGGCGGCGAGGTCGAGACGGACGAGATGTATCTGGCGGCCTTGCGCACGAACGCCGGCGGGCGGACGCCAGTGGGACCTGCGCATCAGCTTCCAGGCATCGCGCAGCACGTCGAACGTGATGCCCACGGGTGTGACCTTCGGGGAGGCTCCGGGCGCGGGAGGCGGCACGGTGCTGCCGTGAGCGAAGGCCAGGATCGTGCCGATGAGGGCCACACCGTCCTGGAAGACATGATGGGCCCGGTAACACAGGACGTGCTCGTCCTCGGCGTGGCCGTGCAGGATCAGCATGTTCCACAGCGGCCGGTCCCGGGGAAGCGGCCGATCGCGAAAGATCTCGACGACGGCCTGATGGACGTCTTGGCCGCGCGGGATCTCGCAGAGGTCGACATGGTGGGCGGGGTCGAAGCCGGGGTCGACTTCCCAGCGGGCATGTCGTCCCGTCCCCGTCAGGCGGTAGGTCAGGACGGGGGCACGAGCAGCCATGTCGGCGAGCAGCGCCTGGAAGTCCGCGACAGCGGGAGGAGGGCCCGGCAGGAAGGTGGCGGCCCCGATGTGCATGTAGGAGTCGTCGACGCCGGCGCCTGCCGTCAGGGTCACACGATCTCCGAGGGATAGGGGCACCGTCAGCAACGGTGCCGTGCTCCCGGCGGAGCTCTCCGGAGCTTCACTGTCTGTAATCAACATGCTGCCGTGTGTAGCATATTGATGGCGGATCCGTGGCGGACTCTTGATATGGCGACAGCTTTGCTGTGCCCACCTTGCCGAACAGACCGAAAAGAGTTGATCTGTGCTGCTCAAGGCGCGGTGGCCGAAACGACGAGAGCTGCAGCAGGGGGCGACGGCGCGGCCCCGCCGGCCGGTCTCCCTTCCGCCGGCACCCGCTTTGGGGGTCTTCGGTCTGGTGGGGCGCTTCGCCACGCGGCACAAATGGTCGGTGATCGGCGCGTGGCTCGTCTTGCTGCTCGGTTCGATGGTGCTGCTGCCGGGCCTGTTGGCCACACTGGCGACGCCCTCGCTGCGCGTGGAGGGCTCCCCGTCGGCGCGGGCGGCCGAGACGATGACGCGCGGGTTCCCCTCGTGGGGAGAAGAGCAGTACGTCGTGACGTTCCGGTCGTCCACCTTGGCAGCCGAGGATCCCGCCTACGTCAACGCCGTCACCGCCGGGCTGCGGGCGCTGGCCGCTCAGCCGGGGGTAGGAGCGGTGCAGGCGCTGCCACCCGGCGACCGGCAGGATCGGCGCCACCTGTACGCGATGGCCGGGATCGGCGGCGACGACCGCGTACGGCAGCGTCGCCTGCCCGGTCAACGCGACGCCCTCCGACGGGCGACGGCTGAGGCGTCGGGAGGCCGAGTCGAGGCGGCCCTGGTCGGGATGACTCCCGTACTCGAGCAGGTCAAGGACGCCGATCTCGCCGACCTGCGCCTGTCCGAGGTCGTTGCCGTGCCGGTGTCCCTGCTGGCCCTGCTGCTCGGGTTGGGTGTGGTCGGGGCCGCGCTGATCCCGTTGGCCGTCGCGGGGACCGTGGTCGGGGTGACAGTCGGCGTGCTGGCCGTCGCCAATGTGAGCGGCGCGCTGCCGGTCGACACTCTGATGCTGACCGTGGCCTGCTCGTCGGCGCTGGCGTGGGGCCTGGACTACTCGCTGCTCATCTTGCTGCGTCACCGGCAGGCGGTGGCGGACGCCGACCAGGTCCACGCCTCCCAAATCCATGCCTCGGTGGACGCGGCTGGCCGCACCGTGGCGTGGTGCGCGGTCGCCATGGTCGTCATGGCCTGCTGCCTGCTCACCGTCAGGGCCGAGAGCGCCAGAACACTCGCGTTCTCCGCCGTTGTCGCGGCAGTGGTTGCGATGGCCGCGGCGCTGACGCTGCTCCCGGCGACACTGGCCGTAGCGGGAAGGTGGCTGGAGTTCGGCGCCCTGCGCCGACGGGGAAGACGATCGGCTGAAGGGGCCGGCGACACGGGTGGTGGAGTGTCGGAAGCCCCGGGAGGCTGGGAACGGTGGGCCAGGCATCTCATGCGCCGCCCGTGGCCTTATGCGCTGGCCGCATCGGCAGTCCTATTGCTCGCCGCGGCCCCCGCGCTCGGCGTCCGGCTCGGCATCGATTTCGATCGTCCGTCCTTTGCCCGCTCTCCCTCCGGGTGGGGCCTGACGCAGATGGAACGCGACGGGGTCGCCGCGGTGAACACCGCGAGTCCGCGCGAGTATCGGCGCGGCTGATCCCAGTACTGGTGGCGCCATCCGCGCAAGGCTCCGGCCAGCACCGCCAAATCGACATGGACCGCTCTCTCCCCGGTCGCGGCAGCGATCTTCCAGTTAGGCTCCCACCGAGCGCGGTCACGGCCGCGACCGCCTACCAGACGGTAGCTGAGCCCGGCACTCCGAGCGGTCCCCTCGGCCAGCAGCCGCCGCATCTGTTCATGATCTGGTGCAGCTCCAGGCAGCATCGCGGCGCCGCCCGCCACGATCTGCAAGCCGGGAATCCGCTCCCTCGCGTAGGCCATGATCTGGTCGGCCAACACCAGAGAGACATGCGTCGCCCCAGCGGAGCTTCCTCTTCCCACGCCACAGCCAAGATTACCTGTCGGACTTAGCATGTCACTGTATGTAGCAGATCCTGGTGGAGGCCGCGCACGAAACCACACGCCTTTCTCCCGCAGGCAAGCTTGCCGCCTGGGACGACAATCGTCCTCGCCATATGGACGATCGCCGGCGTGACGGCAGTCCTACTCCTCCCGTCATGGCTCTCGGGGATGCGCCCGCGCCAGCGGAACTGCCTGGCTCGGACTCAGCATGCGCCGTGGCGTTGATCGAACGCAGATTTCCCGACTACGGGCACGAACAGATGCTGCGGTTTCGGTCACGTTGCATGCCCTCGCCACTCGCCAAACTGGCGCCTAATTAGCGGCGAGCCGACTTCGAGATCGTGCCAGCATGCTTTCGCTTGGCGAGCAGAATCACGCACAGGAAGGACCTCTCATAGGCGGACGTGCCATCGACATCCATGCGAACAAGGACTGGCAGGACACCGGGTTCACACTGCCGGCGCACGAGGAGAACACCGGGTGGATCCTGAGGGCGGAGGGCGCCTGGTGCTTCAACACCGCCGAGCGGGACTTCGCCACACGCAACGCCGACGCCCGCAAACCGAACAGCGGCGCCTTCTTCGATGCCAGCACGACCGGCCGCGCCGAGTACCCCTACCACGGCGAGGCCGGCCAGGTCGGGCAACTGATCGGGCGTTGGGGCAAGGACGGACAGCCGTTCGTGATCGGCACGCACGCCAACCTCGAAAACAGCGAGAGCGCCGACGGAAGCACCCTGTGGCTGAGGATCAATGACGACGACAACGGCCTGCGCGACAACGACGGGCACCTGACCGTCACCATCGCCACCTATGACCGCACCAGGCGCACCCAGTGGAACAGCGTCGAGCAGCGGTGGGAGTACTCAGACCACCACTCGCCCGTCAAGTAGGCGCCCCCGACAGCCGGACGCGCCACGGAGCGGGTGTCACCGGGCGCTCGAACGGTATTGGCCCGACCGTGAAAGCGTGCCGTGCCCAGGGGCCGCGCCGAGCTCATCCGGACTGGGCCGCGCCGAACATCCGGGGCCCTTGTCGCTGATGGCCCTGCTGCGGGTCGGCATCGCAATGTCAGGTATGGCCGGAGTACGACAGAAGCACCGCGTGGTGAAGACGCCCTGGTGTCAGTGCTTGCGCCGTCGGGCAGCGAGTCGTGCTCGGCCTTGCTACCGCCGTCTCGCCAAATGAGTCACCGTCTTCATGACAGCTTGCCGAACTGGACGCCGTCCGAGCCTTGGGAAAGCGTCACCGATCAGCGCGAACTCTCAGATCCTCATGACCGCCCATCAATCTGAGGCCCGTTTCCGCCCGTGTGGCAGTTACTCCTCATGGACTGGACTTGCCAACCTTCCGGCGAGCAGGCCGGGCCTGCTTAGGCGACGACGGGTTCGCCGCTCAGCGCGACACCGGCCCGGCGCAGCTCGTCCAACGCGGTGCGCGTGGTGTCGGCAGCGACGCCGGCTGTGTAGTCGAGCAGGACCTGAACCGTGAAGCCCGCGCGCGCTCCGTCCAGCGCGGTGGCCTTCACGCAGTGGTCGGTCGCGATGCCCACGACATCGAGGTCGGTGACGTCACGGGCCTTCAGCCAGGCGGACAGCGTCTCGCCTTCCTGAGTAAAGCCCTCGAAACCGCTCTTGGAGGCGGAGTGAGCACCCTTGAAGAACACCTCGTCGACGTGCCCGGAGGCGACGGCGGGCGCGAAATCCGGATGGAACTCGCCTCCCTCACTACCGACGACGCAATGCACGGGGAACGAGTCCTGGAAGTCGGGATTGTCGGAGAAATGAGCGCCCGGATCGATGTGGTGGTCACGGGAGGCGACGACGAAGGCGTACTGCCCATCGGCGCGCCGGACCAGCTCGGCGATGGCGGCAGCCCGATCCGCGCCACCCTTCACCGGAACGCTGCCGCCCTCGCAGAAGTCCTTCTGTACATCGACGATGATCAGTGCACGATTCACGGACAATCCCCTTTCTCCAGCTGTAGCTGTCCTGCGGACACCCTTCCGGCCGGCGGGCACACCACTCCCTGGATGCCCCGCCGACCGGCGGCAACGCACGCATGGCAAGGCGGCTCACCGCTCCGGATCAAGCCACATCCGGCGACAGTGACGATTTGCACATGACTAATCACTATACGTGCTCGTTCTGGAGTGGCGGCAGGGGAAGGTGGTTTTGGTCATATCCGGCGGCCGTGTCTACAAGAGCTTGTATGTACTGGCGCCGATCGACGATGAGGGCATGCGGCGCCAGCATCAAGCACATCCGCAACCTCCAGGAGGGCCGGCTGACGCTAGAGCCGCTCAGATGGCCGGATGAGGACGGCCGGTCGAGGCCGCCTCCAGCGCGCGGCGGCCAGGCGGGCGCCGAATCGCAACCTCCGCCCCCTTACGCTCGCGCGGACTCAGCCGGGCGTCCACCCCCGATCGCCCCGTCCACCTGCAACGCCGTGCTGAGCGCCTGATCCCCAGCCCATAGGCGGCCCCTGTCGATCCACACCACCACCTCCCGGGGCTGTGGCGTCGACGCCGGGCAACACCCCCACCACCTCGCTGCTACTGGGCGGCGGGCTGAGCAGCAGCAGCGGCACCTCAAGCGCACGGGCCGGCTGAACAGCTCCACGTGCTCAGCGCGCGGCCTCGCTCGGCTCGACCACACTCGCCGGGTCAAGATCGGCACGCGGCGTAGCAACCGGCAAGGATGCCGATGGCGGCCGTGCTCGGTAGGCCTCGCTGTAGTCCTGGGAAATTTCCAATGGATTTGCCTGACCTGCGCTGATGCGGGCCTGTTCAGTTTGTTGATCACTTCCGCTACGGTTCGTACGGTCCTGACCGGCGGCGGTGTGGGGGTGGTCGATGTCGACCCGGATGTTCTCCGAAGACCAGTTGGAGCGGTTGCGATCCTACCCTGATATCGGACGGGACGATCTGATCCGGTACTTCACCCTGACGCCTGCCGATGTCGCCTTCATCGACCCGGGCCGTGGGCGGGGCCCGGCCGACCGATTAGGTCTTGCCGTCCAGCTCGCCACGTTGCCTTGGTTGGGGTTCGTCCCGGATGAGGTGGGCTCGGCTCCGCAGGTGGCGGTGGCCCGGCTGGCCGAGCGGCTCGGGGTGGATCCGGCCGTTCTCGCCGAGTACGGTCAGCGGGAGCAGACACGCAGCGATCATCTGCGGTTGGTGGCCGGCTATCTGGGCTGGAAGAGCGCTCCGGCCGGGAGCACGGCGATGAAGGAGCTTGAGCAGTTCCTGCTGGACCGGGCCATGGAGCACGACTCGCCGACGTTGCTGTTCAACCTGGCCACCGAGTATCTGATGGCGGCCAAGACGATCCGGCCGGGCGTGACGACGCTGGCCAAGATGGTGGCCACTGCCCGGACCAGCGCCACCGCGCTGACCCGCCTCCGCATCTCATGGCGGAGATCAGGGAGCGGGAGGCCGTCCTGTGGGAGCGGATCGCGGCGGGCCCGCACGCCAACCGGGACGCGAAGAAGTACGCCGCCAAGGCGCGCGAGACCGCCGCCACCTACCGAGCCCAGGACGCTCACGCCAAGTCGATTGCCGACACCCAGACCCCGGCCCAGCACGCCAGCGAGCACGAACGGCGCTGGCCCAAGGAGATCTACGGCCCGTACCGGGTGTTCCCCGACCTGGCCACCGCCCGCGACTGGTGCGCCCACTGCAACGTCTGGATTGGACCTGGTGAGAGCCCGTCCCAATAACGGTGTCGCACGCGGCTTGTGTTACGCAGTTACGGCAAAGTTGCCGTAACTGCGTGACGGAACGCAAAACAGCCGACCGTCACAGCCCTCGGAAGGGATGCGATGACGACGAACCACCCGCAGGCCGAAGGCACGCGCCGGTGCGCCTCCCCGCTGTGCCGCAAGATGCTGCCCGCCGACGCCTCCGCCCGCCGCCGCTACTGCTCGGGGGCCTGCCGCCAGGCCGCCTGGCGCATCGACAACCCGGTCGCCGTTCCTGCGCCCGTCCGGCCACGCCCGCACGATCTGGCGGCGCTGGAGGACGACGTGCGCCGGCGCGCCGTCCACCTGGCCGTCCACGCTCAGCACATCGCCGACCCCCTCGCCAGCACTGGCAAGCAGGCGGTCGCGCTGCGCACTCTGCCCGCCCTGGTGGACGACCTGCTGGCCGCCCACGTCGCCGTCCGCCGCGCTGCTGGGGACACCTGGGAGTGGATCGGCCAGACCCTGACGATGCACCCCGACACCGTCCGGCGCCGCTTCGGCCGGTCCCAGGCCGACGCTGACGCTGACGTCGGCCGTGGCGAGGAACTCGGCGAGGAGGCCGGCCCGGCACCCGACGCCGCCGCGCCGAGCTCGGCGCGCGAGTCGGCGCTCGAAGAACCGGCGGTTCGCACCGACCGGGCCAGGCCACGCCCGCGCCCTTCGACGGCCGCCAGGCCCTCACTGAGACGTCCGGCGAAGGCCTCGCTGGGCAGGGCGCGTCAGTCGTTCCACCAGCAGCGCAGGAGGCTGGGACGGTCCCGGCCGCGCCGGTGCCGGACCTGTACCTGGCGCGCCTGGACGGCGAGAACTGTCTCCTCCTGGTCGAACGAGGCCCGAGTGGCGTGGCTGCACGCCGCCGCCCCCGGCGGCTGGCAGATCCATGACCGTGACGGGCAGCTCGTCACCACGCTTCCCGCCGACACCGCGCACGGGCTCAATGTGGGGATCGGGCTGAACCTCGCCCAGCTCGCAGCGGCCGCGCTGGGCATCGGCGGCGCCGACCGCGCGGCGATGGCGGTCGGCCCGCTCCAAGACGACCGCGGCCGGACGATGGACACCTCGCCGGCGGCGCTGGCGTCCTGGAGCCTGCTCAAGGGCCGCGAGCCCGGCCGCACCGACGTGATCGTGCGCAGCCGCTGCGTCGGCTGGCTGCAGCGCGACTCCCGCGGCCGCGACGTCGCCTGCACGCTGGACGGCCCCGTGCCCGGATCGGCCAGCACCAACCGGGTCCAGGCCGTGACCGCGCTGCTGGCCGCGCTTGTCGCCCCCGCGCCTCTGCCCGAGCTGGGGCCCGAGGCCCGCGCTGCCCGCCGGCCGCGCGCCCGCTCGCCGCGGGAACGGCCGATCTGCCCCTTCACCCCGGCGCAACTGGCCGCCGCCGCGCTGGCCGACAACCTGCCGCGCCTGGCAGACGGCTCCTACCGGGTGCACATCCACGACGGCTACGACGACACCGAGCTGGGCCGCGTCTACCGCTCCGGCCGTCGCTGGCAGGCCCTGGACCCTAACGGGCGCGTCGTCGTGCACCGCGCCGACACCCGTACCGAGGCCGTCGACCAGTTGCTCGCCACTCCCGGCCCACTCTTCGGCGACCCCGCCGACACCGTCCTGCACGACCTATGACCCGTACGTGGGCGTCGAAGGTGGCGACCGCGCCATCGAGAAGTCCGGCGAGCTCGTCGTCGCCCAGCGCGGTGATGTCCTCAGGAAGCTCGAAAGGGTCCACGTCGGCTCTCTCTCGGGTGAGAGGTGAGAGCCCGGCCCACAACCAGTGGCGATGATCCTGATGCTAGCTAGCGCACGGCCTACGCCAGAGGCTGAAGACCATGCCCGCAGGTTAGCTGGTGGCGATCATGCTGATCTGCGCCTGCTCGGCCCGCCGCCTGCGCTCCAGCAACGAGTCCGGGAACTACGAGCCTTCGCGCAGGTTCGAAAATGGCCAGCTCGATTGAGCGGGGGCCGATGCTTGGAGGACGAGCAACGCGTTGCTCCGGTGTGGCCTCCCTTGTGGGTCACTGCCGTCATGAGGAACGTCGCAAGGCGAGCTATGGCCGCCTGACCGCTCGGCGCCTCGACCGGCGGGCCGAGGCGTCCTCCAGCTTTGGCGTAAGGACCCAGTCAGCGCTTGGCTCTGGCTAGCTTGAAGACCCTTCTATGCTCCTTCCAGCGAACGGACCTGATTCGGTCACGCACCTTGTCGAGGGGGACTGAATCTGCCTTGTCTTCGGGGTCTGCGCCCCCATCGGTCTTGGCATGTTTGGCGCGAGGTTCGCCTGGCTTGTGCCATTCGTCGATGACGTCGGCCTGGTCGCGTAACCTGAGCGCTGACGCCTTGACGTACTCCTTGAGGTGGTCGTGCCAGTCGCCGATGTGCGACTCGAGCACGTCTGCTGCGGTCCTCCGAGCCTTGATCGACTTTTTGTACTGGTTCTTCTCCTCGAATTCCTCCTGCACCAGCTCCGCTTCTAGACTCAAGGCGGTGCCGTCGTACACCTGATTCAAGGTGCCGTCGGGCCTTTCCCTGCCGCCCCCGCGGTCTCCCGCGTTGACCGTGGCGAAGGGGAGCATGTTCCGGAACTTCAAGTACCACTCGGCGGCCTGCTGGACGTCGCCGGCCTTCAGGACCTGCGATGCCGCATTGAAGACGGATAACAGCTGGCCGCCTTTGAGCTGAAGGCGGGGAAGCAGCGCGTCGAGTTTCATCACGTCCGACTTCAGATCTGTGATGACGGCCTCGTGTAGTGCCTCCAATTGTTTTGGTTGCTTGAGCATCTGCTCGACCGCCTGAATTTGGGTGATCCACGCGGTGGTGTGGCAGCCCATGCCGCCGACTCCTGCCGGTGCTGGGGCCCGGCCGTTGACTGTGAGTTCTCCGCCCGGCTTGTAGGTGACCACGAGCTGGTTTCGTTTGGTGTCGAGCACCCAGTGGTTGTTCATCGCGGGCGTCAGCCCGGGCATCGCCTGGATCCTTTTCTTGACCTCGCCCAGTAGCACGCCAAGTGGTTTGTCGTCCTTGAACGCGTCGTTGGTCAGCCCGTACCCCGTGTGGAGGTCTGCCTTGAGCCGTTCGGTCGCGGCCTCCTCAGGGGACGGGCTGAGGAAACCGGCGGCCTGGACGGAGGCCGGGTAGGCGGCGGCGACCATGCGCAGGTGCTTTTCGAGCAGCGCGGACAGAGCTAACTTGGCACGTTTGGCCGCGTGTTCGATCTCCGTCGTGATCCGCGACTTGTCTTGCTTGGCCAGCAGGATCTTCTGGTGTGCCTTGTAGGCGCAGTTCCAGATCTTTATCCGGTCGCCTTTCTTTTGCTTGTCGAACATGGCGTCGATCGTCTTGAAGACGTCGCGGATGCTGGTGACGGCGTCGTACACCGGCCGGTTGTTTCCTCGGAACTCCTCTTCCGCTCTTTTTATGTCCTTGTTCAGCCCCTCCCATACCTTTTTGTCTTCTTCCTTGTCTTTGGGAGGGGGGACGTAGCTCGTTGCCAAGAACGTCGCCTTTGCCGCCTCCCGGTTCTCCTCTATCGAGCCGAGGATTCCGGGAATGCCCAGTCCGGCGCTCAAATCGTCCAGCCTCTTGTACGGTGCGTCCAGGGAGGACTTGATCGTCGGGTCAGCGAGGTACTTGACATGTGCCCCGCGCTCGGCAGCGTCGAGGTCGAACAGCGCCCACAGCGCCTCGCGTAGTTCGTCGGCGTCGACAGGAACGGGCTCGGGGGCTTCAGGAGAGGAGGAGGCCGGTGGCGGAAGGTCCGGCACGGGGTGAGCCTTTTCGTACGCGATCAGTATCTGGCGCGGGCCGCCTTCACTTGATCCTATCGAGACTGGCCCGTCGGCCGGGACGGTGGCGAACGGAAGGTAGTTCAGGTAGGCGAGATGGTGTGCCACCGCCTTTCCCAGCCTCACTAGCGCCTCTCCTTCTTTGATGTTCGCGTTCGCCCTTCGCCTCTCCTTCTCAGTCGCCAATGCCAGCTCTTCGGCCGCGTCGACGTCCATCGAGTCGTAGACGGTGTCCATGTCATCGATGTCCATGTCGTCGTCGGTCTCCCGCGGTGCGGATGTCAGGTCCGCCATCGGGACGACTGCTCGCGGAAGCGGGGCAGGAGGGGTGGCTGTAACGGGCACTACATCCGGAGGCCGGAGGGCCACGGGATGAAGCGCCATGCTCGACGCCCGAAGCGGATCGGCGCTGAGCAGTGCTGCAGGAGCCGGCGGCGCGCCCGCGCTGAGCAGTGTTGCAGGAGCCGGCAGTGCACCCGGGTCGAGGATCGAAGCCGGAAGGACATCCGGCACCGCGCCAGCTCCCAGCAGCGCCTCAGCGCTCTTGAGAGCGTCCCGCTCCTTCTGGGCCTCTTCCCAGCTCTTCTTGGCCCCCGTCAGAAAGTAGATCGTGGCTTCGTGCCACATGGCGAGCCTCGGCTCCCGGACATCGCTTTCCTGAGGCTCGCCGCGAATCAAACTGAGGAGCCACCCCATATCAGATGTGTCGTCCTTGCTCCAGGCGTGGGCCTCTTCCTGCGTCGACCGCAGATGGTCGACCGCGTGGAGGAAGGGAAGGTCGTGGAGCGGCGCCAGCACCCCATCGACCAGAGCCTGCCAGGAGATCGTGTGGTCGCCCATCCGGCCGTTCTTGAAGGGAGTCGGGGTGCGCTGGCCTGGGCTGACCCGGATGGACGTGATCTTTTGGTCGGAACCGAGGATGACGTCGGGAACCAGCCGCACCTTCGTTTCGTACGTCGGCTCCGTCGCTGTGGTTTCCTCGGGATCACCTTCTTCCCGCAGGCGCTTCACTGGGTGCTCGGAGTGATGCCGTTGGAGTTGATCGCGGCTTTGTCGATCTGGTTGACGACCTGGGGAAGCGGGAAGAGCGCCCGGTAGTGCTGGACGGCCTTGTCATCGCCCTTGCGCAGCAGGTCGAGAGCGAGACGCTGGCGTTCGATCTCTGCTTCTTCTCGGTCGTTTTCCAGTTGTTTGGCGCGGATGGCTTCCTTTTGCAGTCCTGCGGAGTAGTCGTCGAGTCCGGTGCCGCGGCCGAGGAAGGTGTCGACGACGACGCCGTCGGTGCGCAGCACGTGTACGTCGGCGTTGATGATGACGCCGGGCACTTTGACCGGGGCGGGGTCGTCGGGGCGCTGGTAAGTGGAGGTGGCGTGCGGGTTGACCCGCAGGTGGCTGCGGTCGTTGCGGGTGAGAGTCTCGACGAAGTCGGGCCGGGGGGTGCCCTCGTGGTCGACCAGGTTGGCCAGTTCCTGGGCGATCGCCGCGCGGACGGTGTCCCGGTGGGCTTCCACGATGTACGTCTTCAGCAGCCAGTCGAGCTCCGGCAGGGGTACCTCGTGGCGGGATTCGGCGTAGCCGTTGAAGAAGGCCACCCGTACGTCCACCAGGTGCAGCAGGGTGATGTACTCCTGGTTCATCTGGCGGAAGACGAAGTTCAGCGTGCGTGAGACGTTGATGTTGCGCAGCAGCCGCTCGGTGGCCTGTTCCTCGCCGCTTTCCTCGGTGGACTGCATCTCGGTGTTGATCTGCATGTCGCGGCGTGAGGAGGCGCGGGCGGCGTTCTTGCCGACGGCGTTGCTGACGTTCTTGGCGAACTCCTCGCGCGAGCTGTTGGAGCTGCCGCGCACGCCGCCGGAGACGGAGACGCTGGCGCTGCCCCATCCCCAGGAGGCTTTTGCCTGGGCTGCGGCCTCGGCGTGGTATTCCAGTCCGCGGCTGCTGGCGTCCTGGGTGGACTGCTCGGCCAGCAGGCTGCGCTCGAACTCGCTCTCGGTGTCCTGGTTGGTGGAGTCGAGGATCGAAGCGGTCTCGTTGCGGGTGGTGCTGCTGCGTTTGTAGGAGCTGATCTTGATGGTGGTTTCCTCGCCGGGCAGCAGCGAGAACGTCTTGATCGTCCGGCCGACGCCGTACCGTGTCGAGAACGATGTCAGCCGGTAGTACTCCACCAGCAGCAGCGACGCGGAGCGGGCCACTGGCTCGGGGATGAACCGGTAGGCGACCTGGCCGCCGGTGTCGCGGTAGAGGGCCAACCGGTAGCCGGCCCGCCGGTAGGCCAAGAAGGCGCCCGCGTCCAGCTTCTTGAGCGCCTCCTGGATCGCGGCCAGCCCGAACCCGTCCTGGCCGGCCTGGATGCCGGGGAAGACCTGCCGGCTGAAGTAGCCCTTTTCCGCGGCCATCGTGAAGGCGTTCAGGATGTCGGTATCGGACATCACGTGCAGCGCGGCACGGCCCGGGTCCCCGTCGCCGAGCAGCGGGACCTCGTCGCGGTAGGTGATGGCCGGGGCCGACCCGGTCGTCCCTGCCATGCCGAACCCGGCCGCCAACTGCCGATAGCGGAACAGGAGCGACTGGAGCAACTGCACCTGGACGCCCATCGCGGTGATGGCCTCGTACTGGCCGAGCCCGTATTCGCCTAATTTCGCGCTGACATCCCGCACTGTATTACCGCCGCCGACCACCAGCCCGTCCGCCTCGGCCAGCGCGGACTCAGGGTTGCGCGCCAGGTGGTCGGCGACGGCCGTGATGTTCGGAACATGGACGCGGTGGAAGTTGGCCGTGTCCGACAGCCACTGGCGCGCCGCTTCGGGCCCGCTCCCCGCGCGTGCCTCCAGGTCCGCCACGACCGCGCTCTGCCGGTCGGCCAGGTCCCGTACGGCCTGGGTGATCTGCTCGATCAGCGGCGGCTCGGACGTGCCGGTGGGCGATGCGGGAGCGGGCGGCTCGGGCGGCGGGGCGAAGTAGTCGGCGGGGAAGTCGAGTTCGATGATCTGGGTGCCCTGGTAGCTGGTGGGCTCGGAGACCTCGTGGCTGAGCACGACGGCGGGATCGTCCTTCTGGGGCATGCGCCCTCCCTTGGCTAGAGTGACGTTTTGCGACAGAAAGTGCACGCACAGCCAAGCATGGAGATCTGGACCGTTCTAGGTCACGCTGAGGATACAGTTACCTACCGAAAGCAACGGCCTATTTGAGCGATCATGACGGTCTTCCGCCCGCAACAACGCTCTAGCACGCCAAGCGGCCAGTTGCCGCACACGCCGAGCAGACACGGCAAGTGCCCACACTCCGTCCAGTGCGTGATCGAGACAGGACTCGCCAAGGCGTTTCGATGACGCGTCCGCTCGGCCACAGCCGAGGCTGCCCCTCGCCCCCTCGCCCCCTCGCCCCCTCGCCCCCTCGCCCCCTCGCCGGGATGCCGACCCTGCCGCGCTCATGGTCACACCTTTGTCTCGCCGTCGTCACCGTTGGGCTGGGCCAGCTTCCGTAGATCCTTCTCGATCTCGGTGCCGACGCCTGGCAACGCCGTGCCATGGAGGTCATGGATACCGCCCTGGTGGAGTCCCGGCCGCTGAGTGCCGGCGAGGTCGCACGGTGGCAGTCGCTGCTGGCCGAGACGATGGGCGGCGCACCAGATGCTGAAGCGCTGGAGCTCGTGCGGCGCCGTAACCGCGAGCTCGCCCTTCCCGCGGATGCTACGGAGTGATCGGCGGCAGAATTTTCGACATCCGCGCTGGTTGACTTCGGGTCGCGCCGTACCCACTACGCGCAAGCGGTGGTGTGGTCATCCCTAGAAGAGGGACTGGTAATCGTCGTGCCCGTACCAGCGGTCGCCGCAGCGCTCGCACAACTGCCACCTGAGCGTTGGGACGTCATCGACGTGCTGCTCGGCATGCCGATCACGGTCGTGACCGAGCTGACCCGGGGCACCATTCCGGCCCTCGCCGAGGTACTGGAGCCTGCTCAAGGGCGCGCCGCGTACGCTGGGACGGCGGGCGCTGTAGTGATGGCGGCGCGGCAATGAGGCTGGCCGGTCCTGACGAGCGATCCTGCTCCGTTGACAGCATTGTGGCCCACCGTTCGCATCGACCCCTTGCCGTAGCCCGGACGCCTGGCCCCTTCCGCGACATCTACGAGGCTCACTACTGAGTCAGCCCGGCCTGGGCGAGCGTCGAGCTGGGCGGACACGGCCCGCGCCTGACTTGCGTGACAGATATACGAATTCAGGCGCGGCCGTGCAGTCGGCCCTGCTCGTTGCGTCCGATCGGGGGCGGGACAGCTCTGCCGGTATGCCGCTTCGGGGATGTATCGCTGCCACTCCTGACGAGTGAACGGCTGAACCGCGATGTCGCAGACTGCCCGAAAAAGATCAGGTGGCAAGGCGACGTTCCATATCCGCACCGTCTTGTCGGTGCTGGCGGAGGCCAGGTGGGTGCCGCCTGGGCTGAACGTCGCTGAGCGCACTTGGTCGGTGTGGCCGGCGAGAGGAGAGCCTGGCGCGGGGACGGCGGCGGGGGCAGACTGGCGGGGGGTGGCGCTGGATGTCCAGGACTTTGTGCGCTTCCGGACCGTTCCTGGAGGCGGGGGCGATGAGCGGACGGCGTGTGGCGGTGCTGGTGACGGCGGTTGTGGTGGTCGTCGTGGCAGTGGTGCTGGCCGTGTTGCGTTGGGACGACGCGAACAAGCTGTCCACCGCGTTGTCCGCCCTGGCCGGGCTGGCGGCCGTCGGGGTAGGCGTGTGGGCGGCTTTGCCGGGCTCGTCGGGGCGGCGGCGGGTTCGCGCCTCGCGTACCGGCAAGGCCACGGCCGGGCGCGGCGGCCAGGCCAACACCGGGGTGATCGTCGTCAAGGGAGCCAAGACAGCCGAGGCAGGCGAGGGTGCCGTGGACGACGTCCGCGCGGACAAGACGGGTGATGCGGACGCCAGCGGCGGGGGTGACGCGAACACCGGCGTTCGCCTCGACTGATGGGCAGGCTCCGCTTCTGGAGGCCTGCTTTCCTGGCGAACCGCACCGGCGACGCCATCACGGGTGACGGTGGTTTCGCCAACACGGGCGTCATCACCGTGGTCAACGCGGCGGAGCGGCCGCCCGCCCGGTCGGCGTACCTGCACCAGGTCAGGCAGATCTTCCCCTGGGAGCTGATCGGCCGCGAGGAGGAGCTGGCGGAGCTGACCACGTTCTGCACCGCCGCGGACGGGCCGCCGTACGTCCACTGGCAGGGCCCCGCGTGGGCGGGCAAGTCGGCGCTGATGGCCTGGTTCGTCCAGCATCCGCCGCCCGGCGTGCGGCTGGTGTCGTTCTTCGTCACCGCCAGGTACGCGAGCCAGAGCGACGCGGCGGCCTTCCTCTCCGTCGTGACCGAGCAGCTCGCGGAGGTGGCCGGGCAGCCGATGCCGGACCTGATGACCGACTCCAACCGGCAGGCGCACCAGACCCCATTTATCGCCGGAACTTACAGGCTGACCGCCCACCGAGTACCGGCGGCGCAGCCGATCAGCCGGCCATGCCCGGCTCAGTGCCCCGGGCGAGCCGAAGAGTTCCTGACCTGGCCGGCGGGGTCCGGTCTGACCGGACCTCGCCGGTGGTGTTCAAGTGCTCAGCCGGTGAAAGCCGCGCTGTGAATGTCTACAGGGTTGGCGGGATCGTCGGTGGTCACGCCGTACACGGCCGTGAAGGACGTCGCGCCGACCGAAACGAGGCCGGTGTAGTCCCCGATCAGGCGTCCCACGCTCGTCGCTGGAACTTTCCGCCCGTCGAAGGGCCCCTCGATGTGCTGCTCGCGCCACGGCCCGGACTGCGTGCAGTCGTCGGTGCAGGTGACGGCCCACACGTCGGTGGGCAGGGTCGCGGGGTCAGAGGTGTTGTTGCGGAAGTCGTAGTAGGTGACCGCCACGGTGCCCGTCCGGGACGCGGCGACGACCGGTACCGCGGCGGAGCCGGTGGGCGTCTTGTCCACGCGGACCGGGCTGGACCAGGTCTTCCCGCTGTCCGTCGACCGCGAGTAGGCCACGTGGAAGGTGCCGTCGGATTCCTGGCTCTGCCAGACGGCGTTCACCACCTTGGTGCCCGGCTGGGCGGCCAGCAGTGGCAGGGAGGCGTTGCGGATCGGGTCACCCGAGTTGTCCGGGTCCGGGATGCGGGGGCCCACCGCGAGCGGGGCCGGAACGTTCAGCGTCGGCGCCGACCAGGTCTTGCCGCCGTCGGTCGAGCGGATGACCTGAGTCGCACCCTCGGTGTCCGTCTCGTGGTGCATGCCGATCAGCAGTGTCCCGTCCGCGAGCGGCACCAGTTGGGTGCCGATGACGCCGCTGTTGTTGGGCACGTCGTAGACCTTGCTCGTGGTCCAGGTGCGCCCGTCGTCGGTCGACTTCGCCAGGTAGATCGGCTGCACCCAGCCCGCGTCCGTGCTGTCGATGCGGTCCCACACCGCGTAGACCACGCCCGGGTGGTACGGGTCCGCGGTCACCGTCGGGCGATCGTTGAAGAAGCGCGGGTTGTCGTCCCGCTGCAGGGTGACCGGCGCGTCCCAGTGCTTGCCGCCGTCGGCGGACCGGGACACCAGGATGGCGGTCACGTCGCCGGCGCGGGACAGCGAGAACGACGCGGCCACCGCCGCGCCCGACGGCGTGACCGTGACCCAGTTGTCGGTCGTGACGTCGTAGTCCCCGCCGTTGGCGGCCGTGCCGCCGTTGCAGCGGGAGAAGGCCGGCAGGTTCTTGGACCGCTGCCAGGTCTTGCCGTAGTCGTCCGACACGGCGGTGACCGCGCCGTTGCTGCCGTACCGGTTCCAGCGGTCCTGCTGGAACACGGTGACGAGGTGCCATGGACGGTTCGGGTCCCGGGCCAGCATGGGCAGAACTTCGGCGTTGGGGTTCAGGGTGTAGCCGTCGGCGGGGGGAAGCCCGCAGCCTGCGGGCAGCGGGCTGATGCCCGAGACCGGCCGTACGACGGGTGCGGCACCCTCGGCGGCGGCGGGCTGCGCGACGGCGCAAACGAACAGGAGGGCCGCTGCGGGCAATAATGCCCTGGAGCGTCGAATCACGAGCCTTCCTCGTCTTTGTTGATGGGGCGTCTATGGGGAGCGTCGCCGCCTCGCCGGAGGGCGTGGCGTCCCCCGGCACGGCGGCCAACGACACAGGGCAGATTACTGCTTCATGATCAGTTTCGTCAGCCACTCCTGTCAGCCCGTTCCCGGCCGGCGCGGCGGCCGTCAGGTGATGACGGTGACCCGGTCATGGCGTGACGGGCCGATCTCCTTCTGCTCGCGCAGATAGGCGATGAACTCCTCGTGATCCCGTAGAGTGCCCGCCCGGAGACCGGGGTTCGCGACGGCCGGGATCGGGGTTCCCCCTGCGCCCATCACCATTTGGCTGATTTGTCGCACTGGCGTGGGAGCATGACGTCATGGCGACCTCCAAACAGCCGGTGACGGTCCCGACCGACGCCAGCGTGGACGATTTCCTGGCCGCAGTCTCTGACGAACGCCGACGCGCCGACGCGGAGCGCCTCCGCGCGATCCTGCGCGAGGTGACCGGTGAGCCTGCGGTGATGTGGGGCCCCAGCATCATCGGCTTCGGTAGCTACCGCTACACCTACGCGAGTGGGCGCACGGGTGACTGGCCCTTGGCGGGCTTCTCACCACGCAAGCAGCAACTCGTCGTCTACCTGGTGGGTGGGTTCGAGGAGCGGCACGCATCAGTGCTCGCCCGCCTCGGCCCGCACAAGACCGGAAGGGGATGCCTCTACCTGAAACGGCTCGACGACGTCGACGAGAGCGCGCTGCGCGAGCTCATCGACCGCACGGTGCGGGTGCACAAGGGCGTCGACCGGGCCACCAATCGCAGTCAATAGCGGTAGTTCATGACTCCGGGCTGAGCCGTACACCTCGCATCTCAGGTAATTGGCCAGTTGCTGTTCGCGGGGCTGTCGGGGTTGACGTTGGCCGTTCCTTCGGGCGATCACAACCGACCCCGGAAGGCCTTCTGGTGATCTTCTCTGGGAATCGAGAACCAGCCACTTCTCAGGTGCCGGGCGGCTGCTCGCTCCTTGAGCCTCCCGTGCTCGCTGGCCCTGTTTGATCGGCTGGTCGCATCACTTCGTCACGACACAAGGGATTCTGAACTTCCACCCCGGGGACCTGCCGCCGGTGAGGTCATCCTGCAACCGTGAGCACGATCTTTCCGATGGTACGGCCGGTCTCGCCGAGCTCGTGAGCCTTGGCCGCCTGCTCGAACGGCAGGACGGTGTCGACCTCGACGCGCAGCCGCCCCGTATCGACAAGCTTGGCGATCGTTGCCATCGCGGCATTGTCGGGCTCGACGAGGAGGGAGCCCGCCCAGATGCCGCGCTCCCCAGCCTGCCGAAGGAGGTCCTCGTCAGGCTCCGAAGCGAGCCGGACAAGGGTGCCACCGTCGCGCAGCGTCCGCAGGGAACGCACCCCATAGTCGCCACCGATGCTGTCGATGACCAAGTCGACGTCGCGGACCGTCTCGGCGAAGTCCCTCTCGGTGTAGTCGATCACGTCGTCGGCACCCAGCTCACGCACGAAGGCGTGCTTGCTCCTACGAGCGGTACCGATCACGTACGCGCCGAGATGCTTGGCGAGCTGCACGGCCAGATGGCCGACCCCGCCGGCTGCGGCATGGATCAACACGCGCTGGCCCGGCTGCACGTTCGCGGTGTCGTACAGGACCTGCCACGCGGTAAGCGCCGCCAGCGGCAGCGCCGCGGCGTGCACGTGGTCAAGTCCGGCCGGCTTACGGGTGAAGTGCCGCGAAGGGGCGGTCACGTACTCGGCATAGCCGCCCGCCTTGTGCGGGAAGCGCGGCATACCGAAGACCTCGTCACCCGGCCGGAAGCGAGTGACCCCCAAGCCCACCGCCTCGACCACTCCTGACACATCCCAGCCGAGGATGGCGGGCGGATCGCTCAGCAGCCTGCCGTGCGTCCGTGACTTCCAGTCCGTCGGGTTGACGCCGGCCGCGTGCACCCGGACCAGGACCTCCGTCGGCATCGGCTCAGGACGGTCCACCTCGGCCAGGGTCAGCACCTCGGGGCCGCCCGCAGACTCCTGGATGATCGCGCGCATCCGCGCCGCCGTCGTGTCTTCGCTCATGGGAAGAACGCTCCTTCAAAGCCGGAATGAGTGCGCCGCCGACTGCGGCGCCGGTGACCAGCCTCCGCGATGGGCCGGCCCGGAAGAAGTGGCATGATTGCCATTGTGCGCAAGGATCACGCCATGCATCGCGTCGTCGTACTCGCCCTCGACGGCGTGATCCCGTTCGAGCTGAGCATCCCCTCCCGCGTCTTCGGCACCGCCGTGGGCCCGAACGGCGAACCGCTGTACGAAGTCATCACCTGCACCGCCGACGGCCGCCCCGTACGGACCACGGCGGACTTCACCATCGCCGTCGAGCACGGAGCCGAAGCCCTCGCAACCGCGGACACCCTGATCATCCCCGCCGCCTACGGTTCCGAGATGATCCACGAGCTGGGACGGCTGCCGGACCCGCTCCACGCCGCGCTCGCGGCCGTGCGGCCGCGCACCCGCATGGTGTCGATCTGCGTCGGGTCGTACGTGCTGGCGGCGATGGGTCTGCTCGACGGCCGCCCGGCGACCACACACTGGGGCCATGCCGAACACTTCCAGCGGCTCTTCCCCCGTGTACGGGTGGATCCGAATGTCCTGTTCGTCGACGATGGCGATGTGCTGACTTCGGCGGGCGCGGCGGCCGGGGTGGACTTGTGCCTGCACATCGTCCGCCGCGACCACGGGAGCGAGGTGACGAACCAGGTGGCTCGTGGCTGTGTCGTCCCGCCCTGGCGCGAGGGCGGCCAGGCCCAGTACATCAAACGGCCTGTGCCGGCGCCGTCGACGGCCAGTACCGCGCACACCCGCGCCTGGGCCCTGGAACGCCTTCATGAGCCGCTGCCGCTGCCGGAGTTGGCCGCGCATGCGCGGATGAGTGTACGCACGTTCATCCGCCGCTTCCGCGAGGAGGTCGGCATGCCGCCGGGGCAGTGGCTGATCCGGCAGCGCGTGGAGCGGGCTCGTCATCTGCTGGAAGCGAGCGACCTGCCCGTGGACCTCATCGCCCACGAGACCGGCTTTGGCACGACATCCTCGCTCCGCCACCACCTGCACGCGGCGATCGGCGTCTCGCCGATGGCCTATCGGCGCACCTTCCACAGGCACGAGTCGCCGCCCGAGCACGCTGCTGAGCTGCCGTAAGTTCGCCCCGGCCGCCCCGGCTTCGCCAACGGCCTCAAGGCGCCGCGCGCCGCGGATCGTCCCCGTCGAAACGCTGCTATTACTCACCAGCAAAATCAGACAGTCGTCTGCACGGATGTCCGGAGTCCTCTGCACACAGCGGTGAGCGTCGCTGTGTCGTCAGTTGGATGACGGTGGGTTGCTGGTGGCTTCGGGAACGTAGCCGCAGAGGTGTGGGTCGCATTCGGCCTTGTGGTCTCGCCCCCAGAGGTATGTGTCGCGCTCGGTGGAACGAGCGCGGCGAACCAGCCGCAGTTGCTCCTTTCGAGGCAGGGTCGAAGGCAACGCGATGAAGGTCTCTGGAAGTACGGCGAGCATGCTGCTGACCTGTTCACCGTCGAACATCTGCCACGTGCGATGATCTTCCTGGTTCGAATGAGGTCCCAGCGCGGTTGCCGCGCCTTCCAGCAGCGCTTCCTGGCGCACGGTGTCGAAGGTCTCGTACGGGCGCCGCTTCCGGATCTGTCCGTTCCCGACCGGCGCGGCAAGGTGCTGAAACTCCTGGGCGCACAGCCGTGGCGAACATGGAAAGGGGCCGAGCTGGCCGCCATCCTCGGGATCGGGAACGTCAACAGCTTCGCGTCCAGCTGTCCCAGTGGTCCCACCAGGGTTACATCAACAAGATCGGACCAACCCTCTATGGCCCCATACCCACGAGCATTTAAGCCATTGTCAGCAGGCTCTTACTTTTGGGGAAGAAGGTGCTACGGCGTGTCCGAGCAGGGGCGGTCGCGAGTACCGTCATCAGACAAACCCCCTCCCGCCAGGCCGAACCCTTGTTCGATTGCGGTACCTAGGACTGTAGCGTGGACTCAAACACCTATGCGATGGTTTCGAGTAAAGATCTTTGCAACAGGCCAGGCTCCCTCGCGCGTCTCGGTGTTATGGAGTTCGAGGATTTCGTCCGAGCGCGGGGCGCGGCCCTGCTCCGGTACGGCTACGTGCTCACCGGCAACGCCGATGACGCGGCCGACGTGGTGCAGGAGGCGCTGCTCAAGCTGAGCGACTCCTGGCACAGGGTGCGCAACAAGGACAGTCCGGAGTCGTACGTCCGCACCGTCATGGCCAGGCAGCACATCAGCTGGTGGCGCAGGCGGCGCAGGGAGCACCTGACGGACGACGTACCGGAAGGCTCCTACACCGACAGCCACTCCTTCGGAGAGCTGTGGAAGGAGCTGGCCACGCTGCCGCGCAGGCAGCGGGCCGTCATCGTGCTGCGGTACTTCGAGGACCTGTCGGATCAGGAAATAGCCGAGATTCTCGGCATCTCCCGGGGAACCGTGCGCAGTCAGGCGTTCCACGCGCTCAACGCGCTGCGGGTCAAGCCTGAGGTGTTCGAAAGGGGACGGGCATGAGAACGGAAGACGAACTGGTCGGCGCGCTGCGGGCGGCGGCCTCGACCATCGGCGAGGAGGGCGACCTACTGGCGGCGGTCGCGCGGCGCAGGCGCCGCAGAACTTTCAGACGCGCGCAGGCCTTCGCGGCCGCGGCCGCAGTGGTCGTGCTGGGAGTGGGAGCCAGGATCGTCCTCTCCGGCGGGGGCGAGGTCGACGCCATCACACCCACAGGCCACGCAACGCCGCCCACCGCCGCCCCGTCGACAGGCAAGGGTGTGCCGGCGGAGAAGCTCTGGCCGAAGGCCGTCTTCACGATGCCCACCGCGAACGCTGACGGCTGGCGCTACCTCCCGCTCACCGGCCTGAACGCCACGGAGGTCCTGCTCTCGGCCTGGGGGCGGTTCGAGAGAAGTAGCACGCTTGAGGTGTACGACTCCGCGACGCGAAAGACCCGCGTGGTCACCAGGGTGCCGAGGACGCCGGGACTCGAGGGGCCCATCGCCCAGGTCGCGGTGACGGACGGCGGGAACGTCATCTGGATCGCGTCCGGCAGAAAAGACACCTCGAAGGTGCGAGAGATCTGGATGGCCCCGCTGGCGGGCGGCCAGGCGCGGCTGCTCGGCACGTTGAGAGGCGACCGCGTGGACATTGACGTGATCACGATCGGCGGCGACCAGGTCGTCTGGTCGGAGCGCGCCGGCGGCGTGTGGCGCATGCCACTGGCGGGCGGGAGCCCGCAACGCCTGCCGGGTGGCAAGGGCCTGCACGTGATCAGCTGGCCATGGGCTGGCGACGTGCCTGCTGACCTCAGCACCAGCAACCGCAACCAGACCAAGCTCATCGACCTAGCGCGCGGCACAACATATGCGGTGACGGTGCGGGCGGGGACGAAGGGGCTCCGGTGCGGGCCCACCTGGTGCACAGGGCGGGACGAGAAGGGCAGCTTCGTGCAGCGGATCGACGGCACCGGCGTGCGGCACGTCGGCGTCTTCGGCACCCCGACCTCGCTGTCGCTGACCCCGACCTTCGATCGGTTCGTCTATCTGCGCGACGGCGTGTACGACATCAGCACCGGCCAGGTGGCCTCGATCGGCAAGCGCAGCAGTTGGATGGCCCTCGGCTCCAGCTCCGGCCCCAGCACCGTCGCCTGCTGGGAAGGCGGGAAAGACGCCATGCGCATGCTGAACTTGGCAGCCGTCCCGCCCGCGCAATAGCGTTCGGAACCATGCGGACCTTCGCGAATGTTCAGGAGCTCAAGGAACTACGCTGGGTTGGCCGGTGCAGTGGAGGACCGTCCGGATGCTCGGAGTGTTCCTGACGGAGCATTCGCCGCCGATGCCGCGATGGACGACTTTGCGACCAGTCTGGCCGAGCTGATCGTGGCCGGGGCGTGCAACGTCGGCCTGGTCCCGATCGAAAAGTTCAACGTGCCCGCCCTGACGAGGGTGCGCTGCTGGTAGGAGGCCCAGTTATCTGGGTGCTGTTTGGGCGTTAAGGACTCTCCGGGGGCGTGGTCATGTGTGGCCCAAGAGGAAGGCGCGCACGCTTGCGGCCACCTTGTCAGCGGTCTCCTGCGGGGGCGTGCGGCGAGGGGGCGGCGGACGACAGTAGCGCCAGGAGGTGGTGGGCCGCCAGCAGCGGATCCGACACGGTGAGCAGTCCTTTGTCGGCGGCCTGCTGGAGCCGGTCGGCCAAGGCGTGGCGGACCCGCAGGGGCCCTGCCTGCTGCCAGGCCTCGATGGCGGCCAGGGGGATGTGCCCGGCCTCGGCGTCGATTTGCCGGACCAGCGCGAAGTGCACGGCGTCTTGCGGTACCGGGGTCACCATGTCCACCCCGAACTCGACGAGATCGGACTCCAGCTCGATGACCTTGCGCAGGTGGCGATCAACGATCCCGATCAGCGTCTCGAGCAGGGACACGAGCGTCTTGCGCTGTTGGAGCGTCAAGCCTCCCTCATCTCCTTCGAAGAGGGCCAAACTCTCCTGCTCGGCCTCGTCGAAGTCCTCACCGCGCAGATCGTCATCCCAATCGTCGCTCACTGGTCCGATCCCGGGCTCAGGGCCGCCAACGCGGCCGTGTGCTGCTCGTTGAGTGTCATGCGCGGCACCCGGAAGTCCCGCACCGTCCGTCAGGACGCATGGTCGCGAAAAGCTCAGCCGACTGCTCGTGATCGAGCACGTCGATCTGGATGGCCATGTGCAAAAGTCCGAGGATCTCGACCGGGCGCCGAAGCTTCGCCTCAAGGCCGTTGAAAGCCTCACCCGCGGACTCCACGTCCCCGCCGGCGAACGCCGCGACGACAGCGAGACCCCTCTGCTCCAGCAAGGGGCCGCCCTGCTGGCGAATGTCCGCCAACGACGGCGGCTGTGGCGCATCGTGGGATGCATCCCCCAGCGGAGGAGGCGGTGTCTCCGACCCAGGGTCGTAAAACCGTTCCCGGAGATGGGCCATGTCCAAGGTCCTGGGCATCAGCTCAAGAGGGACGGTGGCGCGCGGCCCGGCACCCTGCATCCATGTCGCGAGTTCTCTGTTGATGTCGCGAAGCAGGACTTCGAGCTCACGCTCCTTGATGATGTCGTGATTGACGATGTGCTCGCGAAGCGTGGTGGTCAGTCTGCTGCGCTGGGAGAGCACATCGTCGATGCCCTGCCGGATGACACCTACCGTCCCGCGCAGGCAGTTCTTTTCCGCGGAGGCGAGCGCCACCGTGAAAGGGTGATCGAGAATGGCCTGAAGATCACTCTTGAGGTCGAGGAGGAGGGCGTCATCACGCAGCAAGGTGAACGCGCCTTCGAACGCCCGGCCTTCGGCCGTGGCCGACATCAGCTGATCCGTCTTGGCGAGATACTCATCCAGCACCTCGCCGATGGGGCGGTCTTCTTCTCGGAAACTGCTGATGATCTGTCGGTGCATCTCCGTCACCGATTCCTCGACCCGCTTGAAGTCACTGGGCAATTGGTCGATGAGATCCGCAAGGTCGAAGTAGCCTTCCAGCATCCGCTCATCAGAGGCCGCGAAGACGTCTCCGCCCTCGGCAAGCCGGTCCCTTGCTGTCGTCAATTGAGCGATCTGGTCCTCGAGGCGCCGGATCCTGTCCTCGCGAACTGAACTGGCCTCAAGAGCCCAGCGGCGCACGGTCTGCAGAATCGGTGGTGGAACCGTTCGTCGCGGGTTTCTGACCGCTTGCCGTAAAGATCTTCAATACTGCATACCGTATGTGGTATGCGTGTGAGGTGGCAAGATTCCTCGACCGTTCCCGGATCGTGGCGGCACCCGGCTGGAGCCGGTGGCTGGTGCCGCCCGCCGCACTCTCGGTCCACCTGGCGATCGGGCAGGCGTACGCGTGGAGCGTGTTCAAACCCCCGCTGGAGTCCTCCCTGCACCTGTCGGGCACGCAGAGCGCCCTGCCGTTCCAGCTGGGCATCGTCATGCTCGGCCTGTCGGCGGCCTTCGGCGGCACGCTGGTGGAGCGCAACGGGCCGCGCTGGGCGATGTTCGTCTCGATGGCCTGCTTCTCCTCCGGCTTCCTGCTGTCCGCGCTCGGCGTGGCCACCCGGCAGTACTGGCTGGTCGTGCTCGGCTACGGCGTCGTGGGCGGGATCGGGCTCGGCATCGGCTACATCTCCCCCGTCTCCACGCTGATCAAGTGGTTCCCCGACCGGCCCGGCATGGCGACGGGGATCGCGATCATGGGGTTCGGCGGCGGCGCGCTCATCGCCTCGCCGTGGTCGGCGCAGATGCTGGAGTCGTTCGGCACGAGCACGGGCGGGATCGCCACCACGTTCCTCGTGCACGGCCTGGTCTACGCGGTCTTCATGACGATGGGCGTGCTGCTGGTGCGCGTCCCGGCGGAGGGCTGGTCGCCTCCGGGGTGGACGCGACCCGCGGTCGCGGTCAGGCCGCTGATCACCGACGCGGACGTCTCGGCCCGCAACGCGATCCGCACCCCGCAGTTCTACTGCCTGTGGGTCGTGCTGTGCTGCAACGTCACCGCGGGCATCGGGATCCTGGAAAAGGCCGCGCCCATGATCAGGGACTTCTTCACGGGCACGGCCACGCCGGTCGCGGTGGGGGCGGCGGCGGGGTTCGTCGCGCTGCTGTCGCTGGCGAACATGACGGGCCGCTTCGTCTGGTCGTCCACCTCCGACCTGATCGGCCGCAAGAACATGTACCGCGTCTACCTGGGCGTCGGCGCGCTGCTCTACCTGGTGATCGCGCTGGCGGGCAACTCCTCCAAGCCGCTGTTCATCGTGTGCGCGCTGGGCATCCTGTCCTTCTACGGCGGCGGTTTCGCGACGATCCCGGCGTACCTGAAGGACCTGTTCGGCACCTACCAGGTCGGCGCGATCCACGGCCGCCTGCTGACGGCCTGGTCCACGGCGGGCGTGCTCGGCCCGCTGATCGTGAACGCCATCGCCGACGCGCAGAAGGCGGCGGGGCGCTCGGGGCCCGCGCTCTACACGACCTCCCTCTACATCATGATCGGGCTGCTGGCGGTGGGCCTGCTCGCCAACGAGCTGATCCGGCCGGTGAGCGACAGGTACCACGAGAAGCCGGCCGAGCCGGCCATGGAAGGGCAGGCGACATGACGTCCAGGCGGACCGCCCTGATGGTGCTGGCGTGGGCCTGGGTCGCGCTGCCCTTCGCGTTCGGCGTGTACGAGCTGGTGCTGAAGCTCACGCAGCTGTTCGACTAGCCGAGCGAGATCCGGTCCAGGTCGGGCGCGGCCTGCGTGTCGTTGTAGAGCTTGACGGTGTTGGCGCCCGCCCGCAGCGTGACGGGCACGGTCGTGGTGTAGGGGGTGTTGTTGCCGGCGCCGCTCACCTTCACCTCGACCGGCGCCCCGCCGTTGACGCTCACGAGGTACGAGCGCTGCCCGTTGACGGTGAAGTCGATGAACATCGTGTACTGCCGGGCCTCCGGCACCACGACGTCCTCGAAGAGCACGAAGGCGTCGGGGGCGCCGCCGAGGTTGCGGACCTTCTGGCCGCCGGAGCACGGTGAGCAGTTGGTGATGCCCGCGCTGCCGAGCCCGTTGCGCGAGTCCTCGGCCTCGCGCATGGACACGCGGTCGGCGGGGCGCGGCCGGACGCGGACCTGCCGGGTGACCGTGTTGGCCCGGCCCAGCACCTCGAACGCGGCCGTCACCGGGATGTCGGCCGGTGTGACGTCCTGGCCGGGCGGCGAGGTGAGGGTCCAGGTGCCTTCGAGGGTCTGCCCGAGCCGCATCGAGGCCGCGGTGACGGGGGCGCCCTCGACGGTCCAGCCAGCGGGCGCGACCGGGGCGAGGCGCACCCGGTCGATCGCGTCGTCGGCGTCGAGGCGCAGCCTGGCCGACACCTTCATCGTCTGCTGCCCGGGGCCGGCCCACTGCAGGCCGCCGGGCTCGACGGTCATGGTCGTCTTGGGCACGTACGAGGCGGGCGGCAGCGGCGCGACCGCCAGGCGGTCGACACCCGGCCCCTTGGCCGCGTCGCTGAACAGGGTGATCGTGTTGGCCCCGGCCTTGAGCGGCACCGGCAGCGCGGTGGAGAGCGGCACGTCCGGGTTGTCCCCCGGGACCTGGACCTCCACGGGCGCGGCGCCGTTGACCGCGACCTTCAGGGAGGTGGGCGCGGCGGCCGTGTGGTCGATCTGCAGGCGGTAGTCGCCGGCCGCGGCCACCGTGACGTCCCGGTACGTGATCGCGTTACGCGCCCCGCCGCCGAGCCCGGCGACCTGCGCGTGGCCCGAGCAGGCCTGGCACAGGTCGAGGCGGGCGGCGCCCGAACGGTGCCGGCGCTCGGCCTCCAGCGGCACCGGGTCGCCGAAGGAGAGCGGGTAGCCGTCCGCGACCCTGATCTCGTCGATCTGCAGCTCCCGGAAGAAGCGCGGCGCCTGCCGGCCGGCCCAGGTGTTCAGCACCTCGAGCTTGAGGTAGCGGGCGCGGAGCTCGCCCAGGTCCACGATCTGCGTGCCGCGGGCGCTGCGCATCGCGCCGGCGCGGACGGGCCCGCCCCAGTGCCGGCCGTCGTCGCTCGCGTAGACCCGGTAGTCCTTGATCCGCGCCGAGTCCTCGGGTCGCCCGAACGTCTCCCGCGCGTACGTCGGCGACCATTCGCGCTGGCTGACGGCCAGGTACGCGGCCTTGCGCACGCGGCCGAGGTCGAGCGTCACCGAGACGGGAAGGGTCGCGCCGCTGTCCCAGTAGACCTCGTGGCTGCCGTCCACGAGCGCCGCGGCGGGGTGGCCGTCGCGGGAGGCGGTGGCGGTGGCCTTGAGCCCGTCGTAGAAGCCGGGGCGGCCGGCCGTCTCGACCTTGAACACCGTGTCGTAGTCGTCCCATCGGGTGATGCCGAGGATCGTCAGGTAGCCGCCGGACTGGCTGAAGCGCATCCGCTCGCCCGTGCGCAGGTCGCTGACCCGGGTCACCCGGTGGCCGTTGTCGCGCAGCCGCACCTGGTCCGTGCTGGGCCGGGTCACCACGTGCGCGTACTGGACCCCGGTAGATGGCGCCGCACCGCGCTCGACGGTGACGACCCCGTGGGCGCCGTCGTTCCAGAAGCCGGGCTGCAGGCCGCCGTACATGTAGCCGCCGCCCTCGGTGCCCCGCAGGGACTCCTCGATCGGCGGGACCCACGTGGACATGAAGGCGTTGAACTCCTCCTGCTGGGGCGGGAACCTGCCGTTGACCATCGGGGTCTCGGCCATCAGCGACTTCATCGAGGAGCCGGCGTTGGTGACGTAGCGGCCGGTGCTGAGGCGGAAGTCGACCGGGTGGCTGCCGCCGTCGTACCACCAGTCGCCGGTGGTGGGCAGCTTGTAGTCGGCCTCGACCAGGCGTGGCATCGGGGTCCAGGCGGCCTGCGGGTAGTCGTAGGCGGGGGTCATGCCGGTCTTCTGCTCGTTGCTGACCGTGTCCATGATCGGGGTGTCCTCGTTGTTGTTGCTCAGCAACCAGGACGGGCGCTTCTCGCGGATCTGCTCGTAGAGGCGGTTCTGCTCCCAGTACTCGTTGTCGTTGTCGATCCAGAATCCCGCCAAGTCCTGATATTTGGCCATTACTTCGAAGAAGAGGTCATAGCTATACATGCCGAACCCGGCGCGGGTGGTCAGGTCGACCTGCCGCCCCTTGTACGCCGAGTAGGCGGCCGAGTCGAGCGTCTCGACGCCCTGCTCGTTGTGCCACTGCGGGTCGTCGGTCATGTAGAGGATGACGCGCACGCCCTTGGCCTTGCCGGCGTTCACCAGCTCGCCGAGGAAGTCCCGCTCGGTGCTGCACGAACCGGGGATCCGCGACGGCCACGGCCGCGCGTACCCGAGCCTGCTGTGGAACGTCGCCAGCACGATGTACGAGGCGCCCAGCTTGCGGGCCTCGTCCACCCAGTAGTCCGGGCTCCAGCCGCCACGCGTGACGTCGCTCTCCCAGGCCGCGCAGTCGAGGTGGCGCGGCGCGGTGAACATGCCCCAGTGCAGGAACAGCCCGGCGGTGGAGTCGCGTAACCACTGCTGCCTCGGGTGCTGGACCTCCGCGCCGGCGGGCGCCGCGCACAGGCTCACGATCACAGCGAGAACGAGTGCGGCGAGGAGGGTACGGCGATGCGGTCGAAGTCTCATGGAGTCGCTCCCCTTCAGACATCCGACGAATACAGCAGCCACAGCCCTCGGTCAAGACGCTTGACGCCTGAACACACTAAGTGATCCTATGTCTCATGATAGGAAAGTTTCCTAATGGAGGGTCGATGCGATTACTCACCACGAGCGCGCTGACGGCCGGAATGCTGCTGCCCGCCCTCCCTGCTTCGGCCGACCCCGTCGAATCGGGGCCGTGGACCTCGTACTCGCCCACGTTCACCGTCCAGGAGCGGGGCTGCGGCGACGTCAGCGACCTGACGTTCACGCTGACCTGCTCGACCGGCAGCGGCGACCAGCGGGCCGAACGGCGCTACGCCACCTACTCCGGCGGCACGCGCCAGTTCGAGGGCTACTTCAAGATCACCAGCCTGCCCGGTTCGCGGATCAGCCTCAAGCAGACGTTCAAGACCACGGGCCCGTTCTTCATGCTCGCCGTCGAGCGCGGCGGGCGGCTGTACGCGGTGCACGGCGGCGACACGATCGCCACGGGGGCGACGATCGGCACCACGGTCCGCGTCAACACCGTCCACGTGGTCGGCAGCGTCCACCGCACCTATGTCAACGGGTCGCTGAAGCACACCGTGGCCAGCGAGAGCGGCAGCTTCTACGACAAGTTCGGGGCGTACCGGACAGCCAGCGGCCAGGGGCCCGCCACGGTCGAGTGGAGCGGCATCCGCTTCTGGCGTAAGTAGGGGGCGATGAGGGCCCAGATGGCATTGGTGCTGATGGCGTCGGTGACTGCCGGGTGCGCGGCTCCACGGCAGGAGCCGCCGGTCCGGCTGGAGGCCGCGCTCGTGTCGCCGACCGACATCGCGCTGCGCTGGCGGGGCCGCGATCCGGGCGCCGCCGGGCACGTGATCGAGTTCGCCACCGAGCCTCAGGGGCCGTACACGATCCTGGGCTTCCTGCCGCCGGAGCAGACCGGGTACACCCATCCCGACCTCATGCCGCGCACCACGTTCCACTACCGGCTGCGGCCCTACTACGGCGCGGCCTCCGCGCCGATAGACGTCACGCTTGGCGACGGCCCCTACCCGAAGCCCGGCCCCGGCTGGGCCGAGCCGCGCGTGATCCCGGGAGGGTCCCCCGGGACGCGGCCGGTGGGCGGCGAAGGAGCCGCGCCCACCGGCCTGACGGCCACGGTGACGCAGGCCGACGGCGTCGCGTTCCGGTGGGCCGACCAGGCCCGCGACGAGGAGGGCTTCCTGCTGGAGGACCGCCCGGCGGGCCGGCCCGACTACCGGGTGACCGCCGTGCTGGCGCCGGACGTCAACGCGTTCGGCCTGGTCACCCTGCCCGAGGAGCGGCACGCGTCGTACCGGGTGCGCGCCTTCCGCTACGGCCCGCCGTCGAACGTCGTCCGGCGGACGACCGGCGACGACCTCCCATCCCCCACCACCGGAGAAGACTGAGCTCACCATGAACAAGCTGTCCGCGGCCGGAGCGCTCGCGCTGGCCGTCACGTTGGCGCTGAGCGCCTGTTCGAGCGGTACGCCGAGCACCTCCGCCGCACCCTCCACCGGCGGCAAGCAGAAGGTCACCTTCCTCGTCTTCCCGTCGCCGAACCTGCCGGAGTCGTACTGGAAGGCCCAGGTCGCGCTGGTGACGAAGGCCAACCCCGACCTCGACGTGGAGCTCGTCGCCGCGCCGTCGGAGTCGGAGCGCAATGACTACGCCAAGCAGCTCGCCGCCTCGGGCCAGCTGCCGGACGTGCAGATCGGCATGCAGGACCTGATCGCCCTGGAGCCGAACCTGGCGAGCTGGACCGAGCAGGAGCTCAAAGACTTCATCTGCCCGACCTGCGGGGCGGTCAACGGCAAGGTGCTGCAGCTGCCCGCCAACACCCAGACGATCCCGAACGTCTACTACAGCAGGAAGCTGTTCGAGAAGGCCGGGATCGAGGCGCCGCCGAAGACGTACGCCGAGCTGCTCGCCGACGCGGGCAAGCTCCAAGCCGCCGGGATCACGCCGTTCGTGAGCGGCGGGGTGTTCGTCACCTCCCAGCCGTGGACCGCCATCCTGGCCACCGACCTGTACGCCAGGACGCCCGACTGGATCGCCAAGCGGCGCGCAGGGCAGGTCACCTTCGCCGGTGACCCGGCCATGAAGGCGGCCACGCAGAAGTTCGCCGACCTGGCCGCCAAGGGCTACATCGACAAGCGGCAGATCGGCCAGGACTACCCGAAGACGCAGGAGGCCTTCCTGGCCGGCAAGGGCGCGATGTACCCGATGGGGAGCTGGTTCGCCGCCGCGGCCGACCAGTCGGACATGAAGGACGACATCGGCGTGTTCGCCTGGCCGAGCGACGACGGGAGCCTGCGTCTCCCGGCGTTCACCGGCGGCGGCCTGTCCGTCAGCGCCACGGCCAAGAACATGGCCGCGGCCAAGAAGTTCGCGCTGGCCTTCCAGCTCACCAAGGAGAACCTGGACGCCTCGGTCAAGGCCGACGCGCTCTTCCCCGCCGTCAAGGGCTACACGCCTCCGTCCGCCACCGGCCCGGTCTTCAAGGCCGTGTACGACCTGTGGCAGCAGGCCATCCGGCAGAACGCGACCGTCCCGGCGTTCAGCTGGGAGGCGGGCGACGCGGCGATGCTGCCCGGCATGCAGGGCAAGTTCTGGTCGACCGCGCAGGACCTGGTCAGCGGCAGGAAGGCGACGGACCAGGCGCTGGCCTTCCTCGACACCGAATGGGAGAAGAGCGGCTGATGGCCGTCAGCACCACCCATCGCAGGCCCGGCACGCTCGCCCGCCGTGGGAGCAGGCGGCCGGCGTGGCCGGGCCTGTGGCACTTCCTGACGTTCGCGGCGCCGGGCACGCTCGTCTACACGTGCCTGGTGCTGCTCCCGATCGCGATGAGCGTCGGCTACAGCCTCACCAACCAGGCGCTGCTCAGGCCGAACACGCAGTTCGTGGGCCTGCGCAACTACGCGCTGCTCTTCCGCGACGAGACGTTCCTGAACTCGCTGCGGGTCACCACGATCCTGACGCTGATCGTGGTCATCGTCCCGAACGTGCTCGGCGTGGCCGTCGCCGTCGTCCTCGACCGGCGCGGCTGGCTCTACAACGCGCTGCGCAGCGTCTTCTTCACGCCGATGGTGATCAGCTCGGTGGTCATCAGCGTGATCTGGACGCGCGTGCTCGCCGACGACGGGCCGGTCAACCAGGGGCTGCGGGCCCTCGGCGTGGCCGAGCCGCCGGGCTGGCTGTCCGACCCGGACATCGCGCTGTACTCGCTGTCGTCCATCGTCTGCTGGCAGATGCTCGGCTTCTGCGTGGTCGTCTACCTGGCCGGGCTGCAGGGCGTGCCGCAGGAACTGGCCGAGGCGGCCGCGATCGACGGGGCGGGGCCGCTGCGCCGCTTCTGGAAGGTGACCTGGCCGCTGCTGGCGCCCGCGCTGACCATCAACACCGTCGTGCTGCTGATCTCGGCGTTCAAGATCTTCGACCACGTGAAGGTCATCACGAACGGCGGCCCGGGCACGGGCACGACGGCCAGCGTGGCGTTCGTCGTCCTGCAGGAGGGGTTCGTGGAGAACCGCACCGGTTACGCCTCCGCCGAGGCGGTCGTCATGCTCGTCGTCATCGCCGCCCTGTCGGTGGTCACGCTGCGGATCCTGCAGCGCAGGGAGGTCCAGCTGTGAGCGGCTCCCGGCTGTCGTGGGTGCGTCCGCTGGTGGCGCTGGTCATCGGCGCCGTCTTCTTCATCCCCCTCTACATCGCGCTGATCAACGTCTTCAAGGCGAGCGGCCAGGTCGCCCGCGACACGATGTCGCTGCCCGCGCCGCCCACCCTGGACAACCTCACCCGCGTGCTGACCGACCCCGACAGCCTCTTCTGGTCGTCGCTGCGCACCAGCGTCGTGGTCACGTCGTTGTCGATTGTCATCCTGACGCTGCTGTCGGCCATGCTGGGCCACTATCTGGCGCGGCACACCCGGTGGTGGTCGCGCGCGGTCATGGTGCTGCTGCTGTGCGGGCTGATGATCCCGCCGCAGGTCATCCTCATCCCTGTCACGCAGGTGCTGAAGTCGCTCGGGCTGATGTCCACGCTCCAGGGGCTCATCCTGTTCAACGTCGGCTACTACGTGCCGTTCGGGGTGTTCGTCTTCTCGGGGTTCATGAAGGGCATCCCGCGCGAGCTGGAGGAGGCGGCCGCGATCGACGGGGCGACGCGCTGGCAGACGTTCTGGCGCGTCGTCTTCCCCCTCCTGCGGCCGGCCACCGCGAGCGTGCTGATCTTCCTCGGGGTGTGGATCTGGAACGACTTCCTCAACCCGCTGATCATCTACGGCCCGCGCGAGGGCACGACGATCATGACGGGCGTCTACAAGTCGCTCGGCCAGTACGCGGCGGACTTCGGCGGCATGTTCGCGCTGATGTTCCTGGCCACGCTGCCGATCCTGATCTTCTACCTGCTGCTGCAGAAGCAGTTCGTCAAGGGCCTCACGGGCGGCGCGACGAAGGGGTGACGGTCTCCTCCAGGCGCAGGCCCGGCGGCAGGCCCTTGACCGTGGCGGTGCCGTCGTGGTCCACCCGTACCTCGACCTCCGCGTCCGCGACGCGTAGCCCGGCGGCCAGCGCTCCCAGGGGCGCGCCGGACAGCGGGCGCAGCTCCACCCGGCCCGCCGGCACGTCGGGGTAGAGCCCGGCCGCCGCGTGGGCGATGACGACCGCGGCGGCGGCCGACCACGCCTGGGGTCGGCAGGCGGCCGGGTAGGCCACCGGGCGGCCCACCCGGTCCCGGGCGTCGCCCGCGAACAGCTCCGGCAGCCGGTAGCCGAACGACTCGGCCGCCGCCAGCAGCCCCTCGGCGAGGGCGGCGGCCTCCTCGTCGAAGCCCTCTCTGGCCAGGCCGGCGATGACGATGGCCGTGTCGTGCGGCCAGACGGACCCGCAGTGGTAGGACAGCGGGCTGAACCCGCCCTCGTCCGACGACATCGTCCGCAGCCCGAACGCCTCCGCCATGCCGGGCGAGGCCAGCAGGCCGGCGACCCGGGCCGACTCCTCGCGCGAGAGCAGGCCGGTGCCGAGCAGGTGGCCGATGTTGCTGGTCAGGGAGTTCACGGGGCGCTTGTCGCGGTCGAGGGCGAGCGCCGGGAAGGGGCCCCGGGGCCCGTCGACCCAGAAGGCGGCGCGGAAGCGCTCGGCCAGCGCCCCGGCGTGGTCACGCCAGCGGTCGCCCCCCGGCAGGCCGAAGGCGTCCAGCAGCGCGGCCCCGTGCAGGGCGGCCTGGTGCGCGTAGCCCTGCACCTCCGCCAGCGCGATCGGCGGCTCGGCCTGGCGGCCGTCGTGGAAGCGCACCGAGTCGCCCGAGTCCTTCCAGCCCTGGTTGGCCAGGCCGCGGCCGCTGGAGTCGATGTACTCGAGGAACCCGTCCCCGTCGGGGTCGGCGTGATCGGCGAGCCAGCCCAGCGCGGCCTGGAGGTTCGGCAGCAGCGCCCGCACCTCCGAGTCCGGCAGGCCCCAGCGCCACGCGTCGTGCAGCAGGCTGATCCAGAGCGGGGTGGCGTCGATGGTGCCGTAGTAGGCGGCGGGCAGCCGTCCGCCCTTGTCGTCCAGGTCGAAGGCCTCCCGGCGCAGCTCGTGCATGATCTTTCCGGGGGCCTCGCCGGAGTCCGGGTCGAGGCGCTGCCCCTGGCGGCGGGCCAGGACGCGCAGGGTGCCCGCGGCCAGCCGGGTGCCGAGCGGCAGGAGCATGCGCGCCGCCCAGATGCTGTCCCTGCCGAAGAGGGTCAGGAACCAGGGCGCCCCGGCCGCGAGGAACGTGTCGCCGGGCTCGCCGGGCTCGGCCAGCCGCAGCGAGCGCAGGTCTTCGAGCGACTGGTCCAGCAGCCTGGTGACGCGCCGGTCGTCGGCGGTGACGTGCGGCGGGCTCCATTCGAGGGTCGCGGCGGGGGGCACGACGACCGCGGCGGAGTCCTCGACGGCCAGCTCCCAGTGCAGGGTCGCCCGGCCTCGGGGCGGCAGGCTCACCTCCCACCGCAGGCATGCCCCGTCGCCCGCCGTCGCGTGGGCGTCGTGGCCGGTGACGGTGACGTGGGTGGTGTCGGCGTGCCAGGTCAGGCGTCCCTCTCCGGCCGCGCTCGCCGGTACGGGGGTGCCGGAACGCCCGGACTTGACCGCCTCGACGGCCGCGAAGTCGCACGCCAGCTCGACGGTGACGGTGGCCGTGACCGGCGACGCCGCGGTGGAGACGATCTCCACCCGCTCTCCCATGCCGTACGGCGACAGCTCCCACGAGCGTTCGATCCGGACCGTGGGATCGACCGTGCGGTCGCCGAGCCAGCGGGCCAGGGACACGAACCGGGCCTGTCCGGCGGCCCCGGGCGCGTACCCGATGGACTCCGGCTCGCGCCCGTCCACGAGGAGCCGGGCCTGGGACAGCACCCGGCGGTCCGCGCAGAAGAGCCCCTGCACGCCGGCCGGGCGGATCTGGCCGTCGGCGTCGCTCAGCGCGCTCGCCGGCGCCATGACGGTGCTGACCAGATCGTGCAGCAGCGGCTGAAGCACTACGTTTCCCCCTGAGATCGGTTCAATGATCACCCCGGGTCTTGACAGAAGGTCGCCGGGGGTGCAGATTTCGAAACACTCCGCTAACTTTGAACGATCAAATCATGCCGCACCCGACTTTGAACGTTCAACCCCTTTGAAAGGTGATTTATGGCGGGAAAGGTGACGATCACCGATGTGGCGAAGGCGGCAGGCGTGTCGCGCCAGACGGTGTCGAACGCGCTCAACACCCCGGAAGTAGTCCGAGAGGAGACCCGCAAGCACGTCCTCGAGGTGGTCGAGCGGCTCGGCTACCGCGCCAACCAGGCCGCCCGCCAGATGCGCACCGGCCGCTCGCGCCTGATCGCCATCGGCATCGAGCCCGACGGCGACGGGATCAGCGGCTCGTGGGCCGACCGCTTCCTGCACAGCCTGTCGCAGACGGCGGCGCAGGAGGGCTACCGGATCCTGCTCTACACCGCCGCTGACGACCGCTCGGAGATCGCGACGTACGAGGACCTGCTCGGCGCGTACAAGCCGGACGCGTTCGTGCTGACGGCCACCCACCACGACGACCTGCGCGCGTCCTGGCTGCTGGAGCGCGGGCTGCCGTTCGTGGCGTTCGGCCGGCCCTGGAGCGACCTGCCCGACGCGCGCCATCCGTGGGTGGACGTGGACGGTGCCGCGGGCACCGAGGCGGCCACCCGCCACCTGCTGGCCACCGGTCACCGCCGCATCGGCTTCATCGGCTGGCCGCCCGGCTCGGGCGTGGGTGACGACCGCCGCGAGGGCTGGGCGAGAGCACTCGGCGGCCAGGACCTCAGCGGATTGCAGCGGGCGGTCGAGGACGGCATCGCCGCCGGTGAGAGTGCGGCCCGCGACCTGCTCGGCGCCGACCCCGGCGTGACCGCCCTGGTGTGCGCGAGCGACTCCCTCGCCCTCGGCGCGCTGCAGGCCCGCGAGCCCGGCCGGCCCGTCGCCGTGATCGGCTTCGACGACACGCCCGCCGCCAGGGCCGTCGGCCTCACCAGCGTCCACCAGCCGCTCGGCGAGGCCGCCGCGGCCTGCGTCGAACTGCTCGCCCGCGCCCTGGAGAGCCCCGACGCCGAGCCGCCGTCGGCGCACGTGCTGCTGGCCCCCTCTTTGACCATCCGCCAGTCCGCCTGACCCCCACCCCCCACAACGCGAGAACAGGACCCACTCCGATGACGCCACGCACCCGCCGCGCCACCGCGATCAGCGGCCTCGCCTGCGCCACGCTCGTTCTGTCGGCCTGCGGCAGCGGCTTCGACGACAAGCCGAGCCAGGCCCCCCAGCAGAGCGGCGGCCAGGTCAACCTGCAGATCCTCATCGGCTCCTCCGGCGAGGCCGAGACCACCGCCGTCAAGCAGGCCGCCCAGACCTGGGCCTCCTCGGCGGGCGCGGCCGCGACGGTGACGCCCGCGCAGGATCTCGCCCAGCAGCTCGGCCAGGCCTTCGCCGGTGACAATCCCCCGGACGTGTTCTACGTGGACGCCTCCCGCTTCGCCGACTACGCCAGCGTCGGCGCCCTGGAGCCGTACGGGGACAAGATCAGCCAGCCCGACGACTTCTACCCGTCCCTGCGCACGGCGTTCACCCGTGACGGCAAGCTCTACTGCGCGCCCAAGGACTTCTCCACCCTCGCGCTGATCGTCAACAAGGACCTGTGGTCCAAGGCCGGGCTCGCCGACGCCGACGTGCCGACCACGTGGGAGCAGCTCACCTCGGTCGGCGAGAAGCTCAAGGCCAAGGGCGTCACCCCGCTGGCGATCGGCCCGACCCGCGACCGTGTCGGCGCGTTCATGGTGCAGGCCGGCGGCTGGCTGACCAGCCCCGACGGCAAGCAGGCCACCGCCGACAGCCCGCAGAACCTCGCGGCGCTCGAGTACGTGCGCTCGCTGGTGTCGGCCAAGCTGGCCCGCTACCCCGACCAGCTCGACGCGGGCTGGGGCGGCGAGGCCTTCGGCAAGGGCAAGGCCGCGATGACCATCGAGGGCAACTGGATCAAGGGCGCGCTCAAGGCCGACTTCCCCGACGTCAAGTACTCGGTCCACGAGCTGCCTGCGGGCCCCAAGGGCAAGGGCACGCTGTCGTTCACGAACTGCTGGGGCATCTCGGCCAAGAGCAAGCACAAGGAGCAGGCCGTCTCGTTCGTCGAGGCGATGACCAAGGCCGACCAGCAGATGGCCTTCGCCAAGGCGTTCGGCGTCATGCCCTCGCGCCAGTCCGCCAAGGCCGCCTACACCGCCGAGTTCCCCGACGACGGCCCCTTCGTCAACGGCGCCGACTACGCCCAGGGTCCCGTGAACGCCCCCAAGATGGACAGCGTCCTGACCGACTTCGACACCGGGCTGCAGAAGCTGGCCACCACCCCGCCCAAGACGCTGCTGCAGCGGACGCAGAAGAACATCCAGGCCGCGCTCGGCACGTCATGACCGTCCGCAAGACACGTGAGAGCCTGGCGGGCTGGCTCTTCGCGGCCCCCGTCGTGGTGATCCTGGGCCTGTTCATGCTGGCGCCGATTCTCATGGCGCTGTGGGTGAGCCTGACCGACTGGAACGGGCAGGGCAGCCCGTTCCGGGGCGGTGTGCCGTTCGTCGGCGTGGACAACTACACCCGCCTGTTCACCGAGGAGGGGCTGGCCAGGCAGGACTTCATGACGAGCGTCCGCAACAACGTCTACTACGTGGCCCTCGTGGTCCCGCTGCAGACCGTGCTGGCGCTCGGCCTGGCCCTGATCGTCAACAGCCGGCTGCTGAAGGGCCGGACGTTCTTCCGCGCCGCGTTCTTCTTCCCCTCGGTGACCAGCTCGGTGGCGATCAGCGTGGTGTTCCTGTTCGTGTTCGCCAACTCCGGCGCGGTCAACGCCCTGCTGAGCATGTTCGGCATCGACGGGCCCCAGTGGTTCGCCGACTCGCGCGGCGTGCTGCACCTGCTGCTCGGGTCCGTCGGCCTGGTCGATCCGGAGGCTCCGCCGGAGGCGCTGACTTCCGGCGGGCCGTTCGGGCTGTCGTGGTGGGAGTGGCTGTCCGGGCCCAGCGTGGCGATGACGACGATCATCATGCTGGTCGTCTGGACGACGTCGGGGACGTTCATGCTCATGTTCCTGGCCGCCCTGCAGGACATCCCGGTGTCGCTGGAGGAGGCCGCCATGCTGGACGGGGCGGGCCGCCGCCAGGTCTTCCGGAACGTGACGCTGCCGCTGCTCAAGCCCACCCTGTTCCTGGTGCTCACGCTGGGGCTGATCTCGACGTGGCAGGTCTTCGACCAGATCTACGTGATGAGCCAGGGCAATCCCGCCAAGACCACGCTCACGCCGGCGTTCCTGTCGTACCAGACGGCTTTCCGCAGCTTCGAGTACGGCTCGGGCACCGCGATCTCGTTCGTGCTGTTCGCCATCATCGTGGTGCTGACCCTGGTCCAGCGCTGGGTGATGAGAGAGAGGCGTCATGCGTAAGGACAACGCGCGCTCGCTGGCCTCCACGTTCGCCGGCTACTGCATCCTGATCTTCTTCGCGCTCGTCTTCCTCTACCCGTTCGTCATCCAGATCGCCACCTCCTTCAAGACCGAGCCGGACGCGGCGGCGCACCCCCTGTCGCCCGTCCCCGGCCCGGTGACGATGGGCGGCTACGAGAAGGTGTTCCTCAACACCGACCTGCCGCTGTGGCTGGGCAACTCGCTGCTGGTGACCGTGGTCGTCACGGCCGGGCGCGTGCTGCTCGACTCCATGGCCGGGTACGCGCTGGCGCGGCTGCGCTTCGCGGGGCGGCGCGCGATCTTCTCATCGATCATCGCGATCATGGCGGTGCCGGGCGTGGTGCTGTTCATCCCGAAGTTCCTGGTGCTGAACCAGTTCGGCATGTACGACAGCTACACCGCGCTGATCCTGCCGGTGATCGCGGACGCGGCCGGGGTGTTCATCATGAAGCAGTTCTTCGAGTCGCTGCCGGTCAGCGTCGAGGAGGCGGCGCGGGTGGACGGGGCCGGGGTCTTCCGCACGTACTGGTCGGTCGTGCTGCCGATGGCCCGGCCGGCGCTGCTCACGCTCACCATCATCTCGTTCCAGGGCACCTGGAACGAGTTCCCGCACACGCTGGTGGCGGTGCAGAACCCGGAGCTGTTCACGCTGCCGCGCGGGCTGGCCGACCTGGTGAGCGGGTCGCTGGGCAAGGGCACGCAGTATCCGCTCAAGCTGGGGGCCGCGCTGATGGCGACCATTCCGGTGGCGGTGGTGTTCGTGATCTTCCAGCGGTACTTCGTGCGCGGCGCCAACGAGGGCTCCGAGAAGGGCTGACCATTCCTCCGGGCGTCAGCGGATGTTCACAAACGGGTAGCAACCACACCATAGATTGCGATCTCGTGAAAGTTGATGACAGACCTCCTTTGTTCTCCCGGCGTTCCCTGCTCGCGGGCGCGGGCCTCGGCGTTCTCGGCGCTTTCGCCGGCACCGCCGCGCAGGCGGCCACCGGGTCTCTCGGCAGGGCGCCCCGGGTTCTGATCGCCACGAACGAGCCGTGGGGCACCTATCACGTGGCCCCGCTGCTCCCGGAGGCGCGGCGGCGCGGGTGGGAAATCACGCAGCTGGTGCCCGACCTGACGGGGATCAAGCCGGGCGATCCGGTGCCGGTCGCGACGCCGAACCGCGCTCCGGACGCCGACCTGCTCGTCGTGACGGGCGCCGGGGACTGGCCGGCGGAGTGCGCCGCCCGGTTCCCGAGGCTGCCGCTGGTCGCGAGCTCGCTGGCGTACCAGCTGCCGGTCGAGGCGCCGCGCGCGAAGGAGTTCCGCGACCGGCTCAGGGCGATCACCGCGTCCTCGCCGGCCGAGGCCAAGGTGTTCGACGACTACCTGGGCACGCGCCGCCCGATCACGGTCGTCGGCTCCCCGCAGACGGACGACCTGCCCAGGCACGCGCCCGAGCCCGGCACCGTCCTGGTGCTCACCAGCGTGACCAAATCCAGCAGCACGGGCGGTTCGGCCCCCGGCACCGAGCTGCTGCTGGCCGCGGCCGAGCGGCTGGCGGCGGCGGGCAAGCACATCCTCGTGGGGCTGCACCCCCGCGAGGACCGCTCGCTCTGGGAGAAGTACGAGATCAGCTCCGTGCCGTCGGTCCAGGCCTCGGCCAGGGCCGAGGCCGCCATCGGCATCCCGGGCACGGTCTTCCCGGTGGTCGCCGCCGTGGGCGTCCCGCTGGTGGGCTGCACGGAACCGCGCCTGAACATCCCCGGCTACCTGCTGAGCGTCTGCTCCCACACGATCACCACCGCCGACGAGGCCGTGACCGCCGTGACGCAGGCCGAGCCGGTGTCACGGGAGGTGCTGTACGAGGCCGTCGGCCCGATCGGCGGCTCGACCCGCCGGCTGCTGAAGGCGTGGCGGAAGGCCGGCGTCCGGGTCTAGCGCGGTCAGGGCATCGTCTGGCGCAGCCGCTCGGCCTGCTCGCGCAGGGGCTGCGGGACGAGCTCCACGAGCTGGTCGCGTCTGAGCGGCAGGTCCAGGAGGCTGAGCTTGACCCGGTTGCGCTGGGCGTGGGTGTCGGCGTCGAACCGTACGACGTCCACCGCGTCCGTGCGCAGCCGCACCGACAGCTCGGCGCCCGGCCGGAGCGGCTCGGCGGGAGTGCCGTCCACGGAGAAGAGCAGCGGGACGTCGCCGGACGGGTTGCGCAGGACGACCCGGTCGTCCTTGCCGAGGATGACGGGGCGGCTGATGCCGGACATCGGCGCGACCGGGGTCAGGGCCACGACCGGGGCGGACGGGGAGATGACCGGGCCACCGGCGGCGTAGTTGTAGGCCGTCGAGCCGGTCGGGGTGCAGGCGATCACCGCGTCCCCGCGGTAGTAGCCGTGGCTCAGGCCGTTGACCTCGAGGTCGAGGGTCAGGCTGGACAGCGGCTCGGCGGCGGTGACCACGAGGTCGTTGAACGCGGTGTGGTCGTCCGCCTCCAGGCAGCTGTGCGGCTCCAGGGTGTAGCGGCCCTCGGCCAGGCGGTCGAGGGCCGGCTCCAGCTCCGACGGGGTCACCTCGATGAGGAAGCCCAGGTGCCCGTGGTTGACGCCGAGCACCGGCACCTGGCGGCCGACGACCAGGCGCATCGCGCCCAGCATGGTGCCGTCGCCGCCCAGGCTGATCACGCCGTCCACCCGTTCGACGAACTCCTCGGGCGTGACGATCTCGACCTCCGGCCCCACCCGCCGGGCGTCGCACGGCCGGGCGATGACGCCGCCCCCTTTCCTCCGCGCGTGCCGGACGATCAGCCGTACGGAGTCCAGCACCGGCCGGTCGGGGTGCACCACCAGCCCAACAGTGAAGTGCTTCACGAGGTGCCCCCTACCCAGCGCTGGGGTCAGCGGACCTTTCGGATGGAAATCACCGTCAGGGGCGCGGCCGAGGCCGGGTGGTTCAGCGGGGTGGCAGGTCGACGCGGGTCAGTACGCTCCTGCCGTCCGTCACCAGGACGTTGAGGAGGTCGTCGCCGGAGGCGAGGACGAGTTCGTCGTCCCCGTCGCCGTCGTAGTCGCCCGCCGCCAGTGGCGCGCCGCGGACCAGGCCGCGGATGCCGCCACCGGCTCGCAGGCCGCCGGGGCCGCCCCAGAACATCCGGACCGGCTCACGCCCGTCGCGCGCCCCGCCGAAGGCGAGGTCGTCACGGCCGTCGCCGTCGAAGTCGCCGCCGACCGCCGAACCACTCTCGCCCTTGAACGTCTGGGTACGGCCGTCGCCGTAGTAGACGGTCAGCGTCCTGTCGACCGCGGGCGCCTCGGTCTCGGTGCCGGGCTCGTCGTTGCGGCTGCCGTCGTCGCCGACCGCCAGGTCCCTGGTGCCGTCGCCGTCGAAGTCGCCGAACGTGGCCGCCAGGCCCTTGCCCAGCTTGCGCCCTTCCTTCGCCAGGCCGTCGGGGCCGCCGTTCAGCAGCCATCCGGAGGTCTGCTCGCCGTCGTCGCCCGTGAACACCACCAGCCCGGTCGCGTGCCGCCCGTCGATCTCGTCGACGGTCATCCGCCAGAACTGGCCGCCGGTGGGCGAGGGCTGGACGGTCTGGCGGCTCGGCACGCCCGCGCGGCTGAACGGGCCGTACATCACGACCAGGTTGGAGGCGCCCCGGTTGTCGTCGGCGGACATCGCCACGTCGGCGGCGCCGTCGCCGTCGAAGTCGCCGGCGACGGACCGGAATGTCGCCATGGTGGTCTTGATGGGCGGCGGCACCGGGGTCGGGAGCGTTCCCGTGTCGATGCCGTCCGGGCCGCCCCAGAAGATGTGCGGGCCCATCGTCTCGTCGCGATCGCCCGGCCGCCCGTAGCCCAGGATGTCTCCGAAGCCGTCCCCGTCGAGGTCGGCCCTGATGCCCGGATCGATCTGCCAGGCGAAGAACGTCTGCGACGAGACGATCGCCGGCCTGCCGGTGCGCAGGCCCCGGGGCGAGCCGTAGACGACCGCGAGGAAGCGTATGCCCGGCCGGAGCAGCTCGGCGTAGACGAGCAGGTCCGCGCGGCCGTCGCCGTTGACGTCGTCGGGACGCCCGCCGGCCATGGCCGAGCGCCGCGCGAGGGTCGGAGTGGTGGACGGCGTCGGCGTGGACGCCGACGGCGACTGAGCGGCGGGGCTGCGCGGCGCCGGCCGGACGCCGCCGCATCCGGCGAGCAGGAGGGCCAACGCCAGCCAGATCATCACCCTTCGCGGCACAGGCACCGAGCTTAGTGCGCCGACCTGCCGAGCGCCGGGTTTCCGTCACCAGCCGGGCGTCAGATCCGCCGCCGGGCCTTGTCGCGGCCAGGTCTCCCGCAGGTCGCAGGGCGCGTCAGATCCGCTGCAGGGCCTTCTCGCGGCGGGCCGCGACGCTGGAGCCCGACTCCCGGCGGGCCATCCCGCGCAGCAGGAACGGCGCCGCGACCAGCCCGAGCACGGCCCAGGCCAGCAGCACCCCGGCCGTCTCCACAGGCCGCCAGGACCCGCCGATCTCGACTGCGGCCGCGGCGTCCGGGAGCAGGGCCGAGCGCATGCCGAGCCCGAGCCAGTAGACCGGGAACGCCTGGGCGATCCACTGCACCCACTCCGGCAGCGCCGTGATCGGGTAGAAGATGCCGGAGATCGCGATCAGGCCCAGGACGGGGAGCTGGATCAGCCCCTGGCTGCGGGCGCTGACGAACACCGAGCCCAGCACCGCCCCCAGCGGCAGCGTCGCCACCAGCCCCAGCACGAGCACCCAGAGCACGGTCAGCCAGGCGCCCGCGTCGCCGAACGCCAGGCCGGGCACGAGGAACATGCCGGGAACCAGGAAGATCGCGAGGTCGGCGACCAGCCCACCGGCGACCAGGACGATCTTTCCGAGCAGGTAGCCGGTCATGCCGTGCGGCGTGGCCTTGGCGCGCAGCAGGGTGCCGTCCTCGCGGTCGGCGGTGAGGTGCTGGCTCATGCTCACCATGGACATCCCGGCGTTCATGCCGAGGATGCTCGGCAGGGCCAGGACGCCGAGGGACAGCCCGCTCTGCCCGAAGGACACGTTCCGCAGGAAGTACGTGGTGACCAGCATCAGCACGGGCCAGAGGAAGTGGCTGAACAGGTCGGCGGCGTTCGTGAACGACTGCCGCAGCTCGATCAGGCCGCGGGACCAGCCGGCCCGCCAGGCCGTCGCGGTCGGGCTCATCGGGCTCCCTCCTCCGCCTGCCGGACGAGGGAGAGGTAGGTGTCCTCCAGCGAGGCGCGGCGCACCTCGAGGTCCTCGATCTCCTCGCCGTACTGCTTGAACAGGTCGAACACCAGCCGGGTCGACTCGGTGGCCGAGCGGACGTAGCGCTGCCCGTCGCGGGTCCAGCGCACCTCGTCCTGGCCGGCGATCTGCCGGGCGAGCTGCGCGACCGTGCCGTCCGCGACGATCCGGCCCCCGTCGAGCACCATGATGCGGTCGGCGAGCTTCTCGGCCTCGGCCAGGTCGTGGGTGGTGAGCAGGATCGTGGTGTCGCCCTCCGCGGCGAGCTCCAGGACCAGCTGGTGGAAGGCGCGCCGGGCCACCGGGTCGAGCCCGGCGGTGGGCTCGTCGAGGAAGACCAGCTCGGGGCGGCCCACGAGGCCGACGGCCACGTCGAACCTGCGCCGCTGGCCGCCGGAGAGCGTCCTGATCTTGTGCTCCGCCTGCTCGGTCAGGCCGACCGCCGCGATGAGCGGGTCGGCCCGCCACGGCCGGGCGACGGTCTCGGTGGCGTAGGCGGCGTAGTAGCGGCCGAGGTGCTCCAGCAGCTCGCGTACCCGCCATTTGCCGTGGTCGCGCCAGGACTGCAGGACGACCCCGATCCGCGCCCGCCAGTCCTCGCCGGCGCGTGCCGGATCGGTGCCGAGCACCTCGACCCGGCCGGCCGACCGCATCCGGAAGCCTTCGAGGATCTCGATCGTGGTGGTCTTGCCCGCGCCGTTCGGGCCGAGCAGGCACACCACCTCGCCCCGGCGCGCCCGGAAGTTCACGTCGTGCAGGACGTCGGCCGGGCCGTAACGCATCCGCAGGCCCTCGACGTCCAGCACGACTTCTCTCGTCGTCATGGATCTCGCCTCTCGTGGGAGCACGCCTCGGCGTGGCGCCCGGAGAACCCGGCCGCGCTAGCAACCCTAGTTGACTAATTCAGACTTAGTCAACGACGGTTGCTTAGCGCGGCCGCGCGAGGTCACTTCAGGCCGTACGCCCGCTGGACGGTCTGCTCGACGGTGTTGCCCTCGGCGTCCGTCGCCTGGGCCTTGAGGCCCACGGCGCCCGTGGTGGCGGCCAGCGCGGGGGGTGTGATGGTGGCGTGGCCGGAGGCCGAGACGCGGACCGGCGTCCAGTGGGCGCCGTCGTCGAACGTGACCGAGAGCTTCACGTCCGTGACCTTCGCGTCCGGCGTGCCGTAGGACCCGTGGTAGCCGGTGACGGTGATCCGGTGCGGCGTGCCCGCCTTGAGGCGGTTGTCCAGGTCGAGGGGCACGTCGTAGCGGAGGTTCAGCCGCCGGACCGGTTCACACGGCGCGAGCTTGCCCGTGGCGAACCAGGCCAGGCAGAGCCCGTCGTCCGTGGTCTGCATCCCGCCGGTGGGCCGCTTCGACCGGAATGTCCAGGCGGTCTCGACGTCCTTGGCGTACAGCTGGGACTTGTTCGGGGTGTGGAACTTGTCGGTGAGCCGGTAGGCGGCCTCCGTCTCCGGGAGAGTGAAGGTCGGCACGATGATCGCGAAGATCGCGATCACGATCGTCGCCTCGACGAGCGGGACCTCCTGCCCGTCGCGGTACAGGCGCAGCTCGTCCTTGCCGCCGTGCTTGTCGCTCTGGAAGTTGGCGTTGTACGCGAACGCCTCCTGGTGGTTCGGCACCGGGCCCATGACCGGCAGGGTCGCCAGGAAGGTGTCCTTCGTCCGGCAGGGGAAGCACTGGGCGGTCCCGGAGCGGAGCACCGCGTCGGAGACGACGACGTTGCCCGGCACGCGGGGCTGGATCCCCCACGGCTCGGTCCGCGTGCCCGCCGTGGTGAACACGTCTATGGCGGTCGCCGTCAGCGCGCGCCTGCTGTAGAAGTCGGCGCCCTCGTCGTAGTCCATCGTGTTCGAGCGGGTCCAGACGACGTCCGGCGAGACGGGCCCGACGTACTCCGTGAAGGCCGTCTGAGCCCGCACGGTGTGCTCCATGGACCACGTGAGCCCGAACCTGCCCGGCCGCAGCATCCCCGCCGACGTGCTCAGCTCCACCTGGCCGGGCCGGTCGGCGTGGAAGCGGTCCTCGATGCGCTGCAGGTCGCGCGTCCTGACCGAGTAGGCGAGGTCGGCGGGGACGCGGCCCTGCTCGGGCAGCATCAGCGAGTACAGGTACGGCGTGGTCGCCACGCCTTCCGCCGAGACGGTCACCTGCCGGCGCCCGGCCAGGGCGGCCAGGGCCCGCCCCTGCTCGGCGGTCAGGCTCATGGTCGGGATCGGGTACGTGGGCCAGCTGCCCGCCGGGTCGAGGAAGGCCCGGTTGACGGCCCCGTACCCGAGGACTCCCACTGCCCCCGCCTGCTGGGCGGCCTTGACCCGGTCCAGGGCGTTGCCCGTGCAGGCCATGGCCGGGCACAGGTCCTCGAGGTTCAGCAGGACGAGCTTGCCGCGCACGTCCAGACCGGCGAAGTCGGTGCCCTTGCCGGCGTAGACCAGCGAGAGCCTGCTGCGGCCGTCGAGCTTGGGCGTCTGCGGCGCCACGTCCTGGTAGCGGGGGGTGATGCGGGGACCGCCGGGCACCTTCATGGTGATCGCGGGGGCGCGGAGCTGGTAGCGGCCGTTGAGGGTGAACGTGCCCTGGGTGACCTTGCGGGTGGGCAGCATCACGTAGTTGTCCAGCCCGTACTGCGGGTACAGGGACTGCACGTCGATCCAGGCTTCGCCGTTGGCCGCGACGCGCCGGTAGGCGTACTGCGAGAGGTGGACCTCCGAGGCGCGCGGCGTCTCCACGGACACCTTGCGCGCCTTGCGCAGGTCGAGCGTGACCGTGGTGTCCTTGGTGATCTCGATCTGCGGGTCGGACGGCAGCGACTGGACCCATTCGCCGTCCGCGCCGCGCCAGGCCAGCGCGGTGAGCACGGTGTAGGTGCCGGGGTAGACCTGGGCCTCGGTCTCGGCGCCCGAGGCGGGGGTGTAGGCGTACTGGAGGTCGTCGCGGTCGTCGGTGCGCATGAACATCCACGGCATCGCCGTGGGGGCGCTCGCGCCGTCGGGCAGCACCACCCGGGCCCGGACGGTGACCTTCCTCGGTTCGACGAACGCGCCCACGACCGTGTTCACCTGGACCTGGCCGTCTGCGCCGGAGGCGCGGACGTAGCCCTCGTACCAGGTGTCGGGGCCCGCGGGGTCGAACGTGACCGCGACCGGCGCGGTGCCGTGCGCGGGGACGGTGACCGTGTCGTGGTCGAGGGTGAGCGTGCCGGCGGGCACGTCGCCGCCCCGGTGCGCCGTGACGCCCGTGCTCAGGGTGAGGGTGACCGGCTGGTCGCCGTCGTTGGTGTAGGTGAGGGTCTTGGTGACCGGGCCGTTCTGGGGCGAGGGCAGGAAGCCGAAGTCGATGCCGCCGGAGCCGCGTACCTGCTGCTTGACGGCGCGGGCGACGTCCACGCGGCCGGCGCCCTGCTCGTAGGCGTCCTGGCCGTCGCCGTGGGCGGAGCTGGTGAGCGCGGCCTTGAGCTGGGTGTTCGTCCAGTCGGGGTGCTGCTGGGCGAGCAGGACGGCGGCGCCCGCGACGTGCGGGGTGGCCATCGAGGTGCCGGACGCGGTGGTGTAGCCGTCCTCGGCGGGCTCGCCCATGGAGGTGCCGGCCGCGCGGGCGGCGACGATGTCCACGCCGGGGGCGCTGATGTCGGGCTTGAGGCTGTAGTCGATCGCGGTGGGGCCCCGGCTGGAGAAGGACGCCAGCTTGTCCTCGCGGTCCACCGCGGCGACCGTGAGCGCCGAGGCCGCGGTGCCCGGGGTGCCGATCCGGCGGCTCTTGCCGTCGTTGCCCGCGGCGACCACGAACAGCGCCCCGGAATCGGCGGACAGCTTGTTCAGGGCCTGGTCGAGCGGGTTGTCCGGGCCGGGGCAGCAGCCGCCGAGGCTCATGCTGACCACGCGGGCCTGCTGGGCGACCGCCCATTGCATGCCCTCGATGACGTCGGACTCCAGGCCGCCGCCGTAGTTGTTGAGCACCTTGCCGACCAGCAGCGACGCCTCGGGGGCGACGCCGCGGTACTTGGCGCCGTTGCCCGCGATGATGGAGGCGACGTGCGTGCCGTGGCCGTGGCCGTCCTGGGCGGTCTTCTCCGAGCTGAAGTTCTCGGCGGCGGCGATCCGGCCGGCGAGGTCGGGGTGGGTGGCGTCGATGCCGGTGTCGAGCACGGCCACCTTGACGCCCGCGCCCTTGAGCCCGGCCGCCCACACCTCGGGCGCGCCGATCTGCTTGACGCTCCTGTCGAGCGAGACCTGGACCTTGCGGTCGAGCCAGATCTTCTCGGACGCGGCCCTGGCCGTGCTGACCCCGGACCAGAACTGCCCGGCGGCCTTCTTGTCCACCTTCACGGCCGCGGCGTCGATGCTGGCCAGGGTGCGGGCCCCGGCGATGCGCTGCTGCGTCCCGTGCTGGACGATCAGGGGCAGGGTGGGGCTCTCCGCGTCGGAGTAGCCGTTGGCCGCCAGGTAGGCCACGTCGAACAGGCCCCTGTCCAGGCGTCCCGCCGACACCAGGCCCATCACGTCCGTGGGGTAGACGTAGTACGCGCCGGACTCGCGTAACGACATGAAGAACACAGGCGCGCCGTCCGGGCGCCTGGCAGGCTGGATCTGGGCCTGTGGGCTGCCGTCCGGGGCGGTACTGTAGGTGACCACGTCCCCGGTGATCAATGTGATCTTCTTCGCGGACTCCCCCGCCGCGCCGACGACCGGCGTCGCCACGGAGGGAGGAGCGGGAGGTGGGGTCGGGGCGGCCATCCCGGTGGAAAGCAGCACCCCCAACGCGACAAGCGACCGGCCGATCATGCGTCTCCTCAGAGATCATCGTGTCCCCGGGAACCATGACAGATCGCAGTAAAGCCGCGAAAGACGATTGTGAGTCCTCTTCCCGCCATGTACGGAAATAGGACATGCTGTGATCGTGCTGGAGATCATCGGGCTCTCGTACGCCGAGCAGGCGCTGTACGAGGCGCTGGTGGAGCGCTCCCCCGCCGCGCTCGCCGAGCTGGGGCACGCCGCCTCGACGGCCGCCAGGCTGGAGCAGCTGGGGCTGATCACCCGCCTCCCTGAGGACCCGCCGCGTTATGTGGCGGTCTCGCCAGAGATGGGGCTGGACGCGCTCATCCGGGCGCGCACCCGGGAGCTGGCCGCGGCCCGCCACCGCGCCGCCCAGCTCGCCGCGCGCTTCCACCGCTCGGTGCCGGACGGGGACTCCGCCGACCTGGTCGAGGTGGTGATCGGCAAGGACGCGGTGGGGCGGTGGTTCCAGCGGCTCCAGGAGAGCGCGCGGCGGCAGATCAGCGTCTTCGACGCGCCGCCGTACGCGACGCCCATGGGCGGCAACGCGGTGGAGTTCGAGCTGCTGGAGCGGGGTGTCGAGTACCGGGCGCTGTACGACCGGCGGGCCATGGAGGTGCCGGGCACCCTCTCGCTCATCACCCGCTACGTCGCGGCCGGCGAACAGGCCAGGGTCGGCGACGTGCCCGTCAAGCTCGCGCTGAACGACCTCCCCATGGCGATCATGCCGCTCCGCCACGACCAGCACGTGGTGGAGTCCGCGCTGGTGGTGCACGACTCGACGCTGCTGGACGCGTTGTCGGCGCTGTTCGAGATGTACTGGGAGCGGGCCGTGCCGCTGCAGGTCAGGCACGGGCGGCTGGCCGAGGCGACCGGCCCCGCCGACGCGCAGCGGGACCTGCTGCCGCTGCTCACCGCCGGGCTGACCGACGCGGCCATCGCCGCCCACCTCGGGTGGAGCGACCGGACGGTACGCCGGCACGTGCGCGCGATGATGGTCCGGCTCGACGCGCGCACCCGCTTCCAGGCGGGCTACCAGGCGGTCGTGCGCGGCTGGCTGGAGGAGTCGTGACGCCGCCCCATCTCGCCCCGCATGGGGACGCCCCGTGACCCCGCTGGGCGCGATCGGGCTCGGGCCCGACGAGGAGGCGCTGTACGAGGTGCTGCTGGACCGCTCCCCCGCCACGCTCGCCGAGCTGGCCGCCGCCTGGCCGCGCGCCGACCTGCAGCCGCTGCTGGCGTCGCTGGAGTCCAAGGGCCTGCTCAGCACGTCCCCGGGACCTCCGCCCGCCTACGCCGCCGTCGCCCCGGAGATGGCGCTCGACGTCCTCCTGCTCGCCGCCGAACGCGACCTGCTCCGGGTCCGCGAACGGGCCCGCGAGCTGGAGGAGGTCTTCCAGGAGCGCGCCCGGGAGCGTACGCCCCCGGTGGTCGTCGAGGTGGTCACCGGGCGGCGGGCGGTCGAGCAGCGGCACGCCCAGATCCAGCGCGCCGCCAGGCAGCAGCTCCGGTGCCTGTCCAGGCGGCCGTACTTCGACCCGCTGGGCAGCGTGGCCGCGCAGCGGGAGCTGCTGGAGCGCGGGATCACCAGCCGCATGATCTACGAGCGGGACTTCGTGGCGGCCGAGGGCGCGTTACGGCAGATCGAGGAGATGGTCGGGGCGGGCCAGCAGGCGCGGGTGCTGCCCGAACTGCCGATGAAGCTGTACGTGGTGGACGACCGGCTGGCGCTGCTCCTGCTCAGGCACGAACCGGCGGACGCGGTGGCGGCGCTCGTCATCCATCCGTCGGGGCTGCTGGAGGCGCTGATCAGGCTCTTCGAGGGGTTGTGGCAGCGGGCCCTGCCGCTCGGGCTGGCGCCGTCCGCGCGCAACCCGCCGCCCCGGGACTCCGGGGACGACGCCCGGCTGATCGCGCTCCTGCTGTCAGGCCTCACGGACGAGGCCATCGCCCGCCAGCTCGGCGTCGGGCACCGGACGGCGGAGCGCCGGATCGCCGAGCTGATGTCCCGGCTCGGCGCCCGCACCCGTTTCCAGGCCGGCGTCCAGGCCGCCCTCTCCCAACCACCGCCGCCTCCGACCCCTTGACCCCTCCCCCACCGACCAGGGGGCCGTCCGTCGGGGAGGAGGAAGCGCCTTGAGCGTTCGGGGGAGGGGATGCGGGCGCGCTCCTTCCCAAGGGACGCCGGCCCGCGACGGCTGAGAACGTGGCTGTGGCCGGATCGCGAGTCCGCGATCCGGCCACAGGGTCAGAGGGTCAGCTTCCGCAGTGTTCGAAGGGGCTCTCGTACGTGCTCGTCCCGGCCTTGCCGCCCCACTTGACGCACTCGGCGGCGGCGGCGGCCCGTACCGGTCCGGCGTAGTACGCGAAGTTCCCGGTGTCGGTGACCCGGGGCTTGCCCTCGACCTCCAGGAAGGCCGTGGTCGCGGTGGCCGTACCCAGCGAGGTCTTCTTGATCGTGGCCACGCAGTTGTTCCCGTTGCCCGAGTTGTACAGCAGGAAGACGGTGCCCGCCGTGCCCAGCGCGTTGGAGTCGATCACCTTGTAGCCGGTGCCGCACACCTCTTCCGGCGTGTGCGGGTTGGTGCCCCCGCCGCTACCGGTGACGTACTGCATGTACTTGGTCCAGTCCCAGTACTGGCCCGGGTCGGTGTGGTCGGCGCCGGGGACCTCGTTGTGGCCCGTGATGTGGGTGCGGTCCTTGGGGATGCCGTACCGGTCGGCGATGTTGCGGGTTAACGCCGCCGATGAGCGGTACATGGTGTCGGTGAACCACGTCGCGTTCTCGACCCAGCCCTCGTGCTCGATGCCGACCGAGCGCCGGTTGTAGTCGCCGGCGTGGAAGGCCCGGTCCTTCTCCCTGACCGTCTGGGTGATGGCGCCGTCGGAGGAGCGGACGACGTAGTGGGCCGAGGTGGGGTTCGGCCGGGGCCCGGTCTGGAACCAGTCGATCGTCCCGGCGTAGGTGCCCTGCGCGACGTGGATGACGATGCGGTCGATGGCGTCGCTGGTCGGCCGGTTGGAGACGGCGTAGTTGCTGCTGTGCGCCGGAGCCCACGCGGCCGACGGGTAGTCGGTGCTCGCCGCCAGCGTGCTGGGCTTGTCCAGGTCGTCCGCGTTGGCGTACGAGCCCCGGTCCGGCGTCACGGCGCGCGCCGGGGCGGTGACGGTCTCCCCCGCGGGCGTCTTGGCGTTCACACCCTTGGCGAGCTGCTCGTACACGGTGTCGGCGTAGAGCCGGGCGACCGCGGGCGAGGAGGCGCCGCTGTACTTGGCGATCGCCTGGTACCACTTGCCCGCGTCCTTGCGGGCGGTGGCGTCCAGCTTGAG
>NZ_JBITHZ010000029.1:0-163599 GCF_044458585.1 Nonomuraea sp. NPDC050451
CTCCAGAACCGCAAGTTGTTCGACGAGAACACGGCTTTCCCCACCGACCTCACCGCCGCCGCTTGACACGTTAGGCGCCTGAGGTGTCTGACGTGCCCGACAGACCTTCAAGCGCCTGACCAGCTATTTCGCTTGACTACCCAAGATAACGATTGCCGACGCCCGGCTCTGGCAGCGCCGGCAGGTTGGAAAACCTCCGGTTCGCGGTCGCCTACGTCGTGACCATGACGGTAAGCCGCCTCGTGCCTTCTGTGCGGCGCAGAATGTCAGGCTGTCGGATCCATGAGGATCCGCATGCGGACGAAGTCGAAGGTGAGCGCGTACGGCTGGAAGAACTGATGCGTGGGCAGTCCTCCGATACGGAAGCCGAAGTCGCTCTCGAACCACTCCGGGAACGCCCCGGCCAGGCCGGACACGTCGTGGCGGACGGCCGAGCCCAGCGCAAGCCGGGGCACCGTCACTGGATGGAGCCCCTCGCCGGCCGGGATCTCGATCCCGGCGGCGGCGAAGGTGGAGAGGGGAGCGGTGAAGCCGATGTCACCGCCTCCGGTGTCGATGAAGAACACCATCCGGTCCAGGTGGTTCACGGTGCCGTGGGAGAGCAGGTAGTGGTCGCCAAGGAACCACATGGATGTGCTGTGCCGTGCCCGTATGGACGTGTGCTTGTTCCGGCGCAGGATGAGCGCCTGGTCCGGGTAGTCGATGGTGGACAGGAACCGTGCCAGGACGCTCGTGCCGATCGCGCCCCGGGTGACCCTGCCGTCGGGGGCGGTGAGGCGAATGGCGTCCGGGATGGTGTGAACCGGGAGGTTGTCGATGCGCAGGCCGCCGTCGAAGGCGAGGCGGCCCACGCGTCCCTGGTACGCCTTGTGTTCGCCGTATACCGTCTTGCCGGTGGTGTAGCCGTAGGTGGGGATGCCGAGCTCGTCGGCGTAGTCGTCGTTGAGTGCGAACAGCGCGCCGGTGTCGAGGAAGAACAGCTCGGGTGGGGCGCCGTTCAGCGACGCCTCGATCATCGGCAGCGGATCCGTCGCTGCGAACGGGATCTTGACGATCTTGGGACCGGCCACGTCGTAGGGCTTGCGCCCGGCGAGGTTCCTCAGTTGCTCCACCGTCGCCGTGGGGCCGTCCTTCTTCACTGAGGGAAGGATCTCGGCCAGCTCGGCGAAGCGGTCAGCGCGCCACAGCGCGTTGGCCAGGTTACTCAAGGAGCGGGTATGTCCAGGTTCGAGCCGCAGCACCTGCTTCAGCAGACGGATCGCCGTGGGCTGCCGGTTGGCCAGGAGCGTGAGGTAGGCGTGCTGGGCAAGTGCGTGCACGTGGTCGGGATCGCTGGTGAGCACTTTCCGGTAGAGCCTGTCCGCGGCGGTGAAGTCGCCCGAGGTGAACAGCCGATCGGCCGTTTCCAGGATTTTCCGCCGTGATGTCGCTGCCGACGCGGGGGTTGGGGAGAGCGCGAGTCCTCCCGCAACGGCGGCGGACTTCAGGAGTGTTCGGCGTGTGGTCATCACTGCCTCTCAAATACTGATCGGTATTCAGATACCGACCAGTATCCATGTACGCTGTGGGATGTCAACAGCAGGAAGGGGGCGGCGCGTGACGGAACGGCTCACCCGGCAGGAGCAGCGCGAGCGAAACCGGCTCAAGTTGCTCCAGGCCGCGGAGAAGGTGTTCGCGGAACGTGGGATCCACGGCGCCTCCCTGGACGAGGTCGCCGCCTCGGCCGGCCTCACGAAGGGTGCCGTCTATTCCAACTTCGACGGCAAGGAGGACCTGCTGCTGGCGGTCATGCGGCACCGTCTCGGACAGGAGGCGCGGGCCCAGGCGGATCGCATGCTCCACAGCGGGCGGGACGCGGCCGAACTGGTAGAGGAGTTCGCGGACCATTGGGCCGAGCAGGTTCGCTCGGGCGATCAGGACACGTTCGCCCAGATGACCATCGAGCTCATGATCCATGCCACCCGTGATCCGGTCCTGCGTGAGCAGCTCGTCGCCATGGTGTTCGCGCCTGCCGAAGTCCCGAGTCGCCACCCGCTGGCGGTCCCTGGCAGCGGACTGGGCGATCTGCCGTACGAGCAGGCCGATGCCATTCTGAAGTCTCTCGACCTCGGCATGCGCCTGCTCACCCTGGTAACCCCGGAGCGTTGTCCGCCCGAGCTGTTCGCGACCGTCCTCCGTCTCCTTGCCACGCCCAAAGCGTGACCCACACGGGGCGGAGTCCCATGACGGGGATGCGCCCCGGCCCTCCCCTGCGGCGCTGATCAGACTGTCCCCACCGATGGTCTAACCACCTCCGCGATGGCTCCTACCTGTCCGCCGACGCGTCCGCCTTCGGGGACGGGGCAAGAAGCTGCTGGCACTCCCCCTCTATCTCGCCGACCACGACCGGCACACCGTCATGTGGGACGTCGAGCCCGACTCGGGCCGCACCCCGGTCCCCGCCGAGATCGTGACCGAGGTCCGCGCGCAGGCCAGGCCGGGCTCGATCATCCTGCTCCATCCCCTGGTACGCGAGCGGTGCGAACACCCGCGCGGCCATCGGACAGCTCATCTCCACCCTGCGCGGCGACGGGTACCGCTTCGTCACCGTCTCGGAGCTGCTCGGCTGAGTCTCCCGTCGTCCGCCCGAGCCCTGGACCGCTCGTGAGGGGAAGGGCCGGCGCCGCGAAGCCCTCCCGGCGGGTGCATGCTGGAGGGGAAGCACACACCCGACCGGGAGGTGGGCGTTGCGGAACGGACGGGGGCCCGGCGGCTTAGCCGAGAAGCCGCGCAGGGCGAAGGCGGAGGCCCGTGGGGGCGGGCTCCGGCTCGGGATCGTCGAGCTCTACGGCCTCGGCATGCTGGCGCTGGCCGTGGTGTGCGCGTACTTCGCCGTGCTCGCCGTGGCGCCGGAGATCCGGGCGGCGCGCGGCGAGGGCACGGCGGGGACGTTCACCGCCGAACATCTCGAATGCTCCGAACACGGCATCTGCTCGTGGGAGGGATCGTTCCGCTCGGACGACGGCGGCCTGCGGGTCGCCGACGCCTGGATCCACGGCCCCGGCGAGGACGAGCTGTCGGCCGGTGACCAGGCTCCGGCCCTGTACACGGGCCACGACGGCGGCAAGGTCTACGCCCCGGGAAGCCATGACCTCTGGGCCCTGGGGGCGTTCTTCGTCGTGGACCTGCTCTTCGCGGGTTACGCCCTCACGTTCTTCCCGGGCGTACGGCTGACGCGCCGCCTCAAGAGGCCTTGATCGCCTCGCGCACGGCCGGGACGATCTCCCCGGCCCAGCGGCCGAGGGTGACGAGGTCGACAGCGCCGTGACCGGCCGCGAAGAGGATGAAGCCCGACGCGTCGTGCTCCAGCACGGCCCCGGTCAGTTCCTCGACCCACTGGTCGACGGAGCCGCCGATCCAGCGGCCGTCGCCGTCACGGGTGGCGGGCAGCGGCCGGCCGGTGATGCGGCCCGGGAAGTTGTAGATCGTACGGATCTCGCGTGGATCCCGGCCCACGGCCGCCGCCGCCTCGTCGATGATCGGCCGCGAGGTCCGGTAGCGCTCGCTGAGCCAGTCCGCCGCGTGGCCGGGGAGCCAGCCGTCAGCCACCCGGCCGGTGGCGGCCAGGGATTTCGCGCCGTTCGATCCCGTCCACACCGGGGGCGCGGCCACGGGAGCGGGCTCGATCTGGTGCACCTGGTAGTGGCGGCCCTGGTAGGTGACCGGCGGGCCGCCACCCGACAGCTTCTTGACCAGGACGATCGCCTCCTCGAAGGCGTCCACGGCGGCGCCGGGCGACAGCCGGGGCACGCCCATGTCGGCGATCCGGTCCCACAGCCCGCCCGCGCCCATGCCCAGCACGACGCGGCCCTGCGACAGCGCCGACAGCGACGTGACGGTCCTGGCCAGCATGGGAGCGGGGCGGGTCGGCAGGTTGGTGACGTTGACGAGGCCGGCGATGTTCCGCGTACTCCCCAGGATGAAGCCGAGGGCGGCATACGCGTCCAGGCGCCTGCCGATGTAGGGGTGGTCCGACAGCGACAGGAGGTCGAGCCCCTCGCGATCGGCCTGCTGGGCCATGCGCAGCAGCTCCGGCGCCTCGTCGACGCTGCTGTGCGCGCCGAAGCCGAAGACGACGTCATGTCCGGACAAGGTTCTGCCTTTCCTTTTCGAATTTCATGATCACGCCTCGGGCGCGCGACTCCCTCAGGCGGAGCCGAACTGTTCGGTGAAGCGGCCGGTGAACAGGTCGGCGCCCTTGTACGCCGACACCGTCTCAGCCGGGACGACGGCCGGGCCGTCGGGGCTGGGCAGCTGGCCGACGCCCCCGCGCGGTCCGAGCGGGAGCAGGATCATGGGGTGGGGCAAGGGCCGGTAGGCGGCCGTGGGCCGCTCGCCGCGCAGCTGGGCGATGATGTTGCCCGCGACCACCTCGGCGTGCTGCATCGCGTACCCGGCCATCTTGGCCTCGGGGATGTCGGTGATGTCGCCGATCGCGTAGACGTGGTCGTACCCGCGGACGTTGAGCGTCTCGGTGACCTGCACCTGCCCCTGCGGGGTGCGGGTGGTGAGCCGGCCGTCGGCGAGGTAGTCGCTGTTGACGCGCACGCCGTAGGCGCGGAACCAGATGTCGGCGGTGATCTCCTCCCCGCCGGCGGTGGTGACGGTGAAGGTTTCGGCCTGGCCGGCCCCGGTCGCCGGCGGCGCGGTCAGCTCTGTGCCCAGCCGCAGGTGGATGCCGAGCTCGTCGAGCTGGCGGTGGAGGTCCTGGCGCAGCTGCGGCTCGAACGCGGGCATCAGCTGCTCGGCCGGGTCGACGACGGTCACGTGCTTGTGCGCCCAGACCTCCTTGATCTCCCCGGCCAGCTCCAGACCGACCGGGCCGGCTCCAAGGATCAGCACCCGTCCGGCACCGGCCAGCTCCTTGTGGGTCCCGCGGAGGTCGTCCAGGACCTGCTCGGTGGAGTCGGCGACGGGCTTGGCCGGGTAGGTGTAGCTGGAGCCGGTGGCCAGGACCAGATAGTCGGCCTCGACCCGCTGCCCCGAGGCCAGGGTGACACCGCCGGGATCCACGGAAACCGCACGGTCGTGGATCACCGTGCCCCGGGTCAGGAACCCGCTGTAGGGGAAGAACATGTTGCTCCCCCAGTCCGGCTGGGTCACCGCCCGCAGCGACCCGGCCGTGTTGAAGAACGCGTCACGGGGATCGACGAGGACGACCTCGACCTCCGCCTCGGCGTCCAGCGCCTTGGCGAGCGCCGAACCGCCGTAACCGCCGCCGACCACCACTACTTTACGACTCATGATTGGACGCCCCGATCAACAAAAAAGGTTGAGTTCGTGCTACGAACCATATTAGTTCGCTACACGAACTGCAACCCGGGGCGGCTTAAGTGTGGGCTCCCTCACCGGGCTCCAGGAAGACCACGGGCACCTTGTTGTCCTGCACGACCCGGCCAAGCAGGCCGGCGAGGGTGTCGCGGTCGGCGTCGGGGAGGCCCGTCGTCAAGGTCTCGATCCGCCTGCAGGTCTCGGTGTAGAACTCCGCCGCGAGCTCGGAACCCTTCCTGGTCAGCGCGATCCGCAGCGCGCGCGAGTCGTGCGGGTCGGGCCTGCGCTGGACCAGGCCGTTGCGCTCGGTGCGGTCCACCAGGCCGGTGAGGCTGGACTTGGCCAGCCCCAGCGTCGCGCCCAGCTCGCTCATGCCGTACGGCTGCGCCATCAGCACGCACAACAACTGCCCCTGTTGCGAGGTGAGGCCATATTCCCTGGCGGACTCGGCGTACACGGCGTTCACCAGGAACGTCGACCGCACCAGCGCGGCCACCACCCCGAGCCGGCCATCATCATCATGCTTTTCCACGCGTTCAGGGTAACATTCAAAGGCCTTACAATTCGTAGGACGAACTACCCCGTCGGGTCACTGCACGTGGTGGCCGTCGCGCACGGCGGTGAACGTGCCGGGCGTCCACTCCCAGACCCCCGCGGTGGTCGTGCCGTCAGCCGACGTCCACGCCTCGATCGCCGCCTCCTGCTGCCCGCCGCTGACCGAGGTCGGCTTGGCGGCGAACGGCCCCAGGTCGGCGGTGTCTACTCCTGGTCATCCGAGGTGAGGCGGGCGATCCTGTCGACGCCCCCGACGGCGGATGACGTCGCGGTACGCCCTTCGACGACCTCGGAGACGGCGCCGAGGCGGACCGTGATCGGATCCCCGGCGGCCGGCCGCAGGGTGACCTCGTCCCCGTTCACGCGCACCTGCGGCGCGAGCGGCTCCTGTCCGGCCGCCGTAAGCAGGACCAGGCTGACGTACACGGCGGTCCCGCCCGGATGAGCGTCGCCGGTCAGGTACGGCGTGGCGGAGTGCGCCCCGAAGGCGTTCACGCCGTGCGCGCTCGCCAGGCCCGCCCCCGTGTAGCCGTGCAGGCCACGCATCACGCTGGTCAGGCCATCGGCGCGCCGGGCCAGCGCCCAGGCATCCTCGGACCGGCTCTCGGGCGGCTGCTGATCGGCCAGGGCGTGGCCGCCGTCGCGTACCTGGTGTCCGGCAGGGGCCGTGACCTGGTGGATCCGGATCTCGGCCGCGCCGTCGACCACGGAGGCGGTCACCACGCGGACGGGGCCGTCCTGGTACGCCGAGGCGGCGAAGCGCTCGCCCACGGCGAGGGGTTCGATGCGGCGCCTCCGGGAGGTAGTCCCCTGGGGTGAGACGACGGCGAGTTGCCCGTCGACCGCCTGCTCGCCGATGTCGGGACCGGTGTGGCTGGTGTAGGCGAGCCTCAGGTAGTGCGGGTCCGGCGCTCCCGCGGGGTCCTGGACGCGGTCGCGGTCGCTGCCGTGGTTGACCAGCCGGACGACGCCGTCCTCGCGGGTGGCGTGCAGCAGCCAGCCCGGCGGGGGCATCGCCACGACCTGGTCGGCGAGATCGACGGGCGCGGCCGCCTCGGCGTCCGTCCAGGCCGGGTGCTCGGGCGGCAGCAGCAGGCCGAGGAAGGCCTTGCTGGCCCAGTACGGCGAGGCTGGGCCGGAGTAGTCCTGGGTGCCGGGCGGGAAGGGGTCGTACCAGCCGCAGGTGAGCAGGCCGCGCTCGTCGGGGGCGCCGCGTTCGACGAAGTGGCGCAGCACGCCGCTCGCGATCCGCCTGGTCCGCCCCGGCGGCAGGGGCGAGGCGCCGGTCAGCGCGCCCAGCCAGAGCGGCGTGACCGTCGCGAACCGGTAGATCAGCGACCGCCCCTGGTGCACCGGCCCGCCGTCGGCCGCGAACAGGTGCTGGTAGTGCTCCAGGAACAGGCGCAGGCGATCCGCGTAGAGCCGCCCGCGGGCGGTGTCGCCGGCCATCCGCGCCCACAGCGACGGATACAGGTGCATCGCCCAGCCGGAGTAGTAGTCGAAGTTCTTGCCCTTGCCGTCGGAGTACCAGCCGTCGCCGACGTACCAGTCCTCGATCCGCTCCAGCCCGCCGGCGATCTCGCCGGGGTCGTGCGGCCCGCCCACCTCGGCGAGGAACTGCTCCACGACGACCTGGAACAGCACCCAGTTGTTGTCCGGCGTGCGCCGCCCGACGAACCCGGCCAGCCAGGCGACCACCCGTTCCTGCTGCGCCGGTGAGAGCCGGTCGTACAGCCAGGGCCGGGTCTCGTGCAGCGCGAGCGCGATGGAGGCGGCCTCCACGAGCGGCTGCGACATGTCCGTCAGGGGCGGCCAGGCGTACGGGTGCGCGGGGTCGGTGCCGGCCACCAGCCCCGCGGCGTAGCGCTCCAGCAGGGCGGGCGGCACCTCGCCGCCCGCCCCGGCGATGCGGAAGGCCGCGAGCAGGAACGTGCGGGCGAACCCCTCCAGCCCGTCGCTGACGGTGCCCGACCGGCTCGCCCGCCCGGGCAGGCGATATTGGGCGGAGCTGTCCGTGGCGTACGGCACCACGGAGTCGAGCAGGTGGTCCGCCACGCTCTCCCAGTGGGCGCGGGTCCAGCCGGTGAAGTCGGACAGGCGCGGGTCGGCGGGCGGGAGGCGCAGGGGGGAGGACATGAACCGGATACTACGGCATCCACCTGGGCCGATCTCTGGGCGGTGCGGCACACGAGTGTAAACGGTTTAACTTCGCCTCAGACGTGCAGGAGAGGGCGGACGGAGTCGCGGACGATGATGTGGGTGCCGAGCATCACGTGCCGGCTCGTCCCGGCCGCGTCGGTGTCCAGAGCCAGCCGCACAGCGGTACGGCCCAGCTCCTCGTGCGGCACGTGCACGGTGGTCAGATCGATGTCGTCGGCCGGGGGAAGGTCGTCGAAGCCGACCAGCGACACGTCGTCCGGCACCCGCAGGCCGCGCTCCCGCAGCGCCGCCCGGGCCCCGGCCGCCAGCAGGTCGTTCCCGGCGAAGACCGCGGTGAAGTCACGCGGCCCCGCGTCCAGCCGCTCCCGCATCATGCGGTAGCCGTCGCGCCGGTCCATCACCACGCTGTCCACCTCAAGCCCGGGGTCATGCGCCACCCGGTGCGCGGCCAGCGCCGACCGGTAGCCCGCGATCCGGCTCTCCGGCGTCGTGTAACCGGCCCGCCGCCCCAGGAACAGGATCCGCCGGTGACCGGCCGAGAGCAGATGGCTGGTGATGGCATGGGCGCCGCCGGTGTTGTCGTACTCCACCACGATGGCCGGCACCTCCTCCCCCAGCGCCGGACGCCCGCACAACACCAGCTGCGACCCCGCCACCGCCAGCGCCCGCGCGTAGTCCGCCATGCGCTCCCGGTAGGCGTCGTCGATCGGCATGTTGCCGACCAGGATCACCGCCTCGGCGTGCTCCTCCCGCAGCAGCCGCACCATGGCCAGCTCCCGCTCGGCGTCCCCGCCCGTGGTGCCCACGATGCACAGCCGGCCCTCGCGCACCGCCTGGTCCTGCACCCCCTGCGCCACATGCGCGTAATGCGGCGACACCACCGAGTTCACCACGATCGCCACGCTCTTCGGCCGCGCCCCCGCCAGCCCCCGCGCGTGCGCGTTGGCCACGTAGTCGAGCTCCCGGACCGCCCGCATCACCTTGCTCCGCGTGGCGGGAGCGCTCGGGTACGAGCCCGACAGGATCCGCGACACGGTCGCCACCGACACACCGGCGTGCTTGGCCACGTCCCGGATCGTCGAGGGACGAGGCTGACCATCCTCAGGAACGGCCCGGCGCGGCATCCATCCCCCCATCCCCGCGGTTAAAGCGGTTTAACGATATCCCACGACCACGGGTCAGGCGCCCTTCCCCGAGATCCCGTTCCCGAACCTGATCAAGGTGCCGCTCACCCCCGGCGAGCCGGCGCTCTTCCGCTTCCCGCTCGGCTCGACCGGCCAGGTGCTCAAGGCGGGGCAGGAGGACCTGCGTCCGGCCCGGCAGACCGTCTTCCACGACGCCCCGCGCCCGAGCCGCCTCCTGCTGCCGGTCATCCCCTCGTGACCGGCGGCCCGCCCGCTGCCTGGACGCCGGCCCTCATAGGCTGGCCCGTGTGGAGATCCGCGACAGAACCCCCGATGACCTGGACGCCTGCACGAAGGCCCTCGCCGAGGTCCAGGCCGGCGACCGCTACCCCGTGGACTGGCCACGCGACCCGGCCGGCTGGCTGACGCCGGACGGCCTGGTCAGGGCGTGGATAGCGGTCGAGGGGGAGGCGGTGCTCGGCCACGTGGCGCTCACCCGGGACATGGAGGTCACCCGCCTGTTCGTCACCTTCGCCGCCCGCGGGCGCGGCCTGGCCACGCGGCTCCTCGACACCGTGCGCGCCGCAGTCGAGACCCCTCTCAAGCTGGAGGTCTCCTCCGAGGGCAAGGCCGCCATCGCGTTCTACGAACGGTCCGGCTGGCGCAGGGTCGGCAGCAGCCGCGCCCGCTGGCTCAACGCGGCCGGTGAGCCGGCGCTGCTCCACCACTACGTCAGCCCGCCTGCCGGATCCGGCTCGACCGGCCGGCTGTCCCGGTCAGGTGAAGAGGATGTCGGCTAGCTCGGCCCGGCTGTTCAGTCCGGTCCGCTCGTAGACCTGCACCAGCGTGTTCGCGACCGTCCGGCGGGAGAGCACCAGCCGGTCGGCGATGTCCTGGTTGCTCAGGCCCGAGGCGGCCAGCTGGGCGATCTGCCGCTGCCTGGCGGTCAGTTGCGGCATTGCCAGGCCGGTCAGCGCCGGGGTGCGGGCGCCTTCGCAGCGGCGGGCCAGCCGCCACGCGCGGGTCTCGGCGGCCCGCTGCCGTCGCGGCAGCCCGTGCCGCCGGTACGCGGCCGCGGACTGGGCAGCGGCCTCCGCCGCGCGCAAGGGCCACAGATGACGCACAGAGGGATGGTACGGGCGAACATTTGAGTAGGCCATGCTCTATGCGGGACCTCGCGGGGCGGGACAGGGTTCTGCCCATGACCCCGATCCCATCCCGCACCCACCTCACCCCTCTTGTCCGGAAATATCTGGACAATGAGGGCGCCGAGGTGGAGTCCATCCGAGTGGAACCGATCGACCACACGTCCGGGACCCCGTCCACCGGCGGCCTGCGCCGGGTCAGCGGCACGACCACGTGCGGCCGCGCCTGGTCCTTCTTCGTCAAATCCCTCCATTCCGCCCGGCACTGGGTGAACATCGGCGTGATCCCCGAGCCCGCCCGAACGGAGTTCGTCGCCGGGTTCCCGTGGCGGACCGAGGCCGAGGTGTACACCTCCGGTCTGCCGCTCCCGCCCGGCCTGCGGCTGCCCCGCCTCTTCCTGATCGACGACCTCGGCGACGAGCGCCTCGACCTGTGGCTGGAGGACGTCCGCGCCGCCCCCGGGGAGTGGGACCTGACCAGGTACGCCGCCGCGGCCCGCGCGCTGGGCCGGCTCGCCGGGCTGCGTCCGGCCGACGACTCCCGCCCCCGTACGGCGCTGCGGACCTACGTCGGCCAGCTGGTCACGCAACACGCGCTGCCCATCCTGCGCGACCCCGCCCTCTGGCGGCACCCGCTCGTCGCCGCGCACGCCGACCCGCTCCTGCAGATGGACCTGGACACCCTGGCCCGCCGCATCCCCGCGCTGCTCGCGGCCGCGGACCGCCTGCCGCACACCATGGCGCACGGCGACGCCGGGCCGCAGAACCTCCTGGTGCCCGCCGACGACCCCGGCCGGTTCGTGGCCATCGACTGGGGCTGGCAGGACCCGGTGCCGATCGGCTTCGACCTCGGCCAGCTGCTCGTGGGCCTGGCCCACGACGGCCTGACCGAGCCCGGCGAGCTGCCCGTGATCCATCGGGCGATCCTGGCCGCGTACCAGCGGGGCCTGGCCGAGGAGGGCGTGCCCGCCGGCCAGGCCGCGGCCGGGTACGTCACCACGCTGGTCCTGCGCAGCGCCTTCACCGCGATCCCCGTTGAACGCCTCGGCGAGCCGGTCACCGACGACCTGCACGAGCTGTTCCGCAAGCGCGTCGGCCTGGCCCGCTTCATCGCCGACCTCGGCCTCGCCCTCCCACCAGATACATCACGAACTTAAATAAATCTCTGATATATTTTTGCCGTCGATGACAGCTGCGCAGGAGACGACGATGAGCGACGAAGCCCGGAGCCCGCTGGAGCCGGAGCCGATCCACGTGTCCGACGACGTGCTCGCCGATCTCCGGCGGCGCCTGGAGCTGACCCGCTGGCCGGACGACGCGGGCAACGACGACTGGCACTACGGCGTCAACCGGGCCTACCTGCGGGAGCTCGTCGACTACTGGCACACCCGCTACGACTGGCGCAAGGCCGAGGCCGCGATCAACGCCTACGAGCACTACCGCGTCGCGGTCGACGGCGTCCCCGTGCACTTCATGCGCAAGCCCGGCGTGGGCCCGTGCCCGACGCCGCTGATCCTCACCCACGGCTGGCCGTGGACGTTCTGGCACTGGTCCAAGGTCATCGACCCGCTGGCCGACCCCGGCGCGCACGGCGGCGACCCGGCCGAGGCCTTCGACGTCATCGTCCCCTCGTTCCCCGGCTTCGGCTTCTCCACGCCGCTGCCGGACCACCCGGACATGAACTTCTGGAAGGTCGCCGACCTCTGGCACACCCTCATGACCCGGGTTCTCGGCCACGAGAAGTACGCCGCCGCGGGCTGCGACGTCGGAGCCCTGGTCACGGGCCAGCTCGGGCACAAATACGCCGCCGAGCTGCACGGCATCCACATCGGCTCCGGGCAGAAGCTCACGTTCTTCAACGGAGACCGGGCCTGGGACCTCAGCGGCGGGCAGCCCATCCCCGACGGCCTGCCCGCCGACGTCCACGCCCGGATCGTCGCCCTCGACAGGCGCTTCGCCGTCCACCTCGCCGCCCACGTCCTGGCTCCGAGCACGCTCGCCTACGGCCTGACCGACTCGCCCGCCGGAATGCTCGCCTGGATCCTGGAGCGCTGGATCAGCTGGAGCGACCACGGCGGCGACCTGGAGTCGGTCTTCACCAAGGACGACCTGCTCACCCACGCCATGATCTTCTGGGTGAGCAACTCGATCGGCACCTCGATACGCACCTATGCCAACAACAACCGCTACCCCTGGACCCCCTCCCACGACCGGCAGCCGCCCATCGAGGCCCCCACCGGCATCACGTTCGTGGGCTACGAAAACCCGCCCGGCGTCACCACCGACCAGCGCGTCCGCCACTTCCTCGGCAGCGACCGCGCTGCCTGGTACAACCACGTCAACCTGACCGTCCACGACCACGGCGGCCACTTCATCCCGTGGGAGATCCCCGGGGAGTGGGTCGACGACCTGCGGCGCACGTTCCGCGGCCGCCGGTAGGTCACCGGCTCTCGCGCAGCCGGAGCTCCACGTGGGCGTGGCGGAACGGGACGGGCATGCCGTACGCCGCCGCCAGTTCCGCGTCCTCGGCGCGGACGAAGTCCAGCACCAGGCTGTCCTTGACGCCGAACACCGCGTCCGAGTCGAGGTAAGGGGACTCGGAGACGAACACGTGCGTGGTGAGCGGAGCGTGGCCGTCGGCGCCGGCGATGAAGTGGATGTGCGCGGGCCGGTAGGGGTGGCGGCCCGACGCCGCCAGGAGCTGCCCGACCGGCCCGTCGTCGGGGATCGGGTACGGGGCCGGAAGGATCGTGCGGAACGCGAAACGCCCCTGGTCGTCGCAGGTGAACAGGCCGCGCAGGTGCCCGGTCGGGACGTCGTCCCGCTGGACGTCGTAGAAGCCCTTCTCGTCGGCCTGCCAGACGTCCACGACCGCGCCGGCGAGGGGGTGGCCGCCGGCGGAGAGCACCTGCCCGGTGACGAGCGTCGGCTCGCCGCCGGGCACCAGGGAGATCAGATCCCCGAGCCGCCGCGGCGGGGAGTCGACCATGTGGAACGGCCCCAGGACGGTGGAGTCCGTGGCCCCGGCGGGCGCCCGGTTGGCCATGGTGTCGACGAGCATCGACAGGCCGAGCACGTCGGACAGCAGGACGAACTCCTGGCGGGTGTCGTCGCAGGTCTGCCCGGTCCTGGTGAGGAAGCCGACGGCCGCGTCGAGCTCGGCCTGGGTGAGCTCGACGTCCTTGGCGAAGGCGTGCAGGTGGCGGACGAGGCTGGTGAGGACCTGCCGCAGCCGCGCGTCATGGGCGCCGGCGAACGACGCCGCGACGACGTCCTCGGAACGCTCTTCGGAGAACCGAACGGGAGTCTGTGACATCGTGATCACGTCCTGGCGGCGTTGGGGCGTTGTCCCCCCAGCATGACCATGGTCAGCGGGGCGCCGCTACCCGGATCCGGGGGCGCGAAGGTCCGCGGGAGTCCACCCGGCGGTGCCCGCCACGATCCGGACGGCCGCGCGGGCCAGCGGCTCCAGCCCCGCCACGTCGATCTTGTCGATCGTGTCGGCCGAGTCGAACAGGTACATCGGCGCCGACAGGAAGTGCACCAGCGGCACGCCCTCGGGGTGGAAGAACGCGCCGTCCGTCGGCGGCATCGGCGAGAACACGTCCGGGGGCAGGACGAACGAGCGCCGCAGGTCCTCCGCCTCCAGCGTCGCGGCGACCAGTTCCTCCAGCTGGGGGGCACGCGTCGTGAACCACCATCTGACCTCGGGCTCGGCGGTCGGCACGAGCGTGCCGTCCACCGCCTCGCAGCGGAGCGCGGCGTGCTCCAGGTGCAGTTCGAGCACCACGCCGGCCAGCTCCGGCCGGTGGCGGTCGATGAAGGCGCGGGTGCCCGCCGCGTGGGCCATGTGCCCGGAGGTGAGGAGGAACGTCAGGTTGTGCGGGCGCTCCTCGGCCGGGACGCGGGCCCAGTGGCGGGCGGCGGCCAGGACGAGGGCCAGGCCAGAGGCGTCCTCGACGGCCGAGGCCCATGGGGCGTCGTGGTGCGAGGCGACGATGACCGTGTGGGGCGAACTGCCGGGGAGGGTGGCGACCACGTTGTGGGTGATCACGGTGTCGGTGGCGGACTCGGCGATCAGCTCCCCCTCGCACGGGAGGCGGGCCAGGAGCCGGCGGGCGTCCGTCCCGGACAGCCACAGCGCTGGGATGGGGCGCTCGACCGCATCGTACGGCACGTAGTAGTCGCGGGTCTCCCAGGGGACGCCGGTCAGCGCGCCGATGAAGCCCGCGGCCCCGGCGGCCAGGGCGGGCTCGACGACCTCCATCATCCGCGGGCCGAACGGGATCGTCTGGACGAGGGTGTCGAAGACGCCCTCGGGGTCGTACGCCGAGGTGGCGAGCGTCTTGACGTACGACTGCGGCAGCTCGCCGAAGGTCACCTCGTCCACGACGATGTCGCCCGGCCGGGCGTCGGCGAGCCGCGCGATCCGCCCTCGCAGGCCGCCGGTCGGCGCGGTGTGGGGCAGCGGCATGCCGGTCCACGAGGTGCCGTCGTCGAGGCGCAGCAGCCCGGCGCCCGGCTGCCAGCGCGGCACCTCGACCGGTTCGAGCGTGACCTCCAGGCCGAACTCCGACAGGCGCTCCGCCAGCCACCGCTCGGTCCACGCGTCCGCCGGGTAGCCGGGGCGGCGGACGCCCTGCCCCACGACGGTCTCGATCCAGCCCAGCATCTCCGCCGCGGAAGGCACGTGCTCCATGGCCACGATCCAACCATTGACACGACCCACTTGTGAAGCGAGAGTTTCGGTCATCCGTACAAATTGTGGAGGCTGTATGAAGTTCGTCGTGGCCGCCGTCGCGCTCGTACTCGGGCTCCTGGCCAGCCCCGCCCAGGCCGCGGACACCATCGAGGCGCACTACAAGGTCGCGGGCCCGTGGACGGTCACGACCGCCGACGCGCCCGGATACAAGCTCTACTACCCGGCCGACCTCGGGGCGGGCGGCTTCAAGCACCCGATCATCACCTGGGGCAACGGGACCAACGCGGTGCCCACGCAGTACCCGGGGCTGCTCAACCAGCTGGCCTCCTGGGGGTTCGCCGTGGTCGCCTCCACCGACACCACGACGGGCACCGGGTCCGAGATGATCGCCGCGGCCCAGTATCTGATCGACCGGAACACCGACAGCTCCAGCGTCTTCTACGGCAAGCTCGACGTGACCAGGGTCGGCGCGGTCGGCCACTCCCAGGGCGCGGGCGGTTCGGTGAACACCGCCACCAAGTCCGGCGGCCTCATCGACACCGTCGTCCCCATCGCGCTGCCCGCCCCCATCTGGGTGAGCGCGGGCGACGCGTTCCACGTGGACCAGCTGACCTGCCCCGTGCTGTTCGTCAGCGGGACCGGCGACACGATCATCTCCCCCAACTCGGCGCTGCAGGCGTACTACGACCAGGTCCCGGGCGCGGCGGCGAAGGCGCTGCTCAAGGGCGCCGGCCACAACACGATCCAGGGCACGGGCGGCGGCTTCCTCGGCTACGTGACAGCGTGGCTGATGTACCAGCTCCAGGGCGACACGTACGCGCGCGGCGCCTTCGCCGGCGCCTCGCCCGAGATCAACACCAACGCCAACTGGCAGAACCAGGTCGAGAAGAACCTACCTTGAGAAAAACGGATGGCCGCGCGGCGCGCGCCGCGCGACCATGCGTCCCATGGACGTCATCGCCGAAGCGGTCGAGCTGATCAGGAACGCCACCTGTCCGGGCGACTACGACCAGGCGTGGGAACTGGTGGGCAAGGCCACGGAGGATCGGGAGACCGCGGCCGAGCGGGGTTTCGCTCTGGTGCGGTCTCCCGATCCGGCCGAGCGCAAGATCGGCTGCGACCTGCTGGGCAACGTGGCGCAGGTCGAGGAGTCCGTGCGGGAGCGTGTGCTGCTCGCGGTCCTGGAGCTGATCGCGACCGAGACCGAGCCCGCGGTCCACGCCTCGATCGCGCGGACGCTGGGCTGCACGGGCGACGAGCGGGCCGTACCCGAGCTGCTACGCCTGGCCGAGCACGCCGACGAGGACGTTCGCTTCTACGTCGCGTGGTCGCTGCCGCTGGGGTGCGAGGACGACGACGCGGTGATCGAGGCGCTGATCCGGCTGACCGCCGACCCCGAGGACGAGGTGCGGGACTGGGCGACGTTCGCCCTGGGGACCCAGTGCCAGGCGGACGGCTCGGCGATCCGGGAGGCGCTGTGGGCTCGGGTCGGCGATCAGGACACCGAGGCACGCGAGGAGGCGATCGCGGGGCTGGCCCGCCGTCGTGATCGCCGCGTCGTGCCGCATGCCGCTCGCCTCCTGGACGACGGCGGCTTCAGCCCCAACACGCTGACGGCGATCGCCTGCCTCGGGGATCCGGCGCTGGTGCCGTACCTGGAGGACTTCGAGGAGGACGAGGGCATCGCCGCGGCGCTGGGCGAGTGCGATCCGGCCTCGCGTGCGGCGCGCGACGCCTTCGCCGCCGGCCTGGCCGAGGCCCTGCACGCCCGCATGCCCGAGCTCGACTTCGGCGTGTACGGCGAGATCTGCGAGCCGGGACTCACCCTGGCGGCATGCGGGGACAAATACCACTGGTCGATCGAGCGGCTGCGCGACCGGGTGAGCGGTGACCCGGTGCGCGCCGCCGAACTCGTCGCCGAGGGGCTCCCACAGACCGGATCCCCGGGCGCGGCCGCCTGAGCCCGCGAGTCGTCCCAGGTAGCAGGATCGCCGCCGCGCGCGCCTAACGGCCCGGCCGCAGCGCGAAGGCGGCGCGCGGGTTGGCGATCAGCGCGGCCTTGGCCGCCTCGCCGAGCCCTTCCGCCTCCAGCCGCGGCACGAACCGCTCCAGCAGGTACGTCAGCCCCGGCCCGCCGCCCAGCCCCGGCCAGTACGACCGCCGCGCCAGGTCCATGCCGAACAGCAGCCGATGCCCCAGCCCGCGCCCGGCCAGCTCGGCGACGAGCGCGACGATCTCGCTGTCGGGCCCGTACTTGATCCGACCGGGGCGGTCGAAGGCCAGGTAGGCCCCCCTCTCCGCCAATGACGCCAGATATCCGGCGTCGGGATTGTGGTCGATGTGCCCGAGCACCACCCGATCGGCCTCCACGCCGTGGGCCGACAGCGCGTCCAGCAGCTCGTGCCCCATCGTGCCCTTGTCGCAGTGGGTGACGACCGGCACGCCGGTGCGCAGCGCGGCCGCGGCCACCGCGCCGACCAGCCGCTCCACCCCGCGCCCGAACGCGTGGTACGAGGTCGCGATCTTGATGGCCCCCGCCCGCGCCGGCGACCGCCGCACCAGCGGCCCGACCAGGCCGTACTCGTCCATGCCGAGCTCGATCTCGGCCACCAGCAGCTCGGCGATCTCCTCGGGCGAGTAGCGGTGCAGCCAGTGGGCGTCGCTGTAATAGGTGCTCTTGTGGAAGCCGGTCACCGCGATCACGTGCAGCCCGGTCCGCTCGGCCAGCGCCTTCATCAGCGACGGGCTGCGGCCGAACCCGAGCGGCGTCATCTCGACCACCGCGGACAGCCCGAGCCGCCGGGCCGCCGTCACCTCGGCGACGGCCGCGTCCAGGGAGTCGAGCCGGTAGTCGGGCTCGTTGCGGACGGGCCAGTCACCGGTCATGAAAAAGTGCTCATGCGCATAGGTGACGCCGATCTCCTCGACATCCCCCAGCACCGTGCGAACCGTCACAGGAGCACTCCTTCCTCGCGCAGCCGGACGCGCAGCAGCTCCACGTCCACCGCCGCGGGCTCCACCCCGGCCTGTACGGCCAGCGCCGCCGCCGTCCCGGCCGCCTGTCCCATCGCCATGCACTGCCCCATCGACCGGGCCGAGGCGTGCGCGTCGTGCGTGGCCGACAGGCACCGCCCCGCGACGATCAGCCCGTCGACCTCGACCGGCAGCAGGCACCGGTACGGGATCCCGTAGGTCCCGTAGTCGTGCACGTACTCCCACCGGGTGGCCGCCCCGGCGGCGTGGTCCTCGATGGGGGCGCCGCACCGGGCGATCGTGTCGGGAAAATCCCTCCCGGCCAACACGTCATCAGAAGTCAGGACATATCGCCCTACGAGCCGCCGCGACTCCCGCACCCCGATCCGTACGGACGTGCTCAGCAGCACCGCCGACTCGTACCCGGGCACCTTGGCCCGCAGGAAGCGGACGTACTCCCGCACCTGCGCACGTCCCTCGCGTTCGGCGCGCGACAGCTCGAACGGGTCGGTCGGGTCGAGCCCGCTCACTCTGGTCAGGTTGGTGTGCACGATCCCGTCGTTGACGGTCCTGTGCACGGAACCCTCGCGCCTGGGCAGATCGGCGTCGGCCATCAGCGCGTGCAGCTCGGCCGTGCTGGTGGCCGAAAGATCCACCCCGCCCAGCCGGAACGTGGCCGTCATCGGCTGGGAGCGCATGCTCGGCCGCTCCAGCGTGGCCCCGGCCCGCCAGGCCACCTCGCCGTCGCCCGTCGCGTCCACGACCACCGGTGCCTTGACCAGGAACCGGCCGGCCACGGTCTCCACCTCGACCCCGACCCCGGGCACGTAAGCGCACACCCGCGCGTGCAGCAGCACACCGGCGCCGGAGGTGAGCTCGTCCCAGACCAGCTTGAGCTCCTCCGGCTCGTACGTGACGCCGGTGCCGGCCCCGTACGTGTTGGGCCGCTCGAAGGCGGCACCGGCGGAGAAGAGCCGTTCGCACACCTCCCAGCCGATCCCGCCGACGACCCGCCGCGAGACCGGGCCGGGGGCGTAGAAGCCGTAGAACGTGTCGAGCACGGCGACGCCGGTGCCGCCGAGGAAGCCCGCCGGCTCCACCAGCAGGCACGACGCGCCGGCGCGGGCCGCCGCCACGGCCGCCGCGCACCCGGCGCTGCCGCCGCCGGCGACGACCACGTCGCCTTCCCACAGGACGTTCACCGCAGATGCCACCCTCCGTCGACGGGAATGACCGCGCCCGTGGTCCGCCCCGAGGAGGGCGAGAGCAGCCACAGCACGGCCTGCGCGACCTCCTCCGGCCGGCAGGGGCTCGCGCCGAGGGGCATCAGCGCGGGCATCCTGGCCTTGACGGCGGCGGACGTGCGGGCGCGGACGCTCATCGGCGTGGCCACGAGGCCGGCCGAGACCAGGTTGACCCGCACCCCGCGCGGCGCGGCCTCGCGCGCGGCGGTCCTGATCAGCGGGATCAGCGCGCCCTTGGCCGAGGCGTAGGCCACGGTGCGGAAGTCGTCGTCGATCGACGTGCCGAGCGCCGAGCCGATCACCACGATCGACCCGCCCTCGGGCAGCGCGGGGATCGCCGCGCGCAGCAGCCGGAACACCGACTCGTGGTTGACCCGGTGCACCTCGTGCCAGGCCTCGTCGGTGCACTCGGCCACGCCGCCGTCGCCGAGCCTGCGGCCGGACATGCCGACCGCGTGCACGACGCCGGCCAGCCGCCCGTGCCGGGCCGTGGCCTGGGCCAGCGCCTTCTCGACCCCGCCGGGCTCGGTGATGTCGATGCCGTCGGCCAGGTCCACGCCGTACGCGCTCGCGCCGGACGCCTCGACCGCCTCCAGGCAGGCGCGGCCGATGCCGCCGTCCGAGCCCGCCACCAGGACGGCGCTCATGGCTTCCTGAGCACGGCGGCGGCGCGGCGGGCGTGTTCGAGGTAGGCGGCCTCGAACAGCTCGTCGGAGCGGGGGCCGCCGACGAGCTTGGCGCTGGAGATGACCGGCGGCGTCCAGCCGCCCGCGACCAGCAGCTCGGCCGTGCGGACCTTGATCTCGTTGACCACGGAGACGGCCGCCAGCGTGCTGCCGGGGCCGACCGGCTCGGCCAGCCCTTCGACCTGGCACAGCGCGTCGCCGACCGGGGTGCGCAGGTCGATCACCACGTCGGCGTGGTCGGCCAGCCGGGTGCCGCTGGGGTGTCCGGGCTCGACGGCCATGGTCTCGTTCATCGAGGTCACGGCCACGACGGACAGGCCCGCCTTGCGCAGGCCCATGGCCATCTCGATGGGCACGGCGTTCAGCCCGCTGACGCTGAAGACGATGGCCGCGTCGCTCGGCCGCAGCTCGAAGTTGGCCAGGATGGCCTCGGCCAGCCCTTCGACGCGTTCGATGAACATGGCCTGCCGCATCCCGTTCGAGCCGGCCACCTGGGTGTAGAAGGTCGTGGACAGGTCGACGATGGGGTGGAAGCCGGGATAGGAGCCGTAGCGGGGGAACATCTCCTCCACACCCATCCGCGAATGTCCGGTTCCGAACGTGTGCACCACTCCTCCGCCGAGGATCGCCTCAGAGGCGATGCGAGCGGCTTGGGCAAGAGCGTCCTCCTGTGTCCGTTCGATCTCGCCGAGCAGCTCCATGGCGCGGCTTATCCACTTCATCCAGATCTCCTCCCGTAGAGTGCGGCGCCGATGGCCCCCGCCATCGGGCCGAGTACGGCGGGCAGCACCGTGACCTCTCCGATCAGCGGTCGTCTGCGCGCGAGTTCGGTGTGCAGGGTGGATCGCATGAGGTCGAGCGCGCCGGAGACGCCGCCCCCAACGACCGCCGAGCCGACGCCGAAGAACGCCGCCGCGTCGCCCAGCGCCACGCCGAGCGCCCATCCGGCCTGGTCGAACGCCCGGGCCGCGCGCTCGTCCCCGGCCCTGGCCGCCTCGGCGACCTCCGCCGCGGTGACCTGGGCCGCGACGGCATTCATCCGGCTTGAGCCGAAGGCCCGCACGATGCCCGGCCCGCCGGCGAACGTCTCCACGCAGCCCCGGTTGCCGCAGCAGCAGACCGGCCCCCAGGGGGAGACCGTGACGTGGCCGATCTCGCCGAGGTTGTCGCGCGGCCCGACGAGGACGGCCCCGGCCAGCGCCACGGCCCCGCCCACGCCGGTGCCGAGCACGGCGAACAGCACGTCGGCCAGCCCGCGGGCGGCGCCCAGCTCCAGCTCGGCGCGCGCGAACGCGCGGGCGTCGTTGACGACGCGGACGGGGAGCCCGGTCAGCGCGCGCAGCTGGGCCCCCACGGGGTAGCCGTCCCAGTCACCCGGCGGATTCGGGACGAACAGGGCGGTCCCGGTGTCGCGGTCCACGTGGCCGGGGAGCCCGATCCCGATGGACTCGGCGTGCGGGGCCAGCGAGGCCGCGAGCTTCACCGTCTCCTCGGGGCCGGGCGGCGTGGGGACGGTGCCCGAGCCGGAGACCGCGTCGCCTTCCAGCGTCACCCATTTGGTGTACGTGCCGCCGACGTCGATCCCGAGTGCGGTCACGGACCGACCTCCAGCGCCCGGGAGGCGAAGCGGGCCCCGCCGCGCGGCCGCCGGAAGGGCTCGACGCCGAGCAGCCGCAGGTAGGCCAGCAGCGGCTGGGAGTGGCTGTGCAGATTGGCCACCGGGTACGCCTGCATGGCCACGCCGACCTCGGCCAGGTCCCAGGTGCGTCCGGGGCGGCCGGTCTCGGGGGCCAGGTAGGCGTCGGGGCCCGACAGCGTGCCCTCCCAGACGTCCGGGTAGGCGGCCGTGTGCGCGGCCAGCGTCATCCGCCGCCACCAGTCCCAGGCCAGATCGGGGAGGTGCTCGGCGGCGGCCCAGACAAGGGTCATGTTGATCGCGTACCAGATCGTGCCGACCCCGCCGGGGCCGTAGGCGTCGCGGGCGGGCCAGCGCAGCCGGGCGCCCAAAGGGGAACCGGCGGCGGAAGTGCGCTCGATCGTGCGCAGCAGCTCCACGGCCCGCTCAGGAGGGGCGGCACCGCACAAAATGGCCCAGGGCTGCACCTCCAGCCACAGATCGCCGTCGCCGACGACCGCTCCCGGGCCGTACGCGCGGCGGTACCAGCGCCCGTTCCACTCCCCCGCGACCAGGTCGCGCAGCTCCTCGCCCAGCTTGCGGGCCTCGGCGGCGGTCGCGTCGTCGCCGAGGCGCTCGGCCAGCGTCGCGTAGCGCGGCAGGACCCAGGCGGCCATGGCGGAGTTCAGGACGGACTCGCCCTGGGCGATCATCACCTCGCGGGGCACGCCGCTCTCGGTGATGGCCATGTCGTTCCAGTCGGCGTTGAGGATGCGGACGTGCCCGTGCTCGCCCCGTCCGACCACGTCGGCGAAGAACCTGAACTGCCTGCGCAGGTTCTCCCGCAGCGGCACCTCTGGGGCCCCGTGAACCGGGTGGTACGGCACGTCCGCGTGGAAGGCGGCCTCGTCGCCCGTCGCGCTCAGGTACTCGGCGGCCAGCCACAGGGCCCACAGGTTCTGGTCCGACGGGCGGAACAGGTCGGTCCAGGGCCGCTTGTCCGGTCCGAGCGCATAGGGCAGGTCTCCGTCGGGTCCGCCCCACGCGCACGTGTTGCGCAGCACGGACAGCGCCAGGTCGGGCTCGACGTAGACGAGCGGGAGCGCGTGCTGGAGCGGGTCGCGGGCGGCGCCGTTGAAGCCGTGCCGGAAGGAGTAGCAGGATCCCTGGTCGAGGGTGTGGCCGCCGAGCACGCCGTCGGCGCAGGCCGCGCCGGTGAGCAGAGCGGCGTGCCAGGGGATCTCCCGCTCGGCCTCGGGCGCCCGCGCGGCGGACGCGCGCGGCAGCCGGGCGCGCAGGGCCTCCAGGCTCCCCTCGAACGTCGCGGTCCGGGAGGTGGAACCGGGCGCCGAACCGGAGGCAGGCGTCGGCGCGGCGTCGCCCAGCAGGCCGTAGCGGAGGTCCAGCACCCGCTCCTCGCCCGCCGCCAGCTCCAGCGGGAGCACGAGCCGCCCGGACCGCGTCCTGGCTCCGCCGATCACCTCCAGTTCCAGGCCGGGGTCGTCGGCGTCGGCTGCGCCGGTGATGAGCTCGACCCGGGCCGCCCTGGCCGCCCACTCCTCGGTCAGCTCCAGCCGTACCGGCGCGTCGAGCAGGTTGCGCACCCGCAGCCGGATCAGCACCCACGGCTGCTCGCCCTCCGGGCAGAGGACCGCGCGTTCCAGCGCCACCCGCTCGTCGGTCACCCGGACGACGGCGAAGGTCGGCCCGAAGATCCGCTCAGATCCCGAAATATCGGTGGAAAGCTCGCCGATGCGGGTCACGCCGGTCCCCCGGGTGAGCCACAGCAGGCCGGTGTGCTCGTCGAACAGGTCGCTCAGCCCGTAGTTGTCCGACACCAGCGTGATCCGCCGGTTGCCCACGTGCGCGAAGTGCCGCCGCGTGGGCGGGTCCAGCACGGGGTCCCACTCGGCGCGCGGGTCCCGCTCCTGGTCCAGCGTGTACGCGAACGCGGGCAGCCCGTACGCCGTCGTCCACTCCCCGTACGAGCTCATTTGCGCACCCCTCCCAGGGTCAGCCCGGCGACGTAGTAGCGCTGCAGCAGGAACATCAGTGCCAGCGGCGGCACCGCCGTGATCAGCGCGGCGGTGCTGACCAGGCCGATGCTGAAGTCGTACTCGGTCTGGAGCTGCGACAGCCCCACCGGCAACGGCCACAGCCCCGGGTTGTTGGCCACGATGAGCGGCCAGAGCAGGTTGTCCCACTGCGCGAGGAACTGCAGCAGGAAGAGCGTCAGCAGCGCGGGCCGCAGCAGGGGCACGCCGATGCGGGCGAAGATGCGCAGCTCGCTCGCCCCGTCCACCCGCGCGGACAGCAGCAGCTCGCGCGGCAGCGCCAGGGCGAACTGGCGGACCAGGAACACCCCGAACGCGCTCATCATGAACGGCACGATCATGCCCTGGAAGGTGTCGATCCAGCCCAGCGCCTTGACGATGAGGTACATCGGCACGAGCACCACGATCGGCGACAGCGACAGCGTCCCCACGATCACCGCGAACAGCGCGCGGCTGCCGGGGAAGCGGAGCTGCGCGAGCGCGTACCCGGCGGCGGCGGAGAGGATCACCTCGAGGACCGCGATGCCGAGCGAGAGGATCAGGCTGTTGCGCAGGTAGAGCGGGAAGCCGCCCTGGCCGAACAGCTGCGCCACGTGCGCGCCCAGCTGGGAGGCGTCGAACGACAGCCCGCCCAGGTCGCTCGCGTCCGAGGCCGAGGAGACCGCGAACATCGCGTACACCGGCAGCAGCATGACGGCCACGACCAGCGTCAGGACGGTCCCGCGTAAGACCTTCACCCGTCATCGCCTCCCCGCAGCACGCGGAACTGCGCGACCGACAGCGCCAGCATGGCCGCGAGCAGCACCATCGCGATGGCCGACGCGTAGCCCATGCGCTCGAACGTGAAGCCGGTCGCCCACATGTAGAGCGGCAGCACCTCGGTCGCGCCCGCCGGGCCGCCCTTGGTCAGCAGGAAGGCCGGCACGAACGACTGCATCGCCCCGACCACCGCGATGACCAGCACGAACAGCAGCGTGCGGCGCAGCAGCGGCAGCGTGATGCGGAAGAAGATCCGCACCGGCCCCGCCCCGTCGAGCCCGGCGGCCTCGAAGACGCTCAGCGGCAGCCCCTGGAGGCCCGCGGTCAGGATGATCACGAACAGGCCCAGGTGCTTCCACGTCGTCATGATCACCAGCGCCCAGAGCGCCAGGCCCTCGTCGGTCAGCCACGGCTTCGGTTCCGCGCCGGCCAGCCCGATCAGGGCGTTCGCCAGGCCGTCCTCGGCGAAGATCACCGACCAGGTCAGCGAGGTGGCCACCAGCGGCATCGCCGCCGGGATCATGATCAGGCCGCGCAGGAAGGCGTTGTAGCGGCCCGGCTTGCTCAGCGGCACGGCGATCGCCAGGCCGAGCACGATCGAGGGCACCACGGAGCCGGCGGTGTAGACGGCGGTGACCCTGGCCGAGTTCCAGAAACCGGGGTCGTCCAGCATCCTGCGGTAGTTGTCCAGGCCCGTCCACTCGGGGGCGCCGGCGAGGTCGTAGCTGGTGAAGCTGAGGTAGACCGCCGACACGAACGGCACGACCCAGAAGACCAGGAAGTACAGGGCGGCGGGGAGGGACAGCAGGGCGCCGGTGCGCGCCTCCGCCCAGCGCTGCCCCTTGCCCGAGACCCGCGCGACGCGGGGTGCGATCCCCAGCGACAGCGTCATAGGGCGATCCGCATCGCCTGGTCGAAGTCGGCCGCGGCCTGCTCGGGCGTCTTCTTGCCGAACGCCACCGCGTCTCCGGCGTCGGTGAGCGCCTTGGCCATCTCGTTCCAGACGGGCGTCTGCGGGCCGAAGTCGGCGTGCGGGGCGGCGGCGGCCATGATGTCGATGGCCTTCTGGTCGGCCCCGGGCAGCTTCTCCCAGCCCATGACCGGGGTGAGCAGGCTGGCGTCCTTGAGCTGCCTGGCGGCGACGTCCTCGCGCTGGAGGTAGTCGATGAAGTGCCAGGCGGTGTACTGGAGCTTGGACTTCTGGGCGACCGCCCAGCCCCAGGTGTAGGCGGGCGCGACCGGCCGGCCCGACTCCCAGCGGGGCATCGGCGCGATGTCGAAGCCCTTGCCGAAGGTCAGCTTGGGGTTCAGCGTCGGGAACAGGTCCATCGCGAACAGCCCGGACACCAGCATGGCCGCCTCACCGGTGGCGAACAGCCCGAACCCGGACAGCGGGTTCGACAGCTTGGGGTTGCCCAGGCTGCCGTAGTAGCGCAGCGCCTCGACCCCGGCGTCCGAGGCGAGCGTGGCCTTGGTGGCGTCGGGGCTGAGTATCGTGCCGCCCTTGCCCTTGACCAGGGCGAGCAGCTGCATCAGCGTCCACTGCTGGCTGCCCAGGATCCACTGCAGGCCCACCTTCTTGCCGTCGGCCGAGGTCAGCCGCTTGCTGTATTCGGCGACCTCCTCCCAGGTGGTGGGCGGCTTGTCCGGGTCGAGACCGGCTTCGGCGAACCTGTCCTTGCGGTAGTAGAGGTAGCAGATCGTGTAGTCGATGGGGACGCCGTACAGCTTGCCCTCGTACGACAGCGAGCCGATCGCGTGCTCGTCGTACGCCTGGACCAGCGCCTTCTCGTCGGCCACGCCCATGGCCTTGGGGATGATCGGGGCGAGCCGGCCCTTGCGCGCGTGGCCCGGGATCGTCCAGCCGCCGATCTTGACCAGGTCGGGCGGGACGTCGCCGGCGAACGCGGTCAGCAGCTTGGCGTCGAGCTTGTCGACCGGCACGTACAAGGGGGTGATGTCGACGCCGCCGAACTCCTGCATGTAGCTGCGCAGCAGCGGGTTGAAGACCTTGTCGTACGCCTTGGTCTGGTGCAGCCAGACGGAGAGTTTTCCGCGCGGCACCCCGTCGGCGGGGACCGTGGCGGCCGGTTCCGAGCCGCAGGCGGCGAGCAGGCCGGACGCCGTCGCGAGGGTGGCGGTTCTGAGCAGGGCACGGCGGGTCAACCTGGTCATGCTCGACCTCCCGGTATGGGGGTTACTGGCCCATGAGAGCGTTGTTGGGGTCGTTGAGCTCCACGGAGAACACGGTGAGATCGCCGCGGGCGTGACGGATGGTGTATTCGAGGGCGATCCCGCTCTCGGTGCACGTGCTGCGGGCGGTGGCCAGCAGGGCCGCGGCCATGGGCACGCGCAGCAGCTCGGCGAGCCGGTAGTCGGCGTTGACCGCGCCGATCGTCTCCCGGCCGCTCGCGGGGGTGAGGCCGTACTTGGTGCGCAGCAGGTCGTAGAGGGAGCCGGTCAGGTCCTCGTCGAGGATGCCGGGGACCAGCTCGACGGGCAGGTGGGCGCTCTCCAGCATGCAGGGCACGCCGTCGAGCAGGCGCAGCCGCTCGACGAAGACGATCTCCTGGTCCTCCCGCAGGCCGAGCGCGGCGGCGGCGTCGGACCCGGCCTGCTGGAGGTGGGCCTTGAGCACCTGCGTCGCGGGCTTGCGGCCCAGCCGCGCCATCGTCTCGGTGAACCCGACCGGCCGCGATCCCAGCTCGGGGGCCACGGCCTGCGGCGCGGTGTAGGTGCCGCTCCCCTGCCTGGCCACCAGCAGCCCTTCCTGGACCAGGTCGCCGATCGCCCGCCGGGCCGTCGCCCTGCTCACACCCGCGTAGACCATCAGGTCCTTCTCCGCGGGGATCATCGTGTCGGGCTCGCAGTCGCGGATCACCGCCCGCAGACGCTCGCGCAGCTGGTAGTAGAGCGGCACCGCGGCTGACGGGTCGAGCGCCAGCCTGCGTTCCCAGTCGGTCATGACGTCTCCGCCTCAGTTGTACGGACGACCGTATCTTTTCGGCTCACCGGACGAGTGTCAACCATGTGATTCCGCGGGGGCGTAAGCTTGGCGACTGTCCCCCTACGCGAAGGAAACGTCACCGTGAGTGAGTTCGAGCGTTATCGCGAGCATGCCGACGCGGCCGCAGGGCTGCTCGGCGCCGCGCAGGAGGTGCGCGCCACGCAGGTGAGCAGCCCCTTGGACATCGGCACCGCCGAGCGCATCCATCGCCAGCTCGTGGCCGAGGCCCAGGTCCACGCGGCTCTCGCGCAGGCGGCGGCGATGGCTCTGAGCTCGGGGGCCGACGGCTCGCGATAGGCCCCTCGCCGGGCGCGAAATGAGCCGGACGCACACCTCGGGGCCACTACGCTCCCTTAGAAGGGCGTTTCGTGGGGGCGGAGGGATGAGTGACGGTCAACGGGGCGGTAAACCATCAGGTGACCACAGCGGCGGACACAGCGGCACCCACGGCGGGTGAGGCCGTCGGGCGGGTGCTCGGCACCCAGGCGGCCTCGCCGCTGTCGTTCTGGGTCGGCCTGGAGCCGGGCAAGGTCGTCCAGCTCGACGACGTGGTGGTGACCAGGCGCGAGGTGCCCGGCCACGGTCCCGTGCTCGTGGCGGGCGTGGTGACGACCGTCGAGGCCAGGCACGAGGGCGCCGCGTACGACTCCGACGTCTTCCTGATCGCCGACGGCGCGCTGCCGGCCGCCGTGGTCGAGGTGGCGGAGGTGCGGGTGACGCGGGTCGAGCCGGAGGTGTTCGTGCCGCCGCTGCCCGGCTCCAAGGTCTTCCTGGCCGGCTCGGGCGACCGCGACCAGGCCCTCTACTTCGACGTGATGGACCGCCGGATCCCCCTGGGCATGGGCCGCGACGGCCAGCCCCTGTACGTCAACTTCGACTTCCTCGACGGCACCCGCGGCGCCCACGTGTCGATCTCCGGCGTCTCCGGCGTGGCCACCAAGACCTCCTTCGCGACCTTCCTGCTCTACTCGATCTTCAATTCGGGCGTGCTGGAGGGGGAGGCGGCCAACACCAAGGCGCTGATCTTCTCCGTCAAGGGCGAGGACCTGCTCTTCCTCGACCACGACAACCTGCGGCTCGACGAGCGCGCCAGAGGCGTCTACGCCCGGCTGGGGCTGCCCGCCAAGGCGTTCGGCAGCGTCCACGTCTTCGCCCCGCCCCGGCCCAACGACCCCAACGGCGTGCCGCACGTCTCCGCGCGCACGCAGGGGGTGAGCTCCTTCTACTGGACGCTGGTCGAGTTCTGCCAGGAGGAGCTGCTGCGCTTCGTGTTCGCCGACTCCGACGACGAGCGGGCCGGCTACTCCCTGCTGGTCGGCCAGGTCGCCGCCCGGCTGAAGTCGTGGGCCGAGCCGGTGGGCGACGGCGGCGCGATCATGGTGCGGGGCACGTCCTGCCGTACGTTCACCGACCTCGTCGAACTGCTGTCCGACCAGCTCCAGGACGAGGGCACGCGCGGCGAGTGGACCGGCGCGCAGACGCCGCTCGGCACCGTCAACGCCTTCCTGCGCAGGCTCCGCAGCGCCGTGCGGCCGCTGTCCCCGATCGTCCGGGGCGACCTGCCGTTCTACCGCAACCACTCGGTCCGCACCTCCGACGCGCAGGTGTCGATCGTGGACCTGCACAACCTGCCGGAGCGGGCACAGCGGTTCGTGGTGGGCGTGGTGCTGCGCGGCGAGTTCCACCGCAAGGAGTCCTCGGGCACGGCCCGGCCGCTGCTGTTCGTGGTGCTGGACGAGCTCAACAAGTACGCCCCGCGCGAGGGCGACTCCCCGATCAAGGAGATCCTGCTCGACGTGGCCGAGCGGGGCCGCTCACTGGGCGTCATCCTCATCGGCGCCCAGCAGACCGCCTCGGAGGTGGAGCGGCGCATCGTCTCCAACAGCGCCGTCCGTGTCGCCGGCCGCCTCGACCCGGCCGAGGCCGCCCGATCGGAGTACGGCTGGCTGCCCTCGGCCGTCAGGGAGCGCGCCACGATCGCCAAGCCCGGCACCATGTTCGTCGCCCAGCCGGAGATCCCGGTCCCGCTGGCCGTCGCGTTCCCCTTCCCGGCCTGGGCGACCCGGCCGGCCGAGGCCGCGACCGAGCCGGCGAAGGTCTCGGCCGATCCGTTCCAGGGCCTGCCCGGCGTCGAAGACGACATCCCGCCCTTCTGACCACAGGTGGTTTCGTGAAGATCCTGCACACCGCGGACTGGCACGTGGGCAAGGTGCTCAAGGGCCGCCCCCGCTTCGACGAGCACCGCGACGTGCTGCGCGAGCTGGTCGCCGCCGCCCGCGCCCACGACGTCGACGCCGTCATCGTGGCCGGCGACCTGTTCGACACCTCGGCGCCCACGCCCGAGGCCCAGTCGCTGGTGCTCAACGCGCTGATGGCGCTGCGCGGCGACGGCAGGGACGTGGTGGTGCTGGCCGGCAACCACGACAACCCGCAGCTGCTGGAGGTCTACCGGCCGGTGCTGGGCAAGCTGGGCCTGCACGTCATCGGCTCGTTCCGGCGCCCGGACGCGGGCGGCACGCTGGCCTTCACCGCGCGCTCGGGCGAGCCGGTGCGGCTGGCGGTGCTGCCGTTCCTGTCGCACCGCTACGTCGTACGCGCCGCCGAGGTCCTCACCGGCACCGCCGCCGACCACAACCGCGACTACGCCGCCCGCATCGGCGAGCTGATCGGCGCGCTCACCGCCGGCTTCCACGCCGACACCGTCAACCTGGTCACCACCCACGGCACCCTGCCCGGCGGGGCGTTCGGCGGCGGCGAGCGGGAGGCGCAGTCGATCTTCTCCTACTACTTCGAGCCGACCGCGTTCCCGACCGCCACCCAGTACGCCGCCCTCGGCCACCTGCACCGCCGCCAGCAGATCCCCGGCCCGTGCCCGATCTGGTACAGCGGCTCGCCGCTGGCCGTCGACTTCGGCGAGGAGGGCAACACCCCGGGCGCGCTGCTGGTCGAGGTCACGCCCGGGAAGCCCGCCGTGGTGCGGGAGCTGGCGTTCACCTCGGCGCGGCGGCTGCGCACCGTGCGCGGCACGCTGGAGCAGCTGGAGGCCATCGAGCCCGGCGACGACTGGCTCAAGGTGATCGTTGAGGAGAAACCCCGGGTGGGCCTCGCCGACGACGTGCGCGGCCTGCTGAACGGCGCCGTGGACGTGGTCCTGGACGAACGGTTCCGGCCGGTGCCCGCCACGCGCCGCACCGGCTCGGCCGAGCGCAGCCCGCGCGAGCTGTTCCGCGAATACCTGACCGCCACCGGCCGCCACGACGAGCAGGTGGCCACGCTGTTCGACCGGCTCTACGACGAGGTGACCGGCTGATGCGACCTCTCCTGCTGCACCTGGACCACTTCGGCAGCTTCCGCGAGCCGGTGACCGTCGACTTCTCCGATACTGAATACTTCGCGCTCGTGGGCCCGACCGGCGCCGGCAAGAGCACGATCATCGACGCGATCTGCTTCGCCCTGTACGGCACGGTGCCCCGCTGGGGCAGGGAAAACTCCATCGCCCACGCCCTGGCCCCGTCCGTCGCGGCCGGCAAGGTGGCGATGGTGTTCGACAGCAACGGGCGGCGCTTCGGCGTGGCCCGGTCGATGGTGCGCGACGCCAAGGGCGCGGTGCGCACCAAGGAGGCCAGGCTCGACGAGCTCGACCCGGCCGCGCCGCTGGCGCAGGCGTTCGACGCGGTGGTCAAGCCGCTCGCCGAGGGCGAGAACGTCACCCCGGAGGCGCAGCGGGTGACCGGGCTGGAGTACCGGTTCTTCACCCAGTGCGTGGTGCTGCCGCAGGGGCGCTTCGCGGAGTTCCTGCACGCGGCGCCGCGCGAGCGGCAGGACCTGCTGGTGCAGCTGCTCGACGCCGACGTCTACGAGCGCATCAGGCAGAGCGCCGCCCGCGAGGAGGAGGCCGCCAAGCAGGCCGCCTCCTTCGCCCGCGACCAGCTCACCAAGCTGTCCGGCGCGACCGCGGAGGCCGAGCGGGAGCTGGCGGAGCGGCTGGAGGCGCTGCGGCGGCTGGCCGAGACCATCGGCGCCGACCTCGACCTGCTGCGGGCCCGCGAGGCCGACATCCGCCGGGCCGAGCAGGAGCTGGCCGCCATGGCCGAGCGCCGGTCGATGCTGTCGTCGCTGCGCATGCCCGCCGCCGTGCCCACGCTGGCCTCGGCCCGCCGCGCCGCCGCCGAGGCGGTCGAGGCGCTGACCGGCGAGGTGGCCACGCTGGAGGCCGACGACCACGAGGCGTACGAGGCGCTGGCCGCACTGGGCGACCGGGGCGCGCCACGGGCGGCGCTGGCCGCGCTGGACGCCCGCGAGCGCCTGGCCGCCGACGCCGCCCGCGCCCGCGCCGAGGCCGCGACGGCCGCCGCGTCGCTGAAGGACCTGGCCGGCGCGCGGGAAGCGGCCGAAGAGGCGCTGGCCGCCGCCGAGACCCAGCGCGAACGGCTGCGCGACGCCCACGCCGCCGCCCACCTGATCCCGCGGCTGGCCGTGGGCGAGCCGTGCCCGGTCTGCCGGCACCCTGTCTCCGAGCTGCCCCGGCACGAGCCGCCCGCCGACATCCGCGCCGCCGACCGCGTCCTCGCGGGCACCCGCGAACGGGCCGAGCGCGCCAGGGCCGCCCACGCCAGGGCCGAGACCTCGGCGTCGATGCTCACCGCGCAGGCCGCGCGGCTGGAGTCCGACCTGACCGCGCTGCCCGCCCCCGGCGACCGGGCCGAGCTCGAAGGCCGGCTGGCCGCGATCGCCAAGGCCGACGAGCTGGCCACCCAGGCACGCAGGGCGCTGCGCGCCGCCCGCGGGAAGCTGGACGAGGCGCGGGCCGGCGCCGAGCGCACCGAGCGGCAGGCCGAGAGCGCCTGGCGGGAGCTGGAGGCCGCCCGCGACCGGCTGCTCGTCTCCGGCCGGCAGGAGGACCCGCCGCCGCTGCTCGACCGGCGCGACCTGCACCAGGCGTGGACCGAGCTGCTCGGCTGGCGGGACCGGGCCGCGCAGGCCGCCCGCGCCGAGCTGGCCGAGCGCGAGGAGCAGCTCGCCCAGGCCGGCGCCCGGCTCGCCGCCGACCGCCGCCGGCTGACCGAGCGGCTGGCCCAGCACGGCGTGGTCGCCCCGCGCGACGCCTCGCCCGACCAGCTCGGCGCCGCCGTCGCCGGGACCGTCGCCCGCGCCGACAGCGCCCTCGAACGCCTCAAGGAGGAGCGCAAGCGCGCCGCCGACCTCGAGCTCCAGGTCTCCCAGAAGGAGCACGAGGCCAAGGTCGCCCACGAGCTCGCCCTGCGCCTGCGGGCCAACGCCTTCGAACGCTGGCTGTGCGCCGAGGCCCTGGCCGTGCTGGTCGCCTCGGCCTCCGACACGCTGCGCGAGCTGTCCGACGGCCAGTACGAGCTGGCCCTCGGCGACAAGACCGGCGACATCGAGGTCATCGACTACGGCGAGGCCGGCCTGCGGCGCAGCGCCCGCACCCTGTCCGGCGGCGAGACCTTCCAGGCCGCGCTCGCCCTGGCCCTGGCGCTGTCCGGCGCCGTCGCCCGGGGCCTCGACTCGATCTTCCTGGACGAGGGGTTCGGCACGCTCGACCCGGCCACGCTCGACACCGTGGCCTCCACCCTCGAACGCCTGGCCGCCGGCCAGGACCGCCTGATCGGCGTCGTCACCCACGTGCCCGCGCTGGCCGAGCGCGTACCGGTGCGCTTCGAGGTCAGACGCGACGGCAAGGGCTCCCACGTGCGGAAGGCGGCCATCGCTCCATGACGGGATTCACCGTCGACCCGTGGGACCCCGGCTACGCCGCCGCCCTCGCCGTCGAGAACCTCTCCGAGATGGGCGCCACCAGCGCCGAGCTGGTCATCGACATCGAGCGGCCGGCCGCCGACTGGAAACCCGTCACCCCCGGGCCCGACGCCTCCCCTCCCGGGACGCTGCTGGTGGCCGACGGGGTCCGCAGGATCGACGCCCGCGTGTGGGTCCACGACCCCGACGCGCCCATGCCCGTCCCGGGCATCGCGGCGTCGTACGCGGCCGGCATCGTCCGCTGCGGCCCGGACGGCGCCGACCTGGCGGAGATCCAGGTCAACCGGTCGCTGATCTCCGCCTCGCCGCACACGCCCGAGGTCAAGACCACGCACGCCACGTACGAGCCCAGCAAGGCCGCCGACGCGAGCTTCGAGGAGCTGTCCCTGGCGTTGCAGCGGCTGGTCACCCAGCTGGAGGTGGACCTGGCGGTGCGGCACCGCAACCGCAGCGACGACCTGCTGCTGGTGGACGGGCCGCTGCGGGGGCGTACGCACCTGCCGCGCACGATCGGCTACATCAAGACCCACCACACCGCCTACCTGCCGCCGCCGCAGTCCGCGGTGGTCGCCGCGCTCGCGCCCGGCCAGCGCACGCCCGTGTTCCTGATGGGCACGAGCTGGCGGCGGCACGCCTGGTACCTGCGGCTCCCCGTCCAGTCGTCCGCCCCGTGGGCGGGCGTGGCGCGCTGCGAGGCCAGCGCCGACCTGGACCCGGCCCAGGTCGTACGGCTGGCCGACGCGGTCACCCTCGCCCTGCCGCCGCTGGCCGGAGTCGACTACAAGGACCCGCGCGCGCCGCAGAACCTGGTCCCGATCGGCGGCCTGGAGAAGCTCCTGCGCCACCACCTCGGCGACAGCCGCCTGCTCTACCGCGCGCTCCGCACGGCGGCGTCCGGTTAGCCGCCTGCTCCACCACGTGCTGCCCACGACGGCGTCCGGCGCTCGGGGAACGGGCCCGTCACGAAAGGCTTCGCGAGGCGTCAGGGAGCGAATGTCAGCGGCCCTGACCGGCGGGCGCCTGCCTAGCGTGGGCGCATGGGTGACTGGTGGGCGGCCTTCAAGGAATCGCCGTACTTTCCCGCGTCCGTCCTGGCGCTGATCCTCTCGGCTGGGGCGGGGCTGTTCGCCGGGTCGTACACGTACGCCATGGCCTCCCCGACGCCGCACCACATGCCCGTGGCGGTCGTGGGCGTCAGCGCCGAGACCATACGCGGGCGGGCCTTCGTCACCGGCCTGGAGAAGTCCCTGGAGTCCTCGCTCGTCCTGCGCTTCCAGCCGACGTACGCCGAGGCCCTGCGCGCCATCGAGGAGCAGCGGGTCTTCGCCATATTCGTGGCGCGCGGGGACGACGTCGAGATGGACGTCTCGAGCGCCTCGGGCGCGTCGGTGGCGCTGCTGCTCGTCGAACAGGCCCCGCACGTCGCCGCCCGGGTGGGGGTGCGCCTCACGGTGCGGGACGTCAAGCCGCTCCAGCGAGCCGACCCGCGCGGCCTGGCGATCTTCTACATCACGCTCGCCGCCGTGATCATCGGGTTCACCGGGGCGGCCCAGCTCAGCGCCAACGCCAAACAGCTCAATCCCGGCGAGCGGATCGCCTTCACCGCCGCCTTCGCCGGGCTCGGGGCGTTCGCCATCGTCGCGGTCGTGGACTGGCTGCTGGGCGCGCTGAAACTGCCGGTCCTGGAGTCGTGGTCGATCCTGGCGTTGACCATGTTCACGACGGGGATGGTGTTCACCATGTTCAACACCTTCCTCGGGCGCTGGGCGATGCTTCCCACCTGGGGGCTGATGGTGCTGCTGGGCAACCCCTCCTCCGGCGGTGCGGTGTCGTGGCCGCTGCTGCCGTCACCGCTCGGCGTCATCGGCCGCTGGCTGCCCCCGGGAGCGTCGGTCAACGCCCAGCACACCGCCGTCTACTTCCGCGGCCACCAGAGCCTGGCGCCGTTCCTGGTGCTGGGGGCGTGGTCGCTGGTGTCCTGCGTCGTCTTCCTGATCTGGCGCGGACACCACCCCGGCGGCCGCACCGACACCCCCGGGTGAGCGTTTCAGCTCGTCGAGCCGCGCGGGGCGCGGCGGTCGCGGCGGCGTTCGAGCTCCTCCTCGCCGACCAGCGTGAGCATCGGCTCGCCCGGGGCGCACAGCATCACGACGACGAAACGGCTCCACGTGTCGTGGAGGTTGTTGGCCGCCTGGTAGTGGATGACGTCACCACCCGGCTCCCAGAAGGCCTCGCCCGCGCGGACGACCCGCTCGGACTCGCCCTCGAGCTCGAAGATCATTTCTCCTTCGAGCATGTAGCCGAAGACCGGGCCGGCGTGGCGGTGCGGCGGGGTGCCCGGGTCCCCCGGCGGCAGCTCGATCAGGGCGGTCATCGCGCAGGCCCCCTCGGGGACCGTGGGGTGCTGTTCCTGAAGGAGGGTCAGGACGGTGTTGGATTGCGAAGAACTCTGCATGCCCAGCACGCTATGGCCCATTCGGCCCTACGAGATGGGCCATTTGTGGCCCGGCCGATTGGGCCAATCCCGAGTGTTCACCTTTCCTTTAGTGATCTTTGTCGTTATTTGCCCCATTCTGCGGGGATCATTGCGGTGTCCGTCGCACCCCCCACGAGGAGGCTTCGTGCACACCCCGCAACGCTCCGGACGTTCCTGGGCGGTCAGGCTCACCATCGCCGTCACCGCCTTCGTGTCCCTCATCGGCCTGGTCGGCATCACCCCCGCCAACGCCTCGGTCTACAACTCCTGCACCATCTCGCGGTGCGCCGACGCGCGCTCGGCCAGCTCGATCTGGGCTTCCACGGGCTACCCCACCTCCAGCGGCTGGTACTCCTGGCCGGACGGCCGCTACAACTACACCGGCGGGCGCTTCTACAACCGCGAGGGCCAGTTGCCCAGCGGCGCCACCTACTATGAGTACGACGTCTACTCCCGGGCGCGCGGGGCCGCGCGTGACGCGTACCGGATCGTCGTGAACCGCAGCACCGGCGTGGTGTGGTTCTCGCCCAACCACTACACCGACTTCTACCGCCTCTAGGGACGCACGCCCATGACCTCCGCCGAACGTCCGCTGCCTCCCTGGCTCACGGTGTCCACCGGTCCGGAGCCGGCGGTGGTGGACGGGCGGTCCTGCCGGACCCGTGCCGCCTTCTTCGAGGAGGTGGCGCGGGTTCTGCGCCTTCCCGCCTACTTCGGCCGCAACTGGGACGCGCTCACCGACTCGCTGCGCGACACCGGCGCCGTCGCCCTGTTCGTGGCGAACGCCGAGGAACTGCTCGGCGACGAGCCTCCCGAGCAGTTCGCCACGCTGCTGGCGGTCCTCTCCGACGCCGCCGAAGCCGGGCTGACCGTCACCCTGAGCACCGACCCCGCCCATGAGGCCCGGCTCCGGGAGCGGACCGCCGCCGCCCTGAGCTGAGCCATCCGCCCGGCCGGCGACTCCTTGAGCGCGGCGGGCGCGGACGCGGTGACAGAGCCGCGGCCTGAGTGCCGTTCGGCCTTCGACTCGACGGCAAGCCGCCGCGCTGTTCACCGAAGGGTGCCCATGAACCTCCCGAGCCGGGTGATCCCTTCGCGAAGATCATCCATTGACGCCGCGTACGAGAGCCGCACGTGTGTCCCGGCAGTGTGGACGCCGAAATCTCGACCCGGGGTGAGGGCGACGTGTGCCTCGTGCAGCGCTCGCTCGCAGAACTGCCAGGAGGTCAGCCCCGTGCGGCTGACGTCGAAGTAGACGTAGAACGCGCCGTCGGGCGGGACGGGAACCGGCAGCCCGATGCGCGCCAGGCCATCGAGGACGAGCGCCCGCCGCTCGGCGAACTCGACGCGGCGTGCCTCGCAGACCTCGAGGGACTCGGGTGTGAAGCAGGCCAGCGCGGCATGCTGCGCGGGAGCGGAGGCGCAGAGGAAGTAGTTCTGGGCCAGGCGCTCCATCGCCGGCACGAGGAGCTCCGGGACGACGCACCATCCGAGTCTCCAGCCGGTCATGCCGAAGTACTTGGAGAAGCTGTTGATGACGATGGCGTCGGGGTCGAACGACAGGACGCTGCGGGGTGGCCGGCCCTGGTCGTCGTGGTCGCTCAGGTTGAGGTAGATCTCATCGACCATGCGCCAGGCGTCCCGCTCGCGTGCGAGTTCGCAGATCGCTGCCAGCTCGTCGGCCGGAACGGAGGTGCCCGTCGGGTTCGACGGGGTGGCGACCATGATCCCGCGCGTCCTGTCCGTCCAGCTCGACTTCACCGATGCCGCGTCCAGCTGAAAGCGGGTCCCGGCGGTGGCGGGGATCAGCGTGACGCGGGCGCCGAAGCTTTCGACGATCTGCCGGTTGCACGGATACGACGGGTCCCCGATCAGCACCTCGTCGCCCGTGTCGACGAGTGCCGCGGTGGCCAGCACCAGGGCGGCCGAGGCTCCCGCGGTCACGACGACCCGGGAAGGATCGACCTCCACGTCGTGCTCGTCCTGGTAGAAGCGCGCGATCGCCTGCCTCAACTCGGGCAGCCCGAGTGCCGCCGTGTAGGGCATCGGCCTCCCACCCATGACGTCACTCAACGCGTCCAGGACGGCCGGGGGCGCGCCGAAGTCCGGTTCACCGATGCTGAGCTTGATGACGTGATGCCCCTCGGACTCCAGCATTGCGGCATGCTTGCCGAACTCCATCGCGAAGAACGGGGCGACAGCCCGCGCACGTTGCGAAATCCTCACGCCACGACCTTCGGCTTGCTCGCTCGCGCGTGGGCTCATGTCGTCTTCCATGGCTCTCCTCGAACAGACAATCAGGTGGAAAGCGTGTCACGTGCGCTGCGCCCCCGGTCGCGCGGCCGGCAGCAGGAACAGGCTGGCGGCAGCCACGAAGCACAGCGCCGCCGCAGTGATCCAGGCCGCCAGGCGGCGAAGACCCAGCCGAAGACGGCGGTGGCACGTTGCGGGCCGAAGTGCTCCCGGCACAGCGCGACGGTGGGCGGGACGGTGGCCACCCAGTCCAGGCCGTAGAAGACGATGAAGATCCACAGGGACGGCTCCACCGCCGGTCCGAGCAGGGCGTGCACGATCAGCAGAGACAGCTTTCCCTGTCACGGGGGAAGCTTAGGCATGTTCTGCGCGAAAGTGTTCCTAACTTTCCCTCTTGTCCGTAGCGGTTGGGGGACTATCTTGGGCGAGAACGCCCTTGCTCGGAAAATTCTTGCCGAACGGCAGCAGGAGGGCTGTCCGGCTCACAGGGGCAGGGGCCGGTTCTCGACGACGCTCTTCATGACGAGGGTTGAGCTGAGGCGCTGGACGCCGGGGAGGGTGGCGAGACGGTCGTCGTAGACCTCCTGGAAGGCAGGCAGGTCGCGAGCGATGACCCGCAGCAGGTAGTCGGGATCGCCGAAGAGCCGTTGGGCCTGCAGGACGTGAGGGATGGCGGCGACCGCCTGTTCGAAGGCGTCGACGGTGTCGCGATCCGCCGCACGCATGGTGACGAAGACGAGGGCCTCGAACGTCAAGCCCAAGGCGTGGGCGTCGAGATGGGCCCGATAACCGCTGATCGCGCCGGAGTGTTCCAGGGCCCGCAGGCGGCGGTGGCAAGGCGAGACGCTGAGGCGGACTCGCTCGGCGAGTTCGGTGATGGTGAGCCGCCCGTCCTGCTGGAGTTCGGCAAGGATTCTCCGGTCTACGTCGTCCATGGGGAAGGTTCTCCCCCGCAACGGCCTCGCCGGGGGAAAATCGGGAAGGACGCCCGGCCGACGCGGGCGGGCGCCCGCGCCGGTGTACTCCTCACGGCGGTCCTGAGCACGGATTCCGTTGAGGTGAGCGCATCGCGTTGACCAGGGGAAACATCCTGGCCAAGCTCGGCGTCAGAGGAGCCGGCGGGCGAGGGGCAGCCTGGTCCGGGTGATCAGCGCCGCCGCAGTCGCCAGAACGGGCAGCCCCACCACCACGGCGACGAGAAACAGCCACGGTATGGCGATCGTGGCGGGATCTCCGGCGCCGTACGTCGTCATCGGCCGGGTCACCGCCAGGCCCGTCACCGTTCCCGCGACCAGCCCCACCAGCGCGCCGAGCCCGGAGATGTAGAGGGCCTGGCCGGCCACGACCGCCCGCAACGTCCTGGACGGGGCCCCCAAGGCCACCATCGTCGCCTGCTCGGGCCGCATGTCGGCGGCTGCCAGGCGGGTGGCGGCCAGCGTGCCGCCGACGACGAGGACGAGAGCGCCGCCGAGCCAGCCCCACAGGCTGGGGTCGGGCACGTTGCGATAGCCCTCCTCCGAGGCGACCGTGACGCGCGGGGTCACCTTGGCCAGATCGCGCCCCAGCGTCGAGTTCGCTGACGGCCGGTACATGGCGTAGAGCTGGCGCTCCGCCGTCGCGAAACCGGCCTGCTCCACCAGGGCACGCGGCAGCAGGGCGCCGCCCTGGTACTCGTCGGCGGGTGTGGCCAGCACCGCTGGCACTTCCAGCTTGCGCGCGGGGCCGGACGTGGAGCTCGCCCGCAGTGCGAGCTTGCCGTTCCGCACCGCGGCCGCGTCGAACACCACGGCCTTGCCGCTGGCCAGCGCCGCGGCCGCCTGCGGATCCTGGCGCCCCTGCAGGAGCCTGAGCAGGGTCTGGTCTCCGATGGCGGCCGTGCGACGCGTGCGTGTGCCGTTCCATCGCACCGTGTACCGCAACGCGTAGCGGTGGCCCTGGGTGTCCTTCGCTTGATAGCCGGCGGCCAGCGGCACGCCCGGCAGTTGGCGGGCGGCTTCGGCGCGGAGCCTGGTCCAGGCCGCGTCGCCGATGTTGCCGGCCCAGATCGCCAGCATGCCGGCCGGGCGGGCCGAGGTGTAGGCGTTGCGCCGGTCCATGTACTCGCTGTAGGTGCCGATGCCCACCGCCACGACTGTGGCCGTAACCGCCATGACGGCCGCCACGGCGCTCGCCGTACGGGATCGGTGACGGACCGCGTCACGTACGGACATCCGCAGCGGGAGCCGCAGCCGCGCGGCCAGTCGCCCCGTGCGGCGGACCAGCCAGGGCGTCAACACCACCAGCCCGAGCAGGACCAGCACCGCGGAGGCGAGCACCCACACCGAGCCCGGCTGGCGCCGCGCCACCACGGTCGCCCCGAGTCCGGCCACCACCAGCACAGCCCCCGCCAGCGGCCATCCCGGCCGGTCGGCCACCGCGGGCGCCCGGCCGGCCAGCACCGTCGCGCTGTTCTGCCGAGCCGCCTGTACGGCGGGCACCAGCGCTGCCACGATCCCGGTGATCAGGCCCAGCGCGGCGACGGCCAGAACCGGCGGCCACGGCACGTCCGGCGGGCCGACCGTCGGACCCCAGCGCGCTCCGGCTCCCGCTCCCCAGCGCGCCACGGCATGGGCGCCGAGCGTTCCGGCCGCGATGCCCAGCACCGTCGCCACGAGGGTGGCGGCGCCGCCGAGCACCAGGCCGTCGGCCACCACGATCGTCCGCAGGTGCCCGGCCGAGCCGCCCTGAGCCGCGATCTCGGCCAGTTCCCGGCGCCGCCTCCTGAGCCCGACCGCGAAGGCGGGTCCGGCCAGCAGCACGGTCTCCAGCACCACCATGATCACCATGGCGCCGATCCCGACCATGTACTGGACGTCGAAGGCCGAGGCCCGAGCCCAAGAGCGAGGGTCCGTCATCATGGCGCGCGAGGTGACGTACAGACCGGCGCTGTTCAGCGTGGTCACGCCGGTCCAGGACACGGGCTCGGCGGTGTCGGCGAGCCATCCGGCGCCGTGCTCACCCGGAGACCAGAACTCATCCACCGACGCCAGCGGGAGATCGGGACCCACGACCTGTCGAAGAGAGGGCCGGTACGGGTGCTCGACCACGCCCACCACCGTCAGCGGCGCCGCGCCGGACGGCCGCAGGAGATCGCCGGGCCGCCGGCCGAACGCGGAGGTCACCACGACCTCGCGGGCGGCCGAGGGGAACCTGCCCTCGCTCAGCGTCAGCATCCCCTTGGTGAGGGGATCGCGCAGGTCGGTCTTCAGCGCTTCGACCCGCTCGGTGCCCAGTTGGAGCACACCGGCATCGAGGGGGATCAACCGGGTGCCCGGTCCGAGCAGCGCCCCTACTTCGGCGGCGCCGCGCCTGGCCACGGCCGGTTCGTCGCCGCCCGAGTTCCAGCTCGTCCCGTTCGGTTCCTGGCGGAGCACCGTACCCTCGGGCGCCTGCACGAGGCGGGCGTCGGCCGCGCCGAGCTCGGCCACCAGCCCCTCTTGCGGGTTGACGTTCATGGTCTCGATGAGGGTGAGAACCGTCGTGATCACCAGCACGGGTAAGCCGATCATCACCATGATGAGCGCGCTTCGCCCTCGGGAGCGCCACGCGTTGCGGCGGGCGATGCGCAGCGCGACAAGAACGGCGCTCATCGGGCGCTCACCAGCGACCCGTCCGTGGAATCCGCGATCATCCCGTCACGGAGGAACACCACACGATCGGCCCAGGCGGCGTAGCGCGGCTCGTGGGTGACGAGTAGGACCGCCGCACCCACGTCGCAGCGGGCGCGTAAGACCTGCAGGATCTCATCGCCGGTGCGGGTGTCGAGCGCACCGGTCGGCTCGTCCGCCAGCAGCAGGCGCCGCTCGCCGACCAGAGCGCGGGCGATCGCCACCCGCTGGCGCTGGCCACCGGACAGCTCGTCGGGGAAGCGGTCGGCCAGGTCCTCCACCCCGACCTCCGCCAGCACAACCATGGCCTGCTCGCGGGCGAGGCGTGGGCGCACGCCGTCGAGCTCGCGCGGCAGCATCACGTTCTCCGCCGCCGTCAGCGACGGGATCAGATTGAGGTCCTGGAAAACGTAGCCGACGCTGCGGCGCCGTAATGCCGCCAGGTCGCGTACGGCGGCCAGGTCCTGCTCGTCGACGTGCACCGTCCCGGATGTGGGCCGCTCCAACCCGCCCGCGAGGTTGAGCAGGGTCGACTTGCCGGACCCGGACGGCCCCATGACCGCGACCAGCTCCCCCGCGTCGACCTCCAGGCTCACGCCCTTGAGAGCGTGTACGGCTGTCGCCCCTTCGCCATGGACTCTGGCCACCTCAGCCAGCCGTACAACCGTCATTTTTCCTCCTTGAGAACGGCCTCGCAGTGGTCCAGCCACCGCTGCTCGGCCTCGGCCCGGAAAATCATCGAATCGAGCACCAACCGCTGAGCCGCGCCTCCCGTCGCAGCTCGCTTGGCCCTGGTCAGCTGCTGGAGGGCGCGCATGGTCGCCGTACGCTGCCGGCGGATGACCTCGGCGACGTCCACCTCCTTGGCCTCGACGGCCATGGCCAGCTTGATGACCAGCTCGTCCCGCGGCCGGTCGGACTGGACGATGGGGGTGCTGAACCATCGCGCCAGCTCCGCCCGGCCGGCCGCGGTGAGCGTGTAGACGACCCGGCCCTGCTCGTCCGACTCGCCCGGCTCGACCAGGCCGTCGCGCTCCATTCGGGACAGCGTCGTGTAGACCTGGCCGATGTTGAGGGGCCAGGTCGCCCCGGTCGACGCCTCGAACTCCAACCGCAACTGGTAGCCGTGCCGAGGCCCCCTGCTGAGCAGAGCCAGCAGGCCGTGCCTGATCGACATGGATACCAAGTATGCATATTGAGTATGCACCGCTCAAGCGATTCCGCCATATTCAGCATTCCGCCGCTATGAGGCCGGACTCAACGACAGCGCGACATCACCACACCTGCGGCGAGAGGCGACTGCTGGAGCCCCGTCACTCCGCGAGGAGGTCGTCCGGGGTGGAGCGGGCGAGATCGACGAGGACGGCCAGCGCGTGGGTCAGCACGTGAACGGAGGGCGAGGCAAGGCCGAGGCGGACGGCGTTCGGGGCGTTGGTGCGGCTGACGGCGAAGGCGGCCCCGGGGGTGACGGCGATGCCGTGCCTGGCGGCGGCTGCCACGAACGTGTCGGCCCGCCACGGCGGCGGGAGCTCCCACCAGCAGTAGTAGGAGCACGGGTCGCTGCGTATCGCGAACCCGTCGAGGTAACGGGCGGCGAGCGTCTGGCGCATGGCGGCGTCCTGCCGTTTGGCCTGGGCGATCGACCGCGCGGTGTCGTCGGTCAGCCACCGGGTGGCCGCCTCCAGCGCGAACCGCATCGGCGTCCATCCGCCGGAGCGCAGCGCCGCCGCCACGCCCGCGACGGCTGGGCCGGGCATGACGGCGAAGCCGAGCGACAGGCCGGGCGCGAGCCGCTTGGACAGGCTGTCGACGAGGATCGTCCGCTCGGGGGCGAAGGCTGCCAGGGGCGGCAGGTCGTCGCGGAGGAAGGACCAGATCGAGTCTTCGATCGCGGGCACGTCCAGGCGCGCGAGCACCTCCGCGAGCTCGGCCCTTCGCTCCAGGGGCATGCTGAGCGACAGCGGGTTGTGCAACGTCGGTTGCAGGTAGACGGCCTTGAGCGGGGCGGCGGTCGCGACAGCCGCCGGATCGAGGCCGGCCGCGTCCACTCGCAGCGGAACGAGCGTGACGCCGAGGCGGGCCGCGATTCCCTTGACCACGGGGTAGGTGAGCTCTTCCACACCGAGCCGCCCACCGGGAGGGACGATCGTCGCGATGGCGGCCGCGATCGCCTGGCGGCCGTTTCCCGCGAACAGCAGCCGATCCGGATCAGGCCGCCATTCTCCCCGTGCCAGCAGGTCGGCGACGACGGCGCGCGCCCGCGGGGTGCCCGCCGCGCCGACCGGCCGCATCGCCGACTCCAGTACGTCGGGCCGCAGCAACGGGCCGATGCCGTCGGCGAGCAGCTTTGACTGCTCGGGTACGACGGGGTAGTTGAGCTCGAGGTCGATCCTGCCGGCCGCGGGCTCGGCCAGTGCCGGTCCCGGCTGCGGAGTCGCCGCCCGTACGAAGGTGCCGCGGCCGACCTCTCCGACGGTCAGACCGCGGCGGGTGAGCTCTTGGTAGACGCGAGCGGCGGTGGAGTTGGCGATGCCGTGCCGGCGCGCGAAGACCCGCTGCGGCGGCAGCCGGTCGCCGGGGCGCAGGCTTCCGGCCTCGATCTCGGCGGCGATGGAATCGGCGACCTGCCTGTAGTCCTCCACTCTGCACATCCAAACACAAAATTGCTCCGAGTTCAATTTTTAATATTGCACCGAGATTGCCTCGTCGATAGCTTCGAGACTGTGATTGAACAGAGTGCGGTGCTCGGCGTGGTCTCCGTGGCGCTCGGAATGGTGCTGTCGCCGGGGCCGAACATGATGTATCTCGTCTCCAGGAGCACCAGCCAGGGACGGCTGGCCGGGATCATCTCCCTGGCCGGGGTCGCGGCGGGCTTCCTCGTCTACCTGGTGGGAGCGAACCTCGGACTGGCGGTGGTGTTCTCCGCGGTCCCCGAGCTGTTGACCGCCATCAGGCTCGCAGGAGCCGCGTATCTGCTGTGGCTGGCCTGGAAGACGCTCAAGCCGGGCGGCGTCTCCGTCTTCGCGGTGGGGCGGGTGCCGCCCGACTCCCCGCGGCGGCTCTTCACGATGGGCCTGATGACCAACCTGCTCAACCCGAAGATCGCGATTCTGTACGTCTCGATCATCCCGCAGTTCATCGACCTCAATCAGGGGGACGTCCTGCTCCAGGGCATCGTTCTCGGCTGCATCCAGATCGCGGTCGCGCTCCTGGTCAACCTCTCGATCGTGCTGGCCGCCGGTGGCATCGCCGGTTTCCTGTCCGCCCGTCCCTCCTGGCTGCGTACGCAACGCCTCACCATGGGCTCGCTGCTCGCCGTTCTGGCCGTCACGCTGGCCGTGACTTGAGGCTCCCGTTCATCACAGCACGCGGTGACCGGCGTCCACCGGGATGTGCGCACCGGTCACCGCGCCGAACCCGCCATCCACGAGCGAGCCGATCACGGCAGCCACGTCCTCGGGTTCGAGCATCCTTCCGAGGACGGAACGCCGCGCCAGCGCCTCCTCCACCTCGGGAGTGCGCATCGCCGCGGTCCCTTCGGTGCGCACGGCGCCGGGCGCCACGACGTTCACCGCAGTCCCCCCGGGGCCCGCCTCCATGGCGACGTGCCGGGCGAAGGCATCGAGCGCGGCCTTGGCTGTGGCGTGCGCGATCGCCCCGGGACGGGTCAGGCCGGCGCTGAGGCTGGAGACGTACACGATCCGGCCGCCGCTGCCCTGCTCCTCCATGAGAGCGAGGACCCGGCGCGTGACGTGGTAGACGGCGGCGAGCTCGCCGCTGACCTCCCGCACGGCCCGCGCCGTGCCCCCGGCCACCTCGATCTGCCTCACCACCGACGCGGCCGCCGTCGCGTCGGAGCGGTAGGACGCCTACGACCGGGAGCTCTCGAGCAACTGATCCGCACTGACAGCTCGCCGGGGTGCCACCAGCGATGTGGCAGCGGTTTGCCAGGCCGTGCGCTCAGGGTGGAGTGCATGTCCGTCAAGGAACGCATCTTCGCCCATCCACCCGCGCCCGGCCCGGTCCAGTTCGATGAGCGGTTCGAGGCGTGGGTGGTCTCCCGGCACGCTGATGTCCGCAGGATCCTCAGCGACCACGGCGCCTTCTCCTCCGATGAGCTGACCCACGGCGCACATCCGGCACCTCACCACGACAATCCCGTATTACGCAGCCTGCCGTCGCTGGATCCGCCCCGCCATCACGAGCTACGCCGCCTGGTGGCCAGGGTCTTCACTCCCCGCGCGGTGTCGGCCCTGGAGCCCTCCATCGCCGGGACCTCCAGGAAACTGCTGGCCGAGGGCTCCGGTGAGGTGGTGGACGGGTTCGCTTCGCCGCTGACGGTCGCCACGCTCGCGGGGTTGCTCGGCATCTCACCAGAACGCAGGGGCGACTTCGTCCGCTGGACGATCACGATCTCCGAGTTCGCCGGCGCCAACGCCGAGGATCCCGTACGGCAGGCGCGCTTCCACCAGGACCTGGCCGAACTACGCACCTGCATCCGCGAGGTGGTCGCCGAGCCGAGGGGCGGCATGATCCCGGCTCTGGCGGCGGCGCTCGACGAGAGCGAACTGCTCGATCGCGGTCCTGTGCCTGACCCGGGGCGCGGGTGGTGGCCTCGATCCGCCGTGCGAACCGGGACCCGCTGGTGTTTGCCGCCCCCGACGCGTTCGACGCCACGCGCGACCCCAACCCGCACCTGTCCTTCGGCACGGGCATCCACGTCTGCCTGGGCCTGCGACTGGCCACCGCCCAGGCGACCGTCGCGATCCGGGCGCTGCGCGAGGCCTTCCCCGGCCGCTGGCACGTGCCCGAGGACGGCCTGCGGACCACGATCTCCCCCGTCGGGGTCGACATCCAGCGACGGCGGGGTTCGCCCGATCGGACAAGAGCAACTCCGTCATCCCTCATGAGGACGGTCACGTGGCTACCCGCTTCGGATGTTCTGGGGTGGCCGCCTGGCCGCGGCGGCGGGGGAAGGTGGCGATCGCGGCCAGGTTCGCGACCGCGACGATTATGGCGCCGGTCAGCAGCAGCCCCCGCGCACCGGCCAGCCCGGCCAGCGGCGCCGCCATGGCCAGCCCGAACGGCCGCGTCGCGAACGAGATGAGCTGGTCGAACGACCGCACCCGGCCCAGCGCCGCCTCGGGGATCTCCTCGGCGACCACAGTCTCCCACAGCGGGCTGAGCACGCCGAGTCCGAACATCGCCACGAAATACGCCCCCGCGATCATCCATGCGCTCACCGGCAGCGCCAGGGCCGCCATCGGCAGCACGTACAGCGCCGCGCCCACCTGCACGGCCACCAGCGGCCGCCGGATGGGCAGCCTCGGCGCCGCGAACACCCCCGCGACCAGCCCCACCGTGCCCGACTGCACGATCAGCACCCAACTGGCCTCACCGCCCAGCTCCTTGACCGCCGCCAGCGGGCCCAGCGTGAGGAACAGCCCGGCCATGAAGTGCCACACGCCGTGGGCCAGGACCGCCGCCAGGAACCACGGCCGCCGCCGTACCTCGCCCCACCCCTCTCTCAGGTCGTTGAGGAACGTGGCGTTCTGGGCGCTGGAGCGCTTGGCCGTACGTACTCCGCCCAGGGTGAGCGCCGAGCAGGCGAACAGCGCGGCCGTGAGCAGCGCGGCCCAGCCGGGACCGGCCAGCAGCACCACGCCGCCCGCCAGGGCGGGAGCCAGGACGGCGGCCAGGCTGGTTGCGACGCCGAGCCGGGCGTTCACGCGTAGCCGCTCCGGCCCCGGCACCGCGGCCGCCACCAGCCTCGGCACCGCCGGCAGCCCGAACGCGACCGCGACTCCCGCCAGCACGGCCAGCACGGCCAGGCGAGGCACACTGGCGGCACCGGTCAGCAGCTCGATCGCGATGGCGGCCTGCGTCAGGCCGCGCACCAGGTCGGTGACCAGCGCCAATCGCTCGGGCCTGACCCTGTCGGCCACCACCCCGCCCACCGGCAGGAACACCAGCAACGGAATCGCCTCACATGCCAGCACCGTGCCGACGGCCCCGGCGTCATTCGTGGCGCGCAGCACGGCGAGGGTGATCGTGGTCGGGATCAACGCGGTGGCCAGGGCGGAGATGGCCCGGCCGATCAGCAGTCTCATGGTCCGCCACAGTATTTCGCCAGCTAATATTTCGTCAACAAAATACTCGCTGGCGTATCGTCGTTCTCTGTGGATTCAGTGGATCGTCATCTCGCCCGGTGGCGGGGCAAGGCGCCGTACGACGAGCGGGTCGAGGCGGTCGTGACGCGAATGCAGTTCCTCGTCAAGCACCTGCGCCAGACGAAGGAGGCGGCGCTGGCGCAGGTGGGGATGCAGGACTTCGAGTTCGAGACGCTGCACCGGCTGGTCGCCCATGGCGGGGCCGCGACGCCGTCCGAGCTGGCGTCCGAGCTGATGCTCTCGCCCGCCGGGATGACCGGGCGGCTGGACACGCTGGAGAAGTCCGGGCTGGTACGGCGGCTGCGTAGCGCGGAGGACCGGCGGCGGGTGGACGTGGAGCTGACCGACAAAGGCCACGAACTATGGCTTGAGGCCATGCGGATCCGGGCGGAGGTGGAGGCGGAGATGGTCTACGTGCTGGACGCGCAGGAGCAGGAGACGCTGGACGGGCTGCTCAAACGCCTCCTGGAGAACGTGGAGTCAAACCGCTGACGCCGACGGTCAGCTCAGAGGTGGCGGCAATGGCCCGACCTGTGAGCAGGTCGTCGTGCGGAAGTTGTCTCAGTCGTCCTGGCGAAAGATGATCGCGGCGCCCAGAGCAGCGGAGGCGGGCACGAACATCTCTCCGGGACCGGTCCGGGTGACCGGGATGTCGTTGGCGCGCAGGAGCCGCCGGGTGACGGCGATGTCGCGTACCGACACCGTGTAGGCGACGAACGCCGGCAGCGCCGCCGGACGCTCACCGGGCAGCAGATCGGCGAGCGCCGACGCGGACACGACGGTGACGTCTACCCGGTCGAAGCGCGCCGCGCCTGGGCCCAGGGCCCGCGCCTGGCCGAAGTAAGTACCGTAGCGCTGCTCCAGCTCGGGCAACGCCGAGTCGGCGACGCACAGCACGCATTCGACCAGACCGGTTGCGCCATTGGGATGGCCGGTGTGCCGCTGGTCCTGGGACGCTTCGACGGGCGCGTTCTCGGCGAACCCGATCCTGCCTTCCGGCACGCGCCCCGCGGGCAGATCGGGATCGGAGATCTCAAGGTAGCGAGCGGGCTCCATCCTGGTCCCTGCGCTGGTCTCCACGGGCCGCTGGACGGCGTGCACGCCGCCGTGGCCGACGCCCCCGGCTGTCAGCCGCGCGGCGACGCTGTCAATGTCCGGCGTGTTGGCGATCATGATGTGGAGACCCTGGAAACGCTGGAGAAAGGACGCGATGTTCGCGGCGGTGGCGTCGAGGGCGGCCACCAGCCCTGGCAGCTTGTCGTCGGGCACCTGCAGTGGCATCGGGCGGGCTCCGCCCGGCACGCGGCCGGTCTCGTCGATGACGGCCACCAACTCGACGAAGTCGCCGGGAAAGTACACGTGGGTGTTGGACACCCCGAACGGCTCGACAGGGCCTCCCGCCACACGGGGAAGAACGGGATAGGCGGGGGCGGGGACCGTGAAGCCCAGCCGGCGATACCGCTCCATCGCCTGGTCCATGTCCAGCACGATGTGGCCCACATGATGCAGGCCGTTGATGTCTTCGCCCATGACGGACCACCTCCATTGTCGTACGTGTGCACGCGGCTCCGAGAAGGAGGAATTTGAGATAGCACTTTCGATTGAGAGTAAACCATCATTTGTGGGCAGGGTAAAGTTCGACGCATGAGTGACGGTGGGCTGCGCGAACGCAAGAAGGCCAGGACCAGGGAGGCGATCCTGCGCGAAGCGTTCCGGCTCTTCCGCGAGCGCGGCTACAACGCCACCACCGTCGAGCAGATCGCCGAGGCCGCAGAGATCTCTCCCGCCACCTTCTTCCGCTACTTTCCGACGAAGGAGCATCTGGTCACGCTCGATCGTTTCCCGCCTCTCGTCGAGGCTCTGGCCACTCAGCCACCGGGCGCACCGGTCACCGTGCTGCGCGGCGCGTTCCGCACGGCGTTCGCCGCCCTGACCGCCGAAGAGATCGCCGCGGGGCACGCGCGGGAGGTGTTCGCAGCCACCGTGCCTGAGCTGCTGGTCGCCAACCTGCGCAGGAGTCCCGATGCGATCCGTGAGGTGTGCGAGGCGGTGGCGGAGAAGGCCGGATGCGGTTCGGACGACCCGCGGATCCGAAACGCCGTCGGCGCGGTCTTCGGGGTCGTGGCCATGGTCTGGCTCCAATGGGCACAGAACGCGCACATGGACGGGCCCGCCGAGATCGACACGGCGTTGGCGCACCTGGAGGCCGGCCTGAGCCTGTAGGCCAGCCACTCGAGCCCCGTGGATCCGAGAAGCTTGCCATCCGCCATCCGCCGTCCGCCGTGCTCTTTTCCGCCGCGGCCTATGCGCAGCACAGGTACGGGCGGGAGAGCGTCAGTGCGGTCGCGGTGAGGGCCATCCCGAACAGGACCGGCGCGAGGTGCCACAGGTCGACGTACCCGATGACGAGGTGGGTGACGACGGCGGGCACGAACCCGGCGACGGCCGCGAGCGTCAACGTCCACCACACCCACGACTCACCGCGCCGCCATCCCCAGGCGCTCAGCAGGGTGATCGCCGCCGCGGCGCCCAGCAGCGTCCCGCCGAACCCGGCCCTGTCGTGCGCGATGAACGGCAGCAGCCGCGTCCCGGCCGCCCGCAACGTGTCCGGCCCGGTTCCCAGGTACTCCAGGTCGCTCGGGACGAAGACGCCGCCGAGGCCGACGGCCGACACGGCCACGCCGCCGACGAACAGTCCGATCCCGGTGATCACCATGAGGAGCTGGCCGGTGAGCGCCCGGCGGCGTTCGCGTTCGGGTCCGTCCGGACGGGACGTCCATCGCGGTCGCTCCCGGGGCCGCCGGGCCGCGGCCAGGAACATGGGCAGGAGCACGACGGCCAGCGCCGTGTGCAGCGGCTCCACGTACCCGTGGGTGAAGAGATAGGGCACGGCGGCGAACCCGATCGCCCCGGAGACCAGGTACGCCTCGCGCGCCCACGGCCATCCGCGGCGCATGCCCCCGGTGGTGAGTCCGATGTAGAGGACGCCGACGGCCACCATGGTGCCCGCCAGCGTGATCCGGTCGTGCCGCAGGAAGTGGACCAGGTGGTGGTTGACGGCGTGTAACGCCTCCTGGTCCATGTCGAGGAAGGCGCGGTCGTACCAGAGCAGCACCGGCCCGAGCGCGACCGCCGCGGCCACGAGCCCGGCGACCGCGATGACGGCGCCGGTCACCAGCCCCCACCACCAGGCGGGCCACCGGCGGGGGTCGCGACCCGTGGCCAGCAGGGACGTGACGGGCGCGGTGGGGGTCGCCGCCTCCATCACCCGCCCGAACCACCCGGGGCCCGCCTCGATCAGCAGCGCCGGCGTGGCTAGCACGATTTTGGTGGGGTCGGCAAGAATACGGGCCGCCGCTCCGACGGACGGGGAAGCGGGCTGCACGATGTCCCCGCCACGCGCCGGTCGGCACACCACCGCGCCACGCCCGCACCCACCCTCCCCCAGGTCATGCACGGGCCCGCCCTCCTCCGCGCCACGCCACGACCGAAGCCCCTCCCCGCCGCGCTTATGCCAACCCTCCCCCACCTCGTGCACGGATCTGTCCTGCTCCGCGTCGTGCTCGTGCCCGCTTTCTCCTTCCGCCCCTTGCGCAGGCCCGCGCTGCTGCGGGTCGTGCTCCAGCCGCGGCTCCTTCGTGTGACCCTCCGGGACGTGCGCTGGGAGGGTCTGCGTCACGTCGTGTTCCAACCGGTGCTGCTTCTCGTCGTCCGCCGGGAGGATCGCGTCCACGTGTGCTGCCAGGGCAGCGGTCACGGCCGGGTCCCCCGTACGGACCAGCAGCGGTACCCGCCTGCCCGCTGCTGCCTCCCGTACCAGCGGCACGTCCGCGAGCGCGACCGGCTCCACCAGGATGAGCCCCGCGCCGAGCGGCGGCAGCGCGCGTACGGCGTCCCGGGCCACCTCGGGCGGCACCGCCGCACCCAGCCGGCTGCGCACCTCCACCCCGCCCACGGTGCCCGACAGGTGCGCGGGCGGGTGCCGGTGCCCGAGCAGCCGCGCGACCGCCCGCCCGCCGCCGGGCAGCGATCCCGTCCAGGCCAGCGTGCGCAGTGCCACCCGCCGCGACCGCCGTACGCCCAGCAGCGCCCCCGCGATCCCCCGCAGCGGCTGGTACGTCCAGTCAGGCATCGCTCCCCGGCCTTCCACCGAGCCCGGGCACCGCTTCGGGGCCCCGTTCCGCCGGCTCAGGCGGCGTCCATCCGAGGACGGGATCCATCGACCGCAGCAGCAGGCCGGGCGGCACCAGGCGGGCGGCGAGGTTCCGTGACCACGCCGCCGGCCGCCACGCCATCAGGGACGCCGCCCCCAGCCGGGCCGAGCGGCGCACGATCGCCTGGGTACGGGGCCGCCGCACCCGGTCGTACCGCGCGAGCGCCACGTCCACGTCCGGATCCGAACGCAGGCAGGCGGCCAGCGTGACCGCGTCCTCCAACGCCGTGCCCGCCCCCTGCCCCAGCGTCGGGTCCATCGCGTGCGCCGCGTCCCCCAGCAGCACCACCCTCCCCCGTACGTACGTGGCCAGCGGCGGCGTCGTGTACACGTCGTGCCGGAGCACGGCGTCCTCGGGCACGGCCTCCAGCATCTCGGGCACGGGATCGGGCCAGCCGCCGAACCTGCGCATGAGCCCGGCGTACGCGTCCTCCTCACCGCCTTCGGGCGCGCGGGCCGCCGCGAAGCAGTAGAACCGCCCGCCGGGCAGCGCGGCGAACCCGAAGCGCTCCCCCCGCCCCCAGAACAGCGCCCCTTCGGCACCTCGCCCGCCCAGCGGCTCGGTCACCATCCGCCACGCCGTACACCCGGCATACCGGGGCGCCCGCGCCTCCGGCCACCCCTGCCCCCGCACCCGGCTGCGGATCCCATCGGCCCCCACCACCAGATCCGCCCGCACCTGCCCGCCGCGATACTCGACCACCACCCCCTCGCCATCCGCCCGAGCCCGCACGTCCTGATACTCGACCACCGCCTCGTCGCAGTACGCCCGGACGGCCCGCACCTCGCTGCCTGGCCGCAGTACGTCCGCCGGCAGTGCGGCCACGAGGAGCCGTACCAGCTCGGCCCGGTGCACCATGAGCAGCGGCCAGCCGTGCCGCCGCGCGACGTCTGCGTTGTCCGTCCTGGACAGCCATCGCCCGGCCCGGTCCCGCACCCCGCCCACGGTCTCCACCCCGGCGATCGCCCGCACCTGCTCGGCCAGACCCAATTCGGCGAGGGCGCGCGTGGCGTTCGGCCAGAGCGCCAGCCCCGCCCCGATCTCGCCGAACTCGCCGGCCCGCTCCATCACGGTCACCTGCCACCCGATCCGGTGCAGCGCGATCGCCGCCGCCAGCCCTCCGATTCCCCCGCCGACCACTACCGCAGCAGGCACGACTCGCACCCCCGACATCCACTTTTGAGCGACTGCTTAACCCGACCATAGACCGATTTAAGCGATCGCTCAACCGCCTCGATGGCCCACCGCCCGGGGCCGTACACGTATCGGCAGCCCACGCGGCACCCCCGGCGCGACCGCGTGCCGCGCCTCCTGCGCCGTCGCGCGGCCGGCCAGGAGCCGTGGGGAACGGGGGTGTACGCGGTGTCGGCGTCGTCCGGAGGTGAGCGGAGGTAGGCGGAGGTCCGGGGAGATGGGCGTGGACGGAGATGGGAGTGCGCGGGACGGGGAGCGTCTGGGGTGGGTGTGGGGAAGGGCTCTGTGGGCTTGGGTGGGAGCCGGCGGGGAGCGCGGCCGGTGACCGCGCTCCCTGATGGGTCAGGTCCTGTCAGTGGGGCAGCAGGATCTTGTCGACGATGTAGACGGTGGCGTTGCTCGTCATCACGCCGCCGCAGACGATCTTGGCGTCGTTGATGGTCAGGTTGTCTCCGGAGCCCTTCACGGTCAGGGATCCGCCCTGCATGGTCTTGAGCGTGGCGCCCTCGACCAGGTCGGACGGCGCCTTCTTACCGGTCACCACGTGGTAGGACAGCAGCTTGGTCAGCGCTTCCTTGTTGGCCATCAGCTTGTCCTGGGCTTCCTTCGGGATCGCGTCGAACGCCTTGTTGTCCGGCGCGAAGAGCGTGATGTCCGTGGCGGAGTCCAGCTTCTCCTCGAGCCCGGCCTTCTTCACCGCCTCCGACAGCTTGGAGAGTTCGGAGAGCTGGGAGAGGGCGGTGCCGACCGGCTGGTCCGAGACCTCGGCCAGGTTGCCCTCGATCGCGGAGCAGCCGGGTCCGGACGGGCTGACGGTGGCGGTCGGCGAGGGCGACATCTCCGGAGGAGAGGGCGACATCTCTGGCGAAGTCGGCGACATCTCCGGAGGAGAGGGCGACGTCTCCGGCATGGTTGTTTCCTCCGGCGACGGCACCGGCGTACGTGTGTGGACAGCTGCGCCGGCGGTACCAGTGGCACCGGCGGCCAGCGCCAACGCCGCCGCGAGAAGCACTCGTTTCACTGTGATCCCCCCGAGTTCGGTGTGCCGCGGCGGGCGAACCTGCCACGGCTCGAACGCAGCCCCGGGCTCGCACCCCGGCTGCCTCTCCAGTGTGGGCAGCCATTGAGAACACGGGAGTTACATTTCGCCCAAAATGCCACAAAAGCCGTACACCATAACTTTTGCCCGCCATATCTCCACAGAGGTTTCGAACTCGCCAGACCCTGGCCGGCAGGCCTTGCGCCCCTTTAAGAAGCGGGTGAAGCAGAGATACAGGCGGGCATGGCCCAGGATCTCGGCGTCAAGGACGAGGAGCGAAGGTGTGGCGCAAAACGTGCGCCGCGGTGACATCGTTCAGACCGGCCGTCTGCGGGATGGCGGCGATGATGCCGCCGGGCGCGCGGGCGGTCAGCCATCCGCCCTTGGCATTGAGGAGCAGGGCTCGATTGTCGCCGGTGTGGGTCCGACTGGGGGCGTTCGAGCTTCAGTTCGTGGCGGCACTCGGGGTGGATGCAGGCGCAGCCTGTCCTTGCGGGCTGAGAGCAGGAGGTCGTCCACGTCGAGGCCGACGACCTCGCTACAGGAGGGACCAGCGCGATGCACCGGTCGCATGGGGACAGGGATGCCTCGACGGCGCGCAGTCGGCGGATGCGGGCGCGTTCTTGGGGGGCGACGTCGGCCTTGCCTGGCTCCGGCGGGTATGGAAGTCGTCCAGCGCGATCAGGGCGGAGTTGACGTAGACATGGCTGCTCTTGGCGGAACGTCGCGCAGCAGCCACATCGACGCAACACATGTTGACACTTGAATCCAGGGCAACATATGTTGCCTCGCGTGGATTCGGAGCAATTCGGTGCTGACGCACGAAGTACCGCGGACGAAGTAGCCAGTGGTGGCGGGCTGGCCGCTCTTGCGCGATTGACGGAGACCATCTCGGCTCTGGAGTGGCGCAGGACGGAGATCATCGGCGAGCTGCGGCGCAGCGGGCAGGTGAGCTGGGAGGAGATAGGCCGGGCGTGCGGCATGACGCGGCAGGGCGCCACCCGGCGCTGGTCACGCCAGGTGCAGGCGAGCTCGTTCGACACCGCCGCGGGTGCCTATCATCGGGGGCGACCCGGATACCCGCTGTCCTCGGTCGAGTGGCTGGTGCCGCGTCGGGCCCGGCGCGTGCTCGATCTGGGCGCGGGCACGGGACAGTACACCCGGCTCCTTGTCGAGGCCGGGCTGAAGGTGGTCGCGGTCGAACCGTCCGAGCAGATGCGCCGGCGGTTGTGCGTGGCGCTCCGCAAGGCGGAGGTACGCGAGGGGCGCGCCGAACGCATCCCGCTGGAGGACGGCAGCGTCGACGCGGTCGTCGTCGCGCAGACCTGGCACTGGGTGGACCCCGCTCTGGCCGTGCCGGAGGTCGCGCGCGTTCTCGTGCCGGGCGGAACCCTGTCACTGGTGTGGAATGTCCGAGATCTCGCCGAGCCGTGGGTGGCGGATCTGGATGGCATTCTTCGCCGGCACTCCCGGTCCACGATCGACACAAGACCGTCCATCGGCGAGCCGTTCGGCCGGCCCGAGCACATGGAGATTCGCTGGAGTCATGTGATGACCCGCGCCGAGCTCCTGGACATGGTCGCCTCCCGCAGCTACGTGATCACGCTGCCGGAGGCGGACAGGGCGCTGCTGCTGGCCGACGTGGACAGGCTCCTGGATTCGCATCCCGATCTCAAAGGTCGCGAGGAGATCAGCCTTCCCTACATCACCCGGTGCACCCGTGTCCGCCTCGCCTGATCGCCCAGAAAGCCGCGGGAGGAGACCGGGCATGGGGCGCGAGAGCGTGACCGTACGCAAACTCGGCGTCGACGACGCCGCGGAGTACCGGGCCTTTCGCCTGGAGGCGTTGCGGGCCGCCCCCACGGCGTTCACCTCCAGTTACGAGGAGGAGAGCGCCAAGCCGCTGTCCGCGACGATCGAGCGGCTGGCCACCGCCGGGCGGCCGGACGACGCGGTGGTGGGCGCCTACGACGCGGGCCGCCTCGTCGGCATCGCCGGCCTGTCCGTACCCGTGCGCCGGCAGGAACGCCACAAGGCGACGCTGTTCGGCATGGCGGTCTCCGCGCATGCCACCGGCCGTGGCATCGGCAAGGTCCTGGTCCAGCGGGTCCTGGAGATCGCCGCGGCCGTCGACGGGCTGGCCCAGGTCGGTCTGACCGTGTCGGAAGGCAACTTGCCCGCCGAGCGGCTCTACCGCTCATGCGGGTTCGAGGCGTGGGGCCGCGAGCCGCGGGCGGTCATCGTCGGCGGACGGTCCATCGTCAAGCTGCACATGGTCCGCATGCTCGACCAGCCGGACCCCGCATGACCTCCACGTCGGCGCAGCCGTAGTCGACACGCGCGTTACGTCTCGCCGGCTGTCGCCACGCTCGTCAACAGCATCGGCAACGGCGGGTTCGCCGCGATGGGCACGTCTCCCTGGTGCGCGGCGTCGGCTTGTCGGTCGCCCGGGTGGGCTCAGGGCTCGCGATCGCCGGCTACGCCCACCGCGATCCTGATCGGGGCGGGGGCGCCCCCCAGCGCGCGGCCGGCGTGGCATCCGGGCCGGCGCGCTGAGAGACGGCCCGGCGCTACCGGGATCTCGGGGGCGCAACGGGTAGCGTGGACGGATGAGCAAGTCGTTCCTGGAGCCGGCGGAGTGGTATGCGACACTTCCGGCGTTCTACGCCTCTGCGTGCGTGCTGCTCACCGATGCCGAGGACCGGGTCCTCATGGTCAAGCCCAACTACCGGCCCTACTGGGCGATCCCCGGCGGCATCATGGAGGCCGACGAGCTCCCCCACGAGTGCGCCGTCCGCGAGGTCGACGAGGAGCTCGGGCTGCGCGTGGCGGTGACCGGACTCCTGGTGGTCGACTGGGTGCTGCCGATGGGCGACAGGCCGCAGAGCATGGTCAATTTCGTGTTCGACGGCGGCACCGTCACGGACCCGGGCCAGATCGTCCTGCAGGTTTCAGAGCTTGACGACTTCGGCTTCTTCCCCTGGGACGAGGCGGCCCGGCTGCTCCCGGCCACCACCACCGCCCGCATCCCGGCGGCACGGCAGGCGCGCAAGGACGCCCGCACCGTCTACCTCCCCTTCACCCCTCAGTAGCTCCCCTCGGTACGTCCAGACGCCCGTGGTCGGGTTTCGCACGCCCGCTTACCTAGGACTCCTAGGAAATAGGCTAGCATTCCTAGGAATGACCGAAAGGGGATCATCATGGCCACGCTGGACGTACCAGGCGCCGAGCTTTACTACGAGGTCAGCGGCGGCGGACCCGCGCTCCTGCTGCTGCCGGGCGGCGGCGGTGACGCGGCTGTCTTCGACGTGCTGGCCGGCCCGCTCGCCGAGCACTTCACCCTCATCGCCCTCGACCCACGCGGCTACTCGCGCAGCCGGCTTGACGGCCCGGCCGTGGACCAGCGGGTGGAGGTGCAGAGCGAGGACGCCCGCCAGCTGCTCGACGCCGTCACCCCCGACCTGCCCGCCTACGTCTTCGGCGGCAGCAGCGGCGCCATCGTCGGCCTCGACCTGCTCGTCCGGCACCCTGAGCGGGTGCGCCGCCTGGTCGCCCACGAGCCGCCGTGCTTCGCCGTCCTCCCCGACGCCCCCGCGCAGCTGGCCTTCGTCGAGGAAGTTCACCAGCTCTTCCGCGAGCAGGGGCTCGCGGCCGCGTCCGCCCGGTTCATGGAGGGCATCGGCGGCACCCTCCGGCCATTGCCGGACCCGGCCTCGCTGCCGCCCCGGGCCGCCGAGATGATGACCCGGCTGATGAACAACGCTCCGATCATGATGGAGCATGAGTTGCGGCAGTTCACGTCCTATGTCCCCGACCTGGACGCGCTCGGCCGCGTCGCCGACCGGCTGGTGCTGGCCGCCGGGCGCGAGAGCAGGGGGCATCTGCCGTACCGGCCCGCCGCGGTGCTGGCGGAGCGGCTCGGGCTCGGGCTGGTCGAGTTCCCTGGCGGGCACAGTTTCACCGACGCCCCCGAGGAGTTCGCCAAACAGCTGATCGAGGCGCTCACCGCCCCCTGAGCGGAGCTCTCACGCGCCGGCCACCTCGCGCATCAGCTCGGCCGAGACCATGGGGTTGCCGTAGTCGCGCGAGTGCACGATGAGCCCGTCCCGCACCGTCACGATCATGACGTACGTGGAGGCGAACGGCCTGCCGGTGGCCGTGACGGCCCCGTGCAGGGTGAACTCCGCCACCACCACGTCCGGGTCCGCGGTCTCCAGCAGGTTGACCCCGTCCGCGCGCTCGAATCGCCACAACCCCTTAACCGCCTCGACCCGGGCGCGCAGGAGGTCGCGGCCGACCGAGCGCGTGGGCACGCCCGGCGGGGCGAACGGGATCTCGATGACCACGTCCGGCGCGTACAGGGCGAGCATCGCCTCGTGGTCGCCGGCCGCCGAGACCTCGATCAGCCGCGCGGCGACCTCCTTGGCGCTCCCGGGGCGTGCGGGCGCGAGCATGGCCGCCTGCTCGGGCAGCATGCCGACGGCCTCGGCGGCGCCCACGGCGTTGGGGTAGTCGAGGTAGGAGATCACGGCGCCGTCGCGGACGCGGATCACCCCGAGAGAGGAGGCGAACCGGAACGGAGCCCCGCCGGCGCTCCCCTCCGGCTCGAACTCCACGACGACCACCTCCGGGTCGGTGGTCTCGTAGACGGTGGCGTGGACGTCGTCGAAGCTCAGCAGCCGCGCGATCCCGCCGGAGGCGCCCTGTTTCATGTGCTCACGGATGACCTGTACGCCTTCGAACCGGCGCGGCCGCCCCGGCATGCCGAACCGCAGCTCATAGACGGCGTCGCCGGCGAACACGTCGGTGAAGGCGTCGGCGTCCCTGCTCGCCAGGGCCTGGCGCAGATGCTCGACGACCGCCTGAAGGCTCTCGGACATGGTGATCCCCTCGGAGAGAACGGAATAGAATCGGAACGCACGCCCCGTTTCAGGTCTGGACGATACGGAACGCGCGCCCCGCTTGTCTAGAAAGGAGCTTTCGATGACGCCGGACAGGCCGCTGCGCGCCGATGCCCGCCGCAACCGCGCCCGTGTGCTGGAGGCCGCCGAGGCCGCGTTCTCGGCCGAGGGCATGGCGGTCCCGCTGGACGAGATCGCCCGGCGGGCGGGCGTCGGCGCCGGCACGATCTACCGGCACTTCCCCTCGAAGGAGGCGCTGTTCGAGGCCGTGATCCATGACCGGATCGGGCAGTTCGCCGAGGAGGCCCGCGCGCTCTCGGCGGCCGAGCGGCCCGGTAAGGAGTTCTTCGCGTTCCTGGGCCGGGTGATCGATCAGGCGATGCTCAACAAGGCGCTGTGCGACGCCCTGGAGGCCGCCGGATCGCCGGTCCAGCCTTCCGACGGCGTACAGCGCGACGTGTGGGAGGCCTTCGGCTCCCTGCTCGGCGCCGCCCAGCACGCCGGCGCCGTCCGCGCCGACGTCGACGTCTCCGACCTGCGGGCCCTGCTGTCGGGGGCGCTCGCCATGGAGCGCCACGCCCGCGACAGCGACCGCCCCGCCGGCCGGCTGGCCGAGCTCCTGCTGGACGCCCTGCTCCCCCGCCCCTGACCGCGCGCCTGCGCCCGGTGGTGGAGGCGCGGCGCGCGGCCGGGTCAGGGCGGCGGGAGGGGATGGACGCGGCGCGTGCGGGCGGGGCATCCTGTGGCGTGCTGTTGCGCCAGTTGGAGTATCTGGTGGCCCTGGCCCGGGAGCGGCATTTCGCCCGCGCCGCCGCGGCCTGTCACGTCTCCCAGCCGTCGCTGTCGGCGGCCATCCGCAAGCTCGAACGCGAGCTGGACGTGCCCCTCGTCCGGCGCGGGCAGCGCTTCGCCGGGCTGACCCCGGAGGGCGAGCGGGTGCTGCTGTGGGCGCACCGGATCCTCGCCGACGCGGACGCCCTGCGCCAGGACCTGTCGAAGATGCGCGAAGGGCTGTCGGGCACGTTGCGGATGGGCGCGATCCCGACCGCGCTGACCGCCGCCTCCCTGCTGACCACGCCGTTCTGCGAGCGCTACCCACACGTACGGGTGCTGCTGACCTCGCTGTCGTCGCGGGAGATCACGCGGCGGCTGGCCGAGTTCGAGATCGACATGGCGATGACGTACCTCGACGACGAGGAGGAGTTCGGCGAGGTGCATCCCCTCTACGAGGAGCGCTACCTGCTGCTGACGCCCTCCGACGGCGAGCTGGCCGGGCGCCGGGTGGCGCGCTGGGCGGAGGTGGCCGCGCTGCCGCTGGCCCTGCTGGCCCCCGAGATGCGCAACCGGCGCATCCTGGACGCCAACTTCCGGCAGGCCGGGGCGGTGGCCGTGCCCGCGATCGAGACCGACACCGTATCGGCCCTGTTCGCGCACGTCGCGACCCACCGGTGGTCCAGCGTGATCGCGCACGCGTGGCTGCACATGTTCGGGGTGCCCGAGGGCATGCGGGTCGTCCGGCTGGAGCGGCCCGCCCGGGAGCCGCGCGTGGGGCTCGTGCTGCCCGGTACGGGCCCGGAGTCGGTGATGGCGCGGGCGCTGCTCGACATCGCCCGCGACCTCGACCTGCGCGAGGTGTTCGACCGGCTGGCCCGAGACCACCTGGCATAGGCGTCCTCTATCGCCCGATAGACACAAACGCTTTGACCTGCGGATATACGTCGGCAGACAGTGAGATCACCCCGACCGACGAGGAGCCGAGATCATGGCCAAGGTGCTGTGCGTGCTGTACGACGACCCGATCGACGGATACCCGACCACCTACGCGCGGGACGGCCTGCCCGCGCTGACCGGCTACCCGGGCGGCCAGACGCTGCCCAGCCCCAAAGCGATCGACTTCACCCCCGGCCACCTGCTCGGCAGCGTCTCCGGCGAGCTGGGCCTGCGCCGATTCCTGGAGGAGCGCGGCCACACGCTGGTCGTCACCTCCGACAAGGACGGCGACGGCTCCGCCTTCGACCGCGAGCTCGCCGACGCCGACGTGGTGATCTCCCAGCCGTTCTGGCCCGCGTACCTGACGGCCGAGCGCATCGCCCGCGCGCCCAAGCTCAAGCTGGCGATCACCGCCGGGATCGGCTCCGACCACGTCGACCTCGACGCCGCCATCGCCCGCGGCGTCACGGTCGCCGAGGTCACCTACTGCAACAGCATCAGCGTCGCCGAGCACGTCGTGATGATGATCCTGTCCCTGGTGCGCAACTACCTGCCGTCCCACCGGACGGTTCTGGACGGCGGCTGGAACATCGCCGACTGCGTCGCCCGCTCCTACGACGTCGAGGGCATGCACATCGGCACCGTCGCCGCTGGCCGCATCGGGCTGGCCGTGCTGCGCCGGCTCAAGCCGTTCGACGTGCACCTGCACTACACCGACAAGCACCGCCTGCCGCGCGAGGTCGAGGAGGAGCTCGGGCTCACCTTCCACCCCGACGCCGCCGCCATGGTGCCCCACTGCGACGTGGTGACCGTCAACGCGCCGCTCCACCCGCAGACCGAGGGGCTGTTCGGTGACGAGCTGATCGGCTCGATGAAGCGGGGCACGTACCTGATCAACACCGCGCGGGCCAAGATCGCCGACCGCGACGCGATCGTGCGGGCGCTGGAGAGCGGGCAGCTCGCCGGGTACGCGGGCGACGTCTGGTATCCCCAGCCCGCGCCCGCCGACCACCCGTGGCGGACCATGCCGCACCACGGCATGACCCCGCACATCTCCGGCTCGTCCCTGTCGGCCCAGGCCCGCTACGCGGCCGGCACCCGCGAGATCCTCGAATCGTGGCTGGACGGCACGCCGATCCGCGAGGAGTACCTGATCGTCGAGGGCGGCGCCCTGGCCGGAGCCGGCGCCCACTCCTACACGACCCGGACGCGAGCCTGAGGCGAGCAGCCGGGAGCGCCGGATCGATCAGGGCTCCAGGCCCTTGCGGAGCAGCAGCCACGCGCGGTCGGCGGTCTCGCGCCGGAGTTCGGCCGGTATCTTGGCGAGCAGCCCCGCGATCATGCCCAGGGCCGTCACCAGGTCCTCGGCGGTGACGTGCTCGCGTACGCGGCCGGCCTCCCGCGCCCTCGCCAGCGGGCCCTCCAGCAGCGCCTCCACCTGGTAGCGCAGGCGCATGATGCGCGGATCCGTGGCGCTGACCATCGCGATGAACGCCGTCGAGGCGATGGCCTGCTCGGTCGTCAGCGCCAGCACGTCGTCGAGCGTGGCGGCCGGGTCGGTGGCCAGCTCCTCCAGCGCCCTGATGCCGTCGTCGAACACGGCCAGCGCGAGGCTGACGCGGTCGGGGAAGTGCCGGTAGAGGCTGCCCTGACCGACGCCGGCGGCCCGCGCGATCGAGGTGAGCGGCGCGTCGAAGCCGTCGGTGGCGAACAGCTCGCGGGCCGCCGCGATCAGCGCCGCGCGGTTCTCGGCGGCGGCGCTGGGGCCTCTGTTGGGTCGACGCGTGTTGGCCATAGCAGTACGGTAGCAACCGGACGATGTCGTCCGGTATTCCGGTCGTAATCGACCCCACCCCTCGACACACGCCGGGGGCGGGGCTACGGTTGCAACCGGACGATGCAGTCCGGTTGCTGCCGCATGTCACCCCCACGGCCTGGACTCGCATCGCCAGAGCGCGACGTCGCTGTTTCCGTACCCTTTTGAGGAGATACCGCATGACGCAGAGCGAGCAGGTCCTGAGCTATCCGATCCCGAGCGAGGCGGCGCTGGAGCCGCCCGCCGAGTGGGCGGAGCTGCGGGGGAAGTGCCCGGTCGCGCGGGTCACGCTGCCCAGCGGCGACGAGGCCACGCTGCTCACCCGGTATGAGGACGTCAAGCAGGTGCTGGCCGACCCGCGCTTCACCCGCCTGCTGAACGCGCCCGACGCGGCCCGGCTGTCGGCCAACGACGACGGCGGGCTGTTCAGCAGCGAGATGGCGTCGGTCATCCCGGACAGCGGCGAGCCGCACCAGCGGTGGCGGCGCCTGGTCGGCAAGTACTTCACCGCCAAGCGCATGGCCGCCCTGCGGCCCGCCATGGCGCAGATGGCCGAGCAGCTCATCGACGACATGGTCGAGCGCGGCGCCCCCGGCGATCTCAAGGCGTCCCTGGGCTTCCCGCTGCCGGTGTACGTGATCTGCGACCTGCTCGGCGTGCCCGCGTCCGACCGGGACCGCTTCGCCCACTGGTCGGACAGCCTGCTCAACCTGACCAAGTTCACCCAGGCGGAGACCGACGCCTCGCTGGCCGAGTTCATCCAGTACATGTCCGAGCACGTGGCCGCCAAGCGGGTGACGCCGGGCGACGACCTGCTCAGCGAGCTGATCGAGGCGAGCGCCGCCGAAGGTGAGGGCCTGACGGACGTCGAGCTGCTGGCCACCGGGATGGGGCTGCTCGTGGCCGGCCACGAGACCACCGCCAACATGATCGGCAAGATGGTGGGGATGCTGCTGTCCGACCGCACCCGCTGGGAGCGGCTGCTGGCCGACCCCTCGCTGGTGCGCACGGCGGTGGAGGAGTCGCTGCGCTTCGACGCCAACTCCGGCTTCGGCCTGCCCCGCTACCTGAAGGAGGAGACCGAGGTCAGCGGCACGGTGCTGCCCCGCGGCACGACCGTGATCTGCAGCATGGCCGCCGCCAACCGCGACGAGAGCGCCTTCGACGCGGCCGCCGAGATGGACCTGACCCGCAGCCCGAACCCGCACCTGGCCTTCGGCTCCGGCTCCCACTCCTGCCTCGGCCAGTCCCTGGCCCGCACCGAGCTGCAGGTCGTCCTGGAGGTGCTGCTGCGCAAGCTGCCCACCCTGGAGCTGGCCGTGCCGGTGGAGGAGCTGCACCGGGTGGAGGGCCTCGTGGTCGGCGGCCTGCGCCAGGTCCCGGTCCGCTGGTGAGGAGGAGGCTCAGATGAAGATCATCGTGGACGAGGCCAAGTGCTGCGGCGCGGGCCAGTGCGTGCTGATCGCGCCGGACGTGTTCGACCAGAACGAGGACGACGGCATCGTCATCCTCCTGGAGGCCGAGCCCGCCGCGGACCAGCACGCCGCCGTACGTGAGGCCGCCGCCGTCTGCCCGGCGGCCGCCATCCAGGTGGACGAGGACGCCTGAGTCCTGACCGCGCCCGCCCGGGCGGGCGCGGTCAGAGGGGTTTCGGCTTCTCGCAGGTGTAGCCCGCCGAGGACGGGTGGTCCTTGTCTCCGCGGATCCTGAGCAGGCGCCTGCCGTCGGTCTGCACCTCCAGCCCGCAGTTGCACTCGCACAGGATGCACGCGGTCTTCTTCCACGCGCGCTCCGGCCCGGTCGGCGGCCCAGTCGGCGGCAACGGCTCAACCGGCCGGTGGCCGAGGGGCTGCTCAAACGGGTCCCGTACCAGGAGACCCCGGTGCGCCACGAGGGACGTGCGCGCGGTCCGCGCCCGCCCCTCCCGGCTGCGGCCGGCGAAGCCACGCCGCAGGCGACGCGCGGGGCATAGGCCGGGCGGTCCACGGCAAAGCCATCTTTGCGCAGATTTCCGATTCGCCGCGACGCCGGATGGAACGGGCATAAGAGGGTCACCGGCAGTGGAGGGCACGGAGATGGCGCGTTGCCTGGTCACCGGGGCCACCGGCTACATCGGCGGCCGGTTGGTCCCCGAGCTGCTCGCGGCCGGGCATGAGGTCCGCTGCATGGCGCGCTCGCCCGGCAGGCTGCGGGATCTGCCGTGGGTGGCGCGGACGGAGGTGGCCGCGGCCGACGCCACCGATCACGGACGGACACGAGCGGCCCTGGACGGCGTCGACGTGGCCTACTACCTGATCCACGCGATGGGCGGGTCAGGGCAGTTCGCCGAGATCGACCGCAGGGCGGCCCGGACCTTCGCGGCGGCGGCCGAGGAGGCCGGGGTGAGCCGCATCGTCTACCTCGGCGGGCTGGTCCCGGGCGAGCGGCTCTCGCCGCATCTGCGGTCCAGGGCCGAGGTGGGTGAGATCTTCCTCGGGTCGGGCGTGCCCGCGGTGGTGCTGCGCGCCGCGGTGATCATCGGCTCGGGTTCGGCGTCCTTCGAGATGCTGCGCCACCTCTCCGAACGGCTGCCGGTCATGACGACGCCTCGCTGGGTGCGGAGCCGTACGCAGCCCATCGCCGTACGGGACGTGCTGCGGTATCTCACCGCCTGGGCAGAGGTGCCCGGCGAGGTCAACCGCGGGTTCGACATCGGCGGCCCGGACGTGCTGACCTATGGCGACATGATGCAGGGGTACGCGTCCGCGGCCGGCCTGCCCCACCGGTTGATCATTCCGGTGTGGGTGCTCACCCCGAGGTTGTCGAGCCTGTGGGTGGGCCTGGTCACCCCGGTCCCCTCGGGGATCGCGCGGCCGCTGGTCGAGTCGCTGCGCAACGAGGCGGTCTGCGGCGAGCACGACATCGTCCGGTACGTGCCCGACCCCGAGGAAGGGCTGATCGGTTTCAGCGAGGCCGTGTCGCTGGCCCTCAAGAAGATCAAGGAGGCCGACGTGGCCACCCGCTGGTCGTCGGCCTCCACGCCGGGCGCCCCGAGCGATCCGCTGCCCACCGACCCCGACTGGGCGGGCGGCAGCCTGTACACCGACTGCCGTGTCATCCGGGTGGCCGCGGGCCCGGAGGCGTTGTGGCAGGTGATCGAGGGCATCGGCGGGCGTAACGGCTGGTACTCCCTGCCGGTGGCGTGGCGCCTGCGTGGCCTGCTGGACAGGCTGTTCGGCGGTGTGGGACTGCGCCGCGGGCGGCGTGACGAGCACCGGCTGCGGGTGGGGGACGCCGTCGACTTCTGGCGGGTGGAGGAGGTGCTGCCCGGCCGCCTGCTGCGCCTGCGCGCCGAGATGCGGCTGCCTGGCCTGGCCTGGCTGGAGCTCGGCGTCTCCAATTCCGACGGCCGCACCTACTACCGTCAGCGGGCGATCTTCCACCCGCGCGGCCTGCTCGGCCACCTCTACTGGTGGGCGATCTCCCCCTTCCACGGCCTGGTCTTCGGGCGCATGCTCGTCAACGTGGCGGCCGCGGCATGGGCCCGCCAGCGGGTCATGTCCGGGTAGCTCACCCGAAGAACCCGGAGATGAGGTCCATGTCGAGCGGGGTCGGCTTGAGGCGGTAGCCCTCGGCCGGCTCGGCGCCCATGTGGTGACGGACCAGTGCCGCTCATGTGCGTCCTTTCTCGTCCGGGGACGCCGAGGCCTCCGGCTTGCCGCGCCGTACCTCTGGCGTGCGCATGACGATGCCCGCCGCCGCCGATCCCCCGCTGACACGGCGCTGTCACGGCGTCAGTCCATGAGACCGAGCTGGCGGCCCGCCCGCAGCGCCAGCCAGACCTCGGCGAACGCGGCGGTGGACGTCAGGTCGCGGCCCGTCAGCTCGGAGAACCTGCGCAGGCGGTAGGCCAGGGTGTTGGGATGGATGTGCAGCGCGCCCGCGGCGTCCTCGGTGCGCCGGTCGCGCTCCATCCAGGTCCGCACGGACGTCAGGAGCTGGGACCCGTGCGCGGAGTCGTAGGCGAGCGCCTTGCCGAGCACGTTCTCGACCAGCGCGGTGAGCGCCCACGGGTCGTCGGGCAGCCACCGGCCGGTGGTGTCGTCGCCGTAGTGGATCAGCGCGCGCCCCGACTCGGACGCCGTGGAGGCCGCCCACACCGCCTCCCGCTTGGGGATCTGCATGGACTCCCCGGGCGGGAACGGCCTGCTCATGCCCGCCGCGACCCCCGGCAGCGCGGCGATCGCCGGGCCGAGAGCGGGCGAGCCGAGCACGTAGCGGTCGTCGCCCCGGCGGAGCATCAGGTGCGGCTCGTCGTCGAGCGCCCGGTGGATGGCCTCGTCGGGCGCGTTCCTGATCACGAGGAGGGCCAGCTCCGCGTCCACGGGGATGCCCAGCCTGACCAGGCGCCGCCGCGCCGCGGCCGGATCGAGGACGTCCTGGAGCAGCTCGGACAGGGTCTCGGCGCCCTGGCGGCGCAGCGTCTCGCGCTCGTTGCGGGCCATGGCCACCTGCAGGGCGGCCACCGTGGCGATGTGCTGCACCACGGCCAGCCCGGCGGGCCTGGCTCCCTGGCGCTCGAAGGCGACGAGGAAGCCCGCCGGACCTCCCGGCGCAGGGACGGGCAGGACGAACCCGCCCGGAATGGTGGGCGGCGCCTCCGGCTCGGAAGGCAGCACCGCGACGTCGGGCACCGGCACCCCCGGCAGCAGCGGCCGCCCCTGCGGGGTGCACAGATAGACCTCGTAGCCGGACAGCCGCTCCAGCCGCTTGAACAGCGTCGCGCTGTCGAGGTCCTCGGCCGCCAGCCAGCGCAGCGCCCCGAACACCTGCAGCTGCGCGCCGAGACGCTGCCTGGCGTCCTCCTGCACGGCCGCGGCCACCTCCTGGGCGATCGCGATGAACGGCACGGCCAGCGGCACCTCCAGTACCGGCATCCCCCGCTCCTCGGCGGCCTGGATGAACGCGTCGTGCAGCGGCGGCACGTGCAGCTGCGCCGACAGAGCGAGCGCCGACACGCCCGCGTCGTCGAGCCGTTCCAGGTAGGCGCGCTGCTTGGCGGCCTGGCGCGGGATCGCGATCCCCGTCGTCATGATGACCTCCGCGCCGAGCAGCCAGGGCGTGGGGTCGTCGAGCTCGCTGACGTGCGCCCACGACACCGACCGCCCCAGCCCGGCCTCACCGGCCAGGAGCCGCAGCTGGAGAGCGGGAGAGCGCAGCAGGTCCTCCACGGACACCTTTGTGGTCACCCACAAAGGATATGGCGGGCCTTCAGTGCTGCCCCGATTGAAGGTTGGGGGTGCGGCATCCACACTCTGTAGTCATTCGCCCCTGTTCGGGAAGGCACGGCATCACATGAGAAGAGCACTCGCCATCACTTTGCTCACCGGATTGACCCTCACCGGATGCGCCGCGCCCGAGGAGACCACCACGGCGGCGCCCAAGACCGAGATCGCGGCGGGCGCCAAGGACGAGGCGGTCGCCAAGCTGCTCCCGGCCGACATCCGGCAGGCCGGCAAGGTACGGGTGGCCTCCGGCGTCTCCTTCCCGCCCATGGAGTTCTTCGACACCGACAACAAGACCGTGCTCGGGTTCGACGCCGACCTGGGCAAGGCGCTCGGCGAGGTGCTGGGCGTGGAGTTCGCCTTCGAGAACGTCAGCTTCGACGGCATCATCGGCGGCCTCAACGCGGGCCGCTACGACCTCGGCCTGACCAGCATGCTCGACAAGAAGGAACGCCAGCAGCAGGTGGACTTCGTCGACTACCTCAAGTCCGGGTCGGCGCTCATGGTGTCCAAGGGCAACCCGCAGGGCGTCAAGGAGACCCTCGACATGTGCGGCAAGAAGGTCGCGGTCGAGAAGGCCGCGACCGGCGACCTGCTCGTGGACGACGTCACGAAGAAGTGCGCCGGGGCCGGCAAACCGGCCGTGGAGAAGGTCCCCTTCCCCGACCAGGCGAGCGCCGTGCAGGCCCTGCAGTCCAAGCGGGCCGACATGGTCGCCGCGCTCGACCTGACCCTGGCCTACAGCGTGAAGCAGGCTCCGCAGCAGTTCGAGGTCGCGGTGAGCGCGATCGACCCGCTGCCCGTCGGCATCCCGGTCCCGAAGAGCAAGCCGCAGTTGCGTGACGCCGTTCAGGCCGCGCTGAAGAAGGTCATCGCGAACGGGACCTACGACCAGCTCCTGGCCAAGTGGAACCTGCAGGCGCAGGCGTTCAAGGACGCCGCGATCAACGCGGGCTCATGACTGAGCCCATAGTGCCGCTGCGGCGGCCCGGCCGGTGGGTGGCCGCCGCGGTGCTCGCGGTGCTGGCCGCGATGGCGGTCAACTTCGTGCTGACCACCCCGGCGCTCCGGCTCGACCTGGTGGCCGGCTACCTCTTCGAGCGGTCGATCATGCGCGGGCTGCTGCTCACGGTCGAGCTGACGGCGCTGGCCATGCTGGCGGGCGCCGTGCTCGGCACCGCGCTGGCGATCATGCGGCTGTCGGACAATCCGCTGCTGCGCTGGGTCGCCGCCGGCTACGTCTGGCTCTTCCGCGGCACGCCCATCCTGGTCCAACTGCTGTTCTGGTTCTTCCTGGGCGCCGTGATGCCGCGGATCAGCCTCGGCGTCCCCTTCGGCCCCGAGTTCTTCTCCGCGCCGGTCAACGCGCTGATCACCCCGTTCACCGCGGCCATCCTCGGCCTCGGGCTGAACGAGGCGGCGTACATGGCCGAGATCGTCAGGGCGGGCATCGGCTCGGTCGACCACGGGCAGCGGGAGGCGGCCGAGGCGCTGGGCATGCGGCCCGCGCTGGTCTACCGGCGCGTCATCCTGCCCCAGGCGGCCCGGGTGATCGTGCCGCCGACCGCCAACGAGACGATCTCGATGCTCAAGCTCACCTCCCTCGTGCTGGTCATCGGCCTGCCTGACCTGCTGACCAGCGCCCAGCTGATCTACGGGCGCAACTTCCAGCAGATCCCGCTGCTGATCGTCGCCAGCCTCTGGTACCTCGTCCTGACCACGCTGCTGACCTTGGCCCAGTCACGGCTCGAACGACGGTTCGGAGGCCGATCGTGAACGAACTGCTCGTCGCGAGGGGCGTGCGCAAGAGCTTCGGGAAGGTCGAGGTGCTCAAGGGCATCGACCTGACGGTCCACGCCGGCCAGGTGGTGTGCCTGCTCGGCCCGTCGGGCTCGGGCAAGTCGACGTTCCTGCGCTGCGTCAACCACCTCGAGCGGCTCGACGCCGGGGAGATCTGGGTCGACGGCCACCTGGTCGGCTACCGCCGCTCGGGCGGGAAGAAGTACGAGATGCGCCCGCGCGAGGTGGCCGACCAGCGGCGGGACATCGGCATGGTGTTCCAGCGCTTCAACCTCTTCCCGCACCGCACCGCGCTGGAGAACGTCATGGAGGCGCCCACGCACGTGCTCGGACGGCCCCGCGAGGCCGTCCGGCGGGAGGCGCTCGACCTGCTGCGGCGGGTCGGCCTGGAGGAGCGGGCCGGTCACCACCCCGCCCAGCTGTCCGGCGGCCAGCAGCAGCGCGTCGCGATCGCCCGGGCCCTGGCCATGAAGCCGAAGCTGATGCTGTTCGACGAGCCGACCAGCGCGCTCGACCCCGAGCTCGTCGGCGAGGTCCTCGACGTGATGAAGGACCTGGCCGGAGCGGGCATGACGATGGTCGTGGTGACGCACGAGATCGGGTTCGCCCGCGAGGTGGCCGACCACGTCGTCTTCATGGACGACGGGCTGGTCGTCGAGGCGGGACCGGCCGCCGAGCTGATCGCCCGGCCCCGGCACGAGCGGACCCGGGCCTTCCTGGCCAAGGTCCTGTAGACGAGAGGATCCGACCATGTCAGGGGGACAAGTCGTGCGGACGGGCGGCGACCTGGTCGTCGAGTCGCTGGCCGCGCTCGGCGCCACCACGGTCTTCGGCGAGCCGGGGCAGCACGCGCTCGGCCTGTTCGACGCGCTGCGCCGCTCGGACCTGCGCTACGTGGGGTGCCGTACCGAGCTGAGCGTCGCGTTCGCCGCCGACGGCCACGCCCGCGCGACCGGCTCGGTCACGCCCTTCCTCGTCTCCACCGGCCCGGGCGCGCTGGGCACCCTCCCCGCGCTCATGGAGTCCCGCGCGGCCTCCGTACCGGTGCTGGCCGTCAGCAGCCAGATCCCGGCGGACGGGCTGGGCGGGCGGCGCAAGGGCTACCTGCACGAGCTGCCGGACCAGGCCGCCTCCTTCAGGGACGTCGTGAAGTCGGTGCACGTGGTGCGGACGGCCGGGCAGATCGCGCCGGCGCTGGCCGAGGCGTGGGAGATCGCGCTGACCGCGCCCGCGGGCCCGGTCCTGGTGGAGATCCCGCAGGACGTGCTGCTCGCCGAGACCGGCATCCCGGCGGTGAGCGAGCTCCGGGTGGCGCCGAGACCGCTCGCCCCGCGGGCCGAGCTCGTCACAGCGGCGGCGGACCTGCTGGCGCGCGCGGCCAACCCGGTGATCCTGGCCGGCGGCGGGGTGGTGCGCGCCGGCGCCCAGGCGGCCCTGCTGGAGCTGGCCCAGGAGCTGGACGCGCCGGTCGCCACCACGTTCGGTGCGAAGGGCGCCTTTCCCTGGGAGCACCCGCTGTCGCTCCAGTCGTGGCTGGAGGACCGGCACCTGACGGCGTTCCTGGAGGAGGCCGACGTGCTACTGGTCGTCGGGTCGGGGCTGGGGGAACTGTCCAGCAACTACCACACGATGCGACCGAGGGGCCAGGTCGTGCAGATCGAGGCCGATCTCGGCAAGCTCGAGTCCAACCATCCGGGGCTGGCCGTCCACGCGGACGCCCGCCTGGCGCTGGAGGAGCTGGCGCGGGCCGTGAAGGGCGTGCGTACCGGCCGCGACGGGGCGGCGCCCCAGTCGGTGACACAGCCGGGGGCCCGATCGGTGGCACAGCCGGGGGCCCGATCGGCGTCACGGTCGGCTGTCCGCGACGTGCTCGCGCGCGTCGCGGCCCGGCTGGACGCGCAGGACCTCGCGCTCGAACGGTCGGTGCTCGCGGCCATCGACCGCGCGCTACCGGAGCAGGCCCTGAGCTTCTGGGACATGACGATCCTGGCGTACTGGGCCTGGTCCGCCTGGCCACGCCCGATGGAGTCGGCGCAGGGCGCGGGCGGGCTCGGCTACGCGCTGCCCGCCGCGCTCGGCGCGGCCGCCGCCACCGGCGGGCCGGTGCTGGCCGTCAGCGGCGACGGTGGGGCGATGTACGGCCTGGCCGAGCTGGCCACGCTGCACCAGCACCGGCTCGACGTGACCTGGCTGATCGTGGACGACGGCGGCTACGGCATCCTGCGCGAGTACATGACGGACGCGTTCGGCGCCGCCACGGGGACCGAGCTCGCGAGGCCGGACTTCGCCGCCCTCGCGGCGTCCTTCGGCGTGCCCGCCTGGCGCACCACTCCGGAGGACCTGGAGAGCGACCTCGCGCGGGCGCTGCGGACGCCGGGGCCGGGCGTCGTCGTGCTGCCCGCGACCCTGCGCATGTTCGCCCCCACCCACCTGACGAGCTAGCTCTTGCGGAAGGCGTCCGCGTGGTCCTGAGCCCACTGCTCGAACGTGCGCGGCGGCCGTCCGAGCACGTCCTCCACGGTCGGGTGGACCGTCGCCTCGTCGAGCGTGCCGTCCACGAAGAACTGGAAGAAGGCGTCGACGTACTCGACCGGCATGTCCGCTTCCATCTCGGCCCGCGCCTGGCTGTTCGTCAGCCCTTCGCACCGCAGGTCTCGGCCCAGCACCCGGGCGAGAACGGCGACCTGGTCGGCGGGCAGCAGCGCGCGGGAGCCGGTCAGCTCGTGGATCCGGCCCTCGTGCTCGCCGCCCAGCAGCGCGCGGGCCGCGACGGCCGCGATGTCGTACGGATCGACGGCCGCGACCGGCACGTCGGCGAACGGCACCCGCACCACGTCGCCGGCCTCGAGCTGCGGTAGCCAGCGCAGCGCGTTGGACATGAACGACCTGGGCCGCAGGAACGTCCAGGCCAGGCCCGACTCGCGCACGGCCCGCTCCGAGAGCGTCATGTAGCGGGAGACGGCGTTCCCGAGGTCCTCCAGCGCGGCCGAACCGCCGGACAGGAGCACCACGTGCCGCACGCCGGCGTCGCGGGCGCGCGCCAGCAGTCCGGGCAAGTTCGCATAGCCCGGCATGAGGTACAGCCCCTGGACGCCGTCGAGCGCCGCGGCCAGGCTCTCCGGCTGGTTGAGGTCACCGGTCACGGGCTCGGCGCCGGCCGGGAGGGCGCGCCGCGGGTCGCGGACGAGCGCCCGGACCGGCCGGCCGGCGGAGGCCAGCGCGGCGACGAGTTCGGAGCCGACGTTGCCGGTGGCGCCGGTCACTAAGATCATGCCGCCAGACTATCGGGAGTCCCATCGCGGCCGCGGCAAGGCCGCGCGCCCGATAATTCGCGAGATCCGCGCATTTGTCGGTCAGTGCCGCTAGGTTCGGCGCAACAACAGCGGCAGGGGCACGGAAACCCCTGCTCATTCGACATTTCATGCCCGGATTCGGGCTTCTGGAAGGCGGGGACCCCTTGGGTTGGCTGGCAGCAGGCGAAGGGTACGAGGTTGCCCTGATAGAGGGCCGGGTGGCGGCGCGAGCCACCTCCGGCCGGTCGGCGGGACGGCAGCTGAAATCGCTGCCGAAGGCGCTGCGTGATCACCCTGAGGTGGACCGGCTGCGCCGGTTCGCCGAGTGGCTCGACCGCCACGCCGCCTCGTGCGTGGCGCAGGCGGACCTGTGGATGGTGTCGTCACTGCCCGTGCCGACCGGGCTGCTGGCCCGGGTGTGGCCGGACGAGGCGTGGCAGTCGGCGCTGCGCGACCTGGCCGTGGTCGGCGACGACCCCGACGAGGTGGGCTTCCTGCGCGACGCCACCGAGACGGGCGAGCTGCGGGTGGTCAACCTCGACGGCGAGACCGTACGGCTGTCGCCGCGCACGGTGACGCTGCCCCACCCGGTGCTGCTGCCCGACCTCGACGACCTGCGGGAGTTCGCGGCCGAGCTGGGCGTGGTCCAGAAGGTCGAGCAGATCCACCGCGCCACCTGGCGCAAGCCCGCCGACCTGGACGGCAAGGCGACGACCGTGACGGAGTTCTCCGGCGGCACGTACGACTCCCGCTTCGGCCTGGCCGCGCGGGCCACCACGCTCGGCTACCGGGTCACCGGCGGCTACGCCACCTGCCGGGTCCGCGACGCCGGGGCCATCACCGAGGCGAGCGTCTGGATCGGCGAGCCGTACTGGGACGACGAGGTGACCACGGGTGGCCTGACCTGGCAGGACCTCGACGGCAGGACGCTGCCGCTGCGCGAGGTCGGCCCGGTGGCCTGGTCGGAGGGGATGCGGATGGCCGCGGCGCTGTACGCGGGGCGCAAGGTCGAGGAGGGCAAGGACGCATGAGCGAGCGAAGCGAGCGACCAATCAAACACAGCGACGAGCTGCTGAAGGCCGGGGCGATCCTGCCGCCGGACACCGAGAGCACGGGCGAGGGCGCCGTGCCGATGACCGCCCGCCGCTACCGTCACCCAGCGCTCGACGACCGCGTGGTCGTCCGCCTGGTCGCGGGCGAGCTGGGGGCGGCCGAGGACCTGGCGGCCGGGTTCCTGGGCCTGGAGCCCGACGGGGAGCCCGCGGTGGTCGGGCTCGGGTTACGCCGTTCGCTCGGCTTCCCCGAGTGGGTGCTGGTGCACCACCCCGGCGACGGGCAGCACGCCCTCGCCGTCGTGCCGGAGCTGGAGCGGATCGCCCGGCAGGCCAAGTCCAAGCCCAAGAACGCGCTCGACGGCTACCACGAGCTGGCCCGCCGGCTCGGCGCGTCCGTGCCGCACTTCCTGCCCACGTTCTACGAGCAGGCCGGACGGGTGTTCACCGGCGTGGAGAACGCCACCTACGCCGCCCAGATGTTCTCCAGCGCGCGCAAGGCGGAGGCCGAGCACGGGCTGGCGATCGACGAGGACCGGCTCGACTCGGTGTTCCTGGAGTTCGCGCTGGCGGGGGCGCTGCCGGTCAAAGTGCTGTCCGGTTACGCCAAGGAGCTGGCCGGCCGGGTGTCCGCCGACGAGGCGCTGCGCCGCTTCTCCCAGCTGTGCGTGCGGCGCACGGCGGGCGGGATGCCCCCCTCTGCCCAGATGGCCAACGACCTGCGCCGCCTGGCCAGGGCGGCCGGCGTGGACGCCGACGCGACCGAGCAGGCGTACCTGCGCGAGCTGCTCGCCCTGCCCGCCACCCTGCGCGCCGCCACCGGCTGGTGGAAGGCCCACCGCGCGGCGATCGGGGCGCTGGGCGGGCGCGAGCCCGAGGTGCGCGCGGCGCTGCTCGCCGTCATGCCGCAGGGCCACGACAACGACCTGCCCGGTGTGTGGCTGGACATCCTCGAGGCGGCCGGCGCCGTCGACGAGCTCGTCGCGGGCCAGGCGCCGGAGGACGGCGCGTCGGGCTGGCTGCGGCGGTTCCTGACCACCCGCAACGCCACCTGGGGCCTGCCGCCGCGGCTGCCGGTCCTCTACTCGCTCGTCGAACGGGCCGCCGACCGGCTGCGCGCCGAGCTCGCCGACACCGCGACCAGGCTGACGGACCCGTACGACGTCGATCTGCTCGACCTGTTCCTCGCGCTCGGCCTGCCCGTGGCCGACCCCGGCGAGGGCGACTACCTGCGGCTGGAGCACTGGGCGCAGGGCGAGGGGCAGCGCGACCTGGCCGCGCTGGCCGCCGACGGCCGGTTCACGCCGGCCTTCCAGCGCGCGGCGGATTCGTTCACCGGCGACTCCGACGGGCTGCGCGCCGTCCGCCTGCTGGCCGCCTCCGACGGCGGCCGGCCGATGCTGGCCGAGTGGGTGCGCAAGGTCTGCGCGCGGTCCTCGTCCGCCGGGCTGCCCGAGCTGCCCGACGCGCTGCGGCGGCTGTCCTGGCTGCCGGGCGAGGCCCTGGTCCTGGCCGAGGACGAGGTACGCCGGGCCGCCTCGGCCGACGTCTCCCCCGTGCTCGCCCGTACGCTGCGGACCGGGATCTTCGACGAGCTGGGCTGGCCGGCCTGGGAGGAGGCCGCCGCGACCCTCGTGCCGAGGAAGGACGTCGACGACATCGTGGTCGCCGACGCCTGGCCGTACCTGATCGCGGCGGGCTCCCGGCAGGTCCGCGTGCTGGGGCGGGAGGGCACCGTGCTCACCCACGACCTGCGCGTCCCGCCCAACGACACGTGGGGCGACATCGGCTACCACTACGTCGACGGCGACCTGCTCGTCTACTGGCAGTCCCGCGCCGCCGACAACGCCTTCCGCGGCTACTGGCACACCTCCGCCGATCGCGTCCACGCCGTCGAGAGCCAGAGCGGCAGCACCCGGGGCACGCGCATGGACTGGTACCGCGGCGACGACCCGGTCACCCTGGCGCTGCCCGGCGGCGGCCGCACCACCGGGCTCGGCGTGCTGCACCCCGGCGACACCAACGTCCCCCTCGAACGGTCCGTGATCACCGACGGCACCTCCTACTGGGTGTGGACCTGGGACGGGTCCGACCGCGACACCCTCGGCTGGCACGAGTACGATCCGGGGAGCGGGGAGCACGGCAGGAAGAGCATGCCCGCCTTCCTCACCGACATCCCCGCGGGCACGACGTTGCACGGGGGCTGGCTGCTGCCCGCCCCGTCCGAGGAGGCGACCCCGGGGAGCGTGCCCGTGGGCGGGCTGCTCGGCTGGCGGGTGACACGGCTGCCCGACGGTTCGCTGCGCGGCGAGGACCTGTCCGGCCGCGCGATCACCCTCCCGCCCGGCGACGGCAACCCGGCGCGCATCCTGACCTTCCCCGGCACCGACCGGCCCGTGGCCGTCCTCAAGGGGAGCTACCGGGTCGAACTGGTCGACGCCGACGGCGTGTGCGTCGCCACCGCCAGGACCGACGCCGCGCCCGGCACGTTCGGCGAGGGCACGATCATCCTCCCGCCGCTGCGCTACTGGCACCACCTGCGGCCGAGGGACCCCGAGGGGTCGGCCGCCCTGCGCGAGCTCGCCCCGGAGACCGCTTCGCGGCTGCTGGCCGCGGCCCGCGAGGAGGACCTGCCGGCGCGGATCCGGGAGCTGCTGCCCCAGGTCAGCCACGACGGGCTGGTGGCGGGGATCGCCGGGATCGTGCGGTTCGCCGGCGCGCAGCAGGCCGCGCTGGACGCCGTCGCCGCCAGGCTCACCGAGGCCCTGTCCGGCGGACACCGCGAGCAGGCCCCCGTGGGCCCCACGGACCACGACCTGGCCCAGGCGCTCAGCGGGCTGGACGTCTCCACCTCCTACTACTGGCGCCACGAAGTCGACGGGGCCTTCCAGCAGATCCGGAGGATCCAGGCGCTGGCGGACGAGGCTCCGGCCGGGGTGGGCCACCTCCACCTCGACCGGCCGGAGCTGCCGTACTCCAGCCTGGACTGGGAGCCGATGCTCGACCACCTGGCCGCGGTGGCCTACCGCACCGGATCGGCGACCATCGCGGAGGAGCACCGCGTCACGTCGGAGCGGCTGCTTCACGCCCTGGCCGAGGCCGGGCTGCCCGTGGCGGCCGACCCGTCGCGGTGGCGCCGCGTCACCGCCCACCTGCCCAAGCGGTGTCTGGAGAAGCCCGACGGCGAGTGGCGCGACGGCAACTGGCTCGGGGTCCTGCCGCTGGAGGGCGGCGCGTTCCTGGTGTTCATCAGCCACGACTCGCCCGAAGACTCCGGGACCCGGTGGCGGGCGCTGTTCCACGACCCGTCCGGGCGGTTCGAGGCGCCCCAGCCGTACACGCTGAGCTCCTCCGACCCGGTCGGCGTGGACCGGCCGCAGGGGTGGCTGGAGGCGTTCCGCGCCGAGCTGGCCGAGCGCGGGCCCGCGCCCTGGCGGCCGGAGGCGGCCGAGGAGTTCTCCCGGCTCACCGGCGTCTCCCTGACGATGGCCCGGCTGGTCGTGGCGGGCCTGCCCTCCGTCGACGCGTACGAGCACTCCTTCCTCACCAAGGAGACCCGCACCGCGATCGGCGTGAAGGTGGCCGACGCCGCCATCGCCCGCAACGAACTGAAAAAGGTCGACGCCGGGATCCGGCGGGCGGTCGTCGCCGCGCTGCTGCCCCGGGAGCCCGCCCGGCTCTGGAGCGACGGCCCCGACGTCGCCACCGCGGCGGCCGTCTGGAACGACAAGATCGGCCCCCAGACGGCCGTGCCCGAATGGCTGCTCGGCGAGGCGTCCCGCACGGTCAGGACCGGCTGGGACACCGGCCGCGCGCTGCGCGCCCTCATCGACCCGGCCGGCGAGCCGGAGCTGGGCCGCGACCTGGCCTGGGCCATCCGGGGCGACCGCGCCAGGCCCGCCGACGAGAACGCCACCGGCTTCACGGCCGACACCCTCTACACGACCATCGTCATGTCGCGCTGGCTCGCGCACCGGCTGCCCGCGGGCGACCCGATCAGGGCCGCGCTGCCCGGCGCGCTGGCCGCCATACGCGCCCGGCTGGCCGCCCCCGGTTTCCTGCTCGACCTCGGCCGGTACGTCGACCTGCCCGCCTTCCGCAAGGCGGCCGGCACGCCCACCGAGACCGGCGAGGGGTACGAAAGGTACGGCGCCGTCGTCATGGCCACCCACGACGACCGGCCCGCGCCCGCCGTCCGCATGTCGCTCCTGGACGAGGCCGGTGACGACCCCTACCTGCGGGCCCTCATCGGGTCGGAGGAGCCGTTCCCGGTCATGGACGCGCTGGCGACCGTCCGCGGCCCGCGCTTCGAGGCCCTGCTGTCCGACCCCGGGGACCCGCTCGCCGGGGAACGCGGGGCCGACGGCACGTGGTGGCCGCAGGATCCCGGCCGGTCCGTGCCCCATCTGGTCATCGAGGTGGCCAAGGAGTTCGGGCTGGGCGAGGACGCCGCGACGGCGTACCTGATGCTGCTGGCCATGCCCGACCCGACCGACCGCAACGCGGCCCGGTGGACCGGTTGGAAGCCCGCCCGGCTCAAGTCGGCCCACGCCGAGCTGGCCGACACCGACCTGGTCGTGCGGGCCACCCGCGAGCGGGCGGGGCGGTCGCTGTTCCTGCCCGGCGGGTGGACGGCGCAGAGCGCGCCGCGGCTGCCGCTGGAGCAGTGGAAGCTGCCGCTGTTCGACGTGTCGGGGCCGTCCGGGGCGCCGCTCGTGCCCGCCGAACCCGCCGCCGACCTGTACGCCAGGGCCTGGGGACGGGTGCGGGACGGGGACGCGCCGCGCTTCGAGGAGCTGAAGGTGAAGCGCGGACGCCGCCGCTGACCCTTCTCGGGACGCGCCCCTTCCCCGGGGCGCGCCCGTTCATCCACCAATGACTCAGAGGACTTCTCTTCCATGACCTTGACCGAAGATCGCGCCCCCTCGGCCCGGCAGGTGCTGCCCGCCGAGGAGCGCCACGCCGCCGAACTCGCCTTCCTCGCCGCCCACGACTCCGGCCCCCGCCCGCCCGGCTGGGCGCTGACCCCGCGCGCGGTCGTCACCTTCATCTGCGGCAGCGGCAACGAGAAGCTGGACGGCCGGATGAAGATCGCGCCCAAGTTCGTCGGCGAACGCGCCCTCGTCGAACGCTGCGTCGTCACCCTCGCCGGCGAGCGCGGACTGCTCCTGGTCGGCGAGCCCGGCACCGCCAAGTCGATGCTCTCGGAGCTGCTGGCCGCCGCCGTGTGCGGCACCAGCGCGCTCACCGTCCAGGGCACCGCCGGCACGACCGAGGACGCCTTCCGCTACGGCTGGAACTACGCCCTGCTCCTCGCCCAGGGCCCCAGCCGGACGGCGCTCGTCGACTCGCCCGTGCTCACCGCCATGCGCTCCGGCCGCGTCGCACGGGTGGAGGAGATCACCCGCTGCCTGCCCGAGGTCCAGGACGCGCTCGTGTCGATCCTGTCCGACCGGCGGGTCAGCGTGCCCGAGCTGGCCGGGACCGAGGACGCGCAGGTCGCGGCCGCATCCGGGTTCACCGTCATCGCCACGGCCAACCTGCGCGACCGCGGCGTCTCGGAGATGTCGGCGGCGCTCAAGCGGCGCTTCAACTTCGAGACCGTCGGCCCCATCTCCGACGCCGACGCCGAGGTCTCCCTGGTGCGCCGCCAGGCCACGGCCGTCGTCGAGCGCGCCGGCGCGGCCTTCGGGGTGGACGACGCCGTGCTCGACGCGCTGGTCACCGTCTTCCGCGACCTGCGCTCCGGCCGCTCCGCCGAGGGCTGGGACGTCGAACGCCCCGGCACCGTCATGTCCACGGCCGAGGCCGTGCAGGTGGCGGCCTCGCTGGGGGTGGCGGCGGCGTACCTGCCCACCGGCGACGTGCTGGACCTGGTGCCCGGCCACCTGCTGGGGGTCGTGCGCAAGGACGACCCCGCCGATCACGGGCGGCTGCTGGGCTACTGGGACGGGCCGGTGCGCAGGCGCGCGGAGGACGGGTCGGCGATGTGGCGCCGCCTGTGGGACCTGCGGGAGAACCTCCGTTGACCGCTCAGAACCTCAATCCGCCCGTGCCGGACGTGGATCCCCGGGAGGCGGTCGCCGCGCTGGCGGCCTCGTCGCGGCCGTACCTGCTGGGGGTGCGGCACCACAGCCCCGCCCTGGCCGTGGTGCTGCCCGCGCTGCTGGACGCCGCCGACCCAGAGGTGGTCTGCGTCGAGCTGCCGGCGGACTTCCAGCCCTGGCTCGTGCACCTGGCCGACCCGGGGACGCACGCCCCGGTGGCGCTCGCGGGGGCGCGGGGTGACGGCGGGCTCGGGTTCTACCCGTTCGCCGACTTCTCGCCCGAGCTGGTGGCCATCCGGTGGGCGTGGAAGCGCGGGGCGGAGGTGATCTGCTGCGACCTGCCGCTGGCCGACCGCGGCTGGCACGCCACCGCGCAGGCTCCCCCCACCGAGGATTCACCGAGTGTCTCGTTCGCCGAGGGGCTGGCCAGGGCCGGCAGCGGGCGCGAGGGCGACGACATGTGGGACCGCGCCGTCGAGGTCCTCGCCCCCGGCTGCGAGCCCGAGGCCGTCCGTCGCGCCGCCCTCGGCGTCGGCTGGGCCCTGCGCCGCGACGCGGAGGCCGCGGGCGGCGTGCCCGCGATGGACCTGGCCCGCGAGGCCCACATGCGCCGCGTCATCGCGACCGCCGCGGCCGGTGGGCGTCGGGTCGCGGCGGTGATCGGCGCCTTCCACGCCCCCGCCCTGCCCCGGCCCTCCGACGAGAGCACCGGCCCTGCCGTGGGAACGCCCTCCGACGAGATCCCCGGACCCGCCGGTGGGTCGGCTGACGGGGCCGGGCCGGTGCCCGTGACCTCGCTCGTGCCGTACGCGTTCGACCTGCTCGACTCCCGGTCCGGCTACCCGGCCGGCATCCGGGACCCGCGCTGGCAGCAGGCGGTGTTCGCGGCCGGCGGCGATCCCGGGAAGGTCCGGGACGGCGCCGCGCGCGCCATCACGGACCTGTGCCGGGAGCTTCGCTCGGCCGGGCACACCGCGGGCACCGGCGAGGCCGTCGAGGCGCTGCGGCTCTCCTGCGACCTGGCCGGCCTGCGCGGGCTGCCCGCCCCCGGGCGCGGCGAGCTGCTGGAGGCGGTGACGACCGTGCTCGGCCAGGGCGAGCCGCTCGGCCGGGGACGGGCCCTGGCGCGGGCGCTGGACACCGTGTTCGTCGGCACCGAGCGGGGCAGGACCGCGCCCGGCACGCCGCGTTCCGGGCTCGGGCCCGCCGTGGAGGCCGATCTCGCCGCCCTGCGCCTCCCGTGTCCCGACAACCCGGAGCCTCGGGAGGTACGCCTCGATCCGCTCCGCTCCGATCTCGACGCCCGCCGCGAGGTCGCCCTGCAGCGCCTGCTCGCCTGCGGCGTCAACTACGGCGAGCCGATCGAGGTGATGGGCACGGGCGACGGAGCGGCGCTCACCACCAGGTGGCGGCTGTCCTGGACCCCGGCGGTCCCGGCCCTGCTGGACCTGGCGGGCGTACGCGGCGTGACCCTCGCCCAGGCCGCGGCCGGGACGCTGCGCGAGACGTACCGCCGTCAGTCGGCGGACGGCGGCCCGACCTGTGCCCTCATCCTCGACGGCCTGCGGACCGCCGCCGGCTGCGACCTGCCCGACCTGGTGGCCGACCGCCTCGCCGACGCCGCCGTCACGCTGCCCGCCACCGCCACCCTCGCCGAGCTGCTCCAGGCCCTCGACCTGATGGAGGCCCTGCGCCGCCGGCACCTGCCCGGCACCACGCCGGAGGGCCGCGAGCACGCCGCCGAGCTGTCCGGCACCCTCCTGGAGGCGGCGGTACGCGCCCTGCCGGGGCTGGCGGGCAGCGATCAACCGGAGGACGCGGTCGCCCTGGTCGCCCTCGCCTCCCGGGCCGGCGAGGAGCGCCTGGGCCTGCGGATGGACGACGCCCTGGCGGTGCTCGCGCGTACGGCCTCGCCCCTCATGCAGGGCGCGGCCCTGGCCGCCCGCGTGCTGCTGGACCTGGACGGCCCGGACTCGCTCGGAGACCGGGCGGCCGGCTGGATCGACACCGCCACCGGCCCCGACGGCCGCCTGCGGCTGAGCCGGCTGCTGACCGGCGTGCTCACGGCCGCCGGTCCGCTGCTCCAGTCGGCCCCCGCGGCGCTCGACCCGCTCATGAACCGGGTGGACGGGCTCACGGACAAGGAGTTCCTGGACCGGCTGCCGGCGTTGCGCGGCGGGTTCGACACGCTCAGCCCGGCCGGACGCAGCCGGCTGCTGGGGGTCGTGTCCGAACGCCTCGGCGACCGGCTCGACGTGGCTCTGCACGCTCCGCCGTCGCTGCTCGCCCTCTGGACCGCCGCCGACGCGGCCGGGCTGGACGCCCTGCGAGCGCTCCGGCTCCCCATCCCCGTCCCCATCGAGAGCACCACGGCACCGGCGGATGAACCGCAGGCCGGGACCTCGGAGGAGTCCGTGGAGCCGGAGGTGGTCGCCGTCCCCGTGACCGACATCCGGCGCAGGCTGCGGCCCGCGGACCGGTGGCGGTTGCTGCTGGGCCGGGAGTCCGAGCAGCTGCCCCCAGGCGCCCGCTCGTACGCCCGCGCCCTGGACGAGCTGTACGGGTCGGGCCGCGGCGAAGGCGCCAACGGCTTCGAGCCCGCTCCGGGCGACGGGGGCGGCCGGGAGGCGCCGTTCCCCACGGCACGCGAGTGGTCGGAGGAGCTGGAGGCGCTGTTCGGCACCGAGGTGCGCGAGGAGGTCCTGGCCCGCGCCGCCGACGCCGGACGCCACGACGTGCTGACCGAACTCGACCCCGCCTCCGTCCGGCCGTCCGTGGAGCTGCTGACGTCCGTGCTGTCCCTGGCAGGCGGCCTGCCCGAGCAGCAGGTGGCCAAGCTGCGCCCGCTCGTACGCCGCCTGGTGGACGAGCTGACCCGCGAGCTCGCCACCCGCCTGCGGCCCGCCATGACCGGGGTCGCCACGCCGCGCCCGACCCGCCGCCCCGGCGGCAGGCTGGACCTGCCGCGCACCCTGCGCGCCAATCTGCCGTACACGCGCCGCCTGGACGACGGGCGGCTCGTGGTGGTGCCGGAACGGCCGGTGTTCAGCACGCGTTCCCGCCGGGAGGCCGACTGGCGGCTGATCCTGGTGGTGGACGTGTCCGGCTCGATGGAGGCGTCGGTGGTCTGGTCGGCGCTGACGGCCGCCGTGCTGGCAGGGGTGCCGACGCTGTCGACGCACTTCCTGTCGTTCTCCACGCAGGTGATCGACCTGACCGACCAGGTCAGCGATCCCCTGTCCCTCCTGCTGGAGGTACGGGTCGGCGGCGGCACGCACATCGCCGCCGGGCTCGCCCAGGCCCGCACGCTGGTCACGGTCCCGAGCCGAACGCTTGTGGTGGTGGTCAGCGACTTCGAGGAGGGCTACCCGATCGGCGGCCTGCTCGCCGAGGTGCGCGCGCTGGCCGGCTCCGGCGTGCACCTGCTGGGATGCGCCGCCTTGGACGACGACGGCGTACCCCGCTACTCGATCCCCGTCGCCCAGCAACTCGTCGCGGCCGGGATGCCCGTGGCCGCGCTCAGCCCGCTCGCCCTCGCCCGATGGGTGGGCGACCGCCTCCGCGGAGAACACCGGTGAACCCCTCCACATCAACCACTCCCGAAGCCGTTCCGGAGACGGCCCCGACCGGCTCCCCCGGCGGTCCGCTGCCGCTGGTGACGCCGGAGGTGGTCGCCGCCGCCGTCGAGAACCTGACCTCGCGGCTGCGCAAGAAGCTGGACGCGGCGATCGAACAGTACGCCGCCCTGCCCGTCACGGCCGGCGGCGAGGGCGTCCAGATCACCTGCGGCGAGGACGCGGTCGTCACGCTCTCGCCGGGGCCGTCCGGTGTGATCTCCGACGGTGACCAGGCGTCGTGCAGTTGCCTGCTGGCGCCGCGCTGCCTGCATTGTGCGGCCGTACTGAGCGCCTGCCCGATCGGGGACGCGCTCCCCGCCGAGGAGGAGGCCACCCCCCGCGAGCCCTCCGACGCCGAACCCGCACCTGAGGGAGCGCAGACAGCCGCCGAGCTGGAAAGCAGCGGCACACCTGACAGTGGACCCGAGGGGGCTGAGTCCGTCGCAGCGCCCGAGGCGGTGGGGCCCACGGCGGCGCAGGTCGCGGCCGCGACCGGGCTGTGGGCCGCCGCCGCGGCCGTGCTGTCCGCCGGGGTGCCCGCCGCCGGCGCGGTGCCCCAGGCCGAGTTGCTGAGGGCCGCGCACACCGCCCGCCTGGCGGGGTTGCCGGGGGCGGAGGCCGCCGCGCTGCGGGTGGTGCGGGGGCTGCGCGCCGCCCGTGCCCGCCACGACGGCCACCGCCTCGCCGACCTGGTCTCCGCTCTGCGCGAGCTGCTGCTCACCGCCGGCCGGCTGGCCGGGGCGGACCCCGACCCGGCGCTGGTCGGCACCGTACGGCGCAACTACCAGCCGGGCGGGAGCCTGAAGGTGTACGGGGTGTTCAGGGAGCCGGTGATCAGCGCCACCGGGTACGGCGGCGTGGTGACGCACGTGGTCGCGGAGGACGGCCGCTGGTATTCGGTGGCCGACGTCAAGCCGGGCGGATCGGCCCGCGCCCGCGGGGCCGCCACGGCGCCAGTCGCCATCGGCCCCGCCATGCTGAACCACTCCCAGCTCTCCCGCGCCGGACTGCTGATCGTCGGTGCCACCGTCTCCCCGGACGGGCGTCTCGGGGCGGGCAAGGGCGTGCGAGCCACCCCCGTCTCCGGCATGCCGTGGACGGAGGGGCCGATGGCGACCCTGTTCGCCCGGCCCCTGGCGGAGGCTGCGGGGGCCCGGCTCTCCGGTCACGCCTGGAGCGAGTCGGACACGGCGGAACAGGCCCGCGAACCGGTCGGCTGCGACCTGGTCATCGTCGGCGCGGCGGGCGACCACGTACTGGCCCGCGCGCTGCTTCCCGATTCCGCGGGTGACGTGCGCGGTTACGGTCCGTTGATCCGGCTCGTCCCCGCCGGCCACCATCCCGAGCTGGCCCACGTCGACAACCTGCGGCGCCTCGCCTCCCGTCCGGGCCTGCTCGTACGGGTGGTGGGCCGGGTGGAGCCGGACCGGGTGGCCACGCTGCTCCCGCTGGCGGTCGGCCCGGTCCCGGGCACCGAGGCGACGCTGCGCCTGCCCCCCGAATGGCAGGGGCACGCCGACCTCGGGTACGACCGTCTCCAGGGAGCCCACCTCCCGCCCCAGGACGCCTGCCCGCCGCCCCCGGACGGCGACGAGGTGGACCCGGTGGCCGGGGCGCCGCTCTGGCGGGTACGCAGGCTGGTCGAGCTGGCCGTGTCCGGCGGGAGGCGGGCGGTGGCCGAGTCGGCCCGCAACGGCGAGTCGTACGCCCAGCTGCGCAACGCCGGGTTCCAGACCGCCGCCGACCTGGTCACGGGGCTGGCCGCCGAGGCGGATCGCCGGAGCCGTGACGTGTTCGGGCGGTTGACGGATACGGGGCCTGACCGGTACGCGTGGGCGTGGGTGGCCGCCGCCACCCACCTCGCCGCCACGGAACGGGCCATGATCCACTCTTCCTGGCAGCCCGCCGACCTCCTCTGACCGACACGACCGACTGCGGGGACGGCCTCCGCAGGTGCCCTCCTGGAGGCCCCCGCGGCGGCCGCCCCCGCCGTACCCCTACGACGGAACGACGGGAGGGCTGGGCTCCCGTACCTTCGCCGAGGGGATCCGGATGGCATGGGCGAGTTCGTCCGGGTGTGTCAGCTGGGGATGGTGACGCGCCCCGGGGATGACCGTCACCGTAGCCTGTGGCAGCGTGTCCAGCAGCATGCGGCCCTCGGCGGTGAGCGGGTCGTCGGCTCCCACGATGACGTGCACGCTCCCGTGGTACCGCCGCAGCTTGGCCCGGAGCTCCGCATGCCGGTCCTCCCGGCCGACGTCGGCCAGGAGCCGGGCGACGTCGGCGGCGACGTGGCCGCGGCGCAGGTCCGCGACGCTGGACTCCAGCGCCTTCGCGTACGCCACGTCCCCGGTGAGCCGCTCCGCCAGCGCCTCAGGCCGTACCCGGCCCAGATACCACCGGCTGAGCCAGACCCACCGCGCGGCGAGACCGGCGCGCGGCTGGAGGAAGAACGGCGACACGAACGTGAGCCGGTCCACCAGATCGGGACGGGCGAGGGCGGCCTCCAGGGCGGCCGCCGCCCCCACCGAGTGACCCACCAGGTGACGGGCGCCGGTCTCATCCACGAGCGCCGTCAGCCAGCGCGGCCAGTCCCCGGGCCGTCCCGCGCTCAGCCCCAGCCCGGGCAGGTCCACGACGCGAGCGTGGCCCAGCGCCGCGGCGGCCGGGCCCCAGGTGTCGGCGTTCACCGGCAGGCCCGGCAGCACCACGGTGGGCGCGTCCGGCTCGCCGAGTTCGAAGGTGCGAACCCCGCCGGCCACGGTGAACCGCCGCCGGCCGGCAGGGGCGGCTCCGAACCGGTGGGCCGCCAGGTGGTCGGCCCAGCGCAGGACGGACATGGTGACGTCCGGCATGGCGAGGCCGTGCCGGGCGGCGAAGGCGTCCGCCGGTCCCGTGGGGTAGCGGTCGTTCGAGAGGAACGTCAGGGTCTCCGGGTCGGCCTTGGTGAGCCACCGGGGCAGGCGCCTCAGCAGGGGCACCGGGATCCGCGCACGCGGCGCCCTGACCTGGTAGTGCTCCGCGACGCGGGTGAGCAGATCGGGCAACGCGGGCGTGTCGTCGTCGAGCACCCAGTACGCGCTCCGCGCGGCCGCCTCGTCCAGCGGGAGCAGGGTCATGAACCGGGCGAGATGGTCGACCGTGACCACGGGCACGAACGTCTTGGCGTCCCCCGGCAGTGCCGCCATGGCGCCCTGCCAGATCTCCTTCACGCTCGACGCGAGGCCCAGTTGCTGGTCCGACTCGCCGGTGACGCTGTCACCGATCACGCTGGACGGGTTGACGACGGACCAGGGGACGCCGAGCCGGTCCGCTGCGGCCTGGAGCACGGCGTCCGCCTCGACCTTGGACGCCTCGTACGCTCCCAGCGCCTCGTACGTCTCCCGCCGCCGCTCGTCGCTCCAGGGCTGCGGATCCTGCCCGCCCACCCGGTACCCGGAGACGTGCACGAGGCGGCGCAAACGGGGCAGCCCCGCCGCGAACTCGACGATGGCGCGGACGCTGTCGACGTTGGCGCGGCGGGCCTCGTCCGCCGGCATCCCGAACCGGTAGGCGCCGGCGCAGTTGTAGATCTCGGTGACGTCCGCCGCGTCGCCGTCGATCAGCGACGGCGTCTCGAAGTCGACCCGCAGATCGGCCGGGGCCTCGCCGTGCCCGTGCTCCTCCAGCCAGGCAACGAGCCGCCGGTACGACTCGGGGCTCCGGTTGGCCGTGCTCACCCGTACGCCGGCCTGGCCGAGCGCGAGGATCAGGTGGCGGCCGATGAGACCCGTCGCCCCGAACACCAGAGCGTGCCGGCTCATGACGGCAGCTCCCCCGTCAGAGGGTGGTCCAGGATCGCGGCGATGACGTCGGCGGCACAGCGCAGCGGCTCCGTCGACCGTTGCGCGCGCGAAAGGATCATCGCCCCCTCGACCGTGCTGACCACGGCCGTCGCCAGCGTACGGGCGGTGGAGGCCGAGTGCCCCTGAGCGGCGAGGTATTCGGCCATGGGGTCGATCCAGGAGCCGAAGGCGTTCGCGCAGGCGTCCCGAAGCCGCTCGCTCTGGGCGCCCATCTCCAGCGTGACCACCGAGACCGGGCAGCCCAGCTGGAAGTCGCTGTCCGTGAGCATCCCGCCCAGCACGTCGATCACGCGGCGGACCGCGTCGCCCGGGCTCCCCGGCTCCAGCGCCGACTCGACCACGAGGGCGCGGAACCGCTCGGCCGCGAGCTCGACGGCCTTCTCCCCGAGCGCCTCCTTGCCCTCGGGGAAGTGGAAGTACAGCGACCCCTTGGGGGCGCGGGCGTGCTCCACCACGGTGTTGAGGCCCGTGCCGCTGTAGCCGCGGGCCTGGATCAGTTCGAGCATCGACTCGACCAGCCGCGCGCTGGTCTGGGCGCCTTTGGTGCCAATCATGCTGAAATAATAGACCGGTCTACCTATTTATGGCTACATCGTGATGACGACCTTCCCCCGGGCGTGGCCCTTCTCGAGGTAGCGGACGGCTTCGGGCAGCTCTTTGAGCGGATACGTACGGTCGATGACCGGCGTGAGCTTCCCCGCCTCCGCGAGCTCCCGCAGCACGGCGAGATCCTCGCCCCTCGCGCGCGCCACCATGGGCGACAGCCGCCGGCTCCCGACCAGCGAGAGCGCCAGCAGCTTGAGCGGGCCGATGAGGGGCGCGACCCACAGCCCCTTGAGCGGCCCCCCGACGGCCACGAGCACGCCCTTCGGGGCCAGCACCCGCCTGATCGCGGACAGCGGGTGGTTGCCGGCCATGTCGATCATCACGTCGTAGCGCCGCCCGCCCCGGGTGACGTCGTCCCGGGTGTAGTCCACGACGTGGTCGGCGCCGATCGAGCGGACCATCTCCACGTTCCCGGTGCCGCACACGCCGGTGACCTCGGCCCCGTACGCCTTGGCGAGCTGGACCGCGAACGTGCCCACGCCTCCCCCGGCGCCGTTGACGAGCACCCGGTGCCCGGGCCGGACGCGCGCCTTGTCGCGCAGCGCCTGCAGCGCGCTGATCCCGGCCACCGGCATGGCGGCCGCCTCCTCGAAGGTCAGGTTGGCCGGCTTCTTCTGGAGCATCCCGTCCTGGTGGAAGCTCGCGTACTCGGCGAACCCCGCGCTGCGCGCGATCGGCGCCATGCCCCGGCCGCCGAACACCTCGTCCCCCGGCCGGAACCTGGTGACGTTCCGGCCCACCGCCTCGACGCGCCCCGCCATGTCGCTGCCCAGGCCGATGGGTTTGGGCCGGGACAGGCCGGTCTGCGACCGGACTACGTACGGCGTGCCCCTCATGACGTGGACGTCGAGCGGGTTGACGGAGGCCGCCTTCACGCTGACCAGGACGTCGTCGTCGCCCACGGCGGGCAGATCGATGTCGCGGAGTTCGAGGACGTCGGGCGGGCCGTACCGGTCACAGCGAATTGCCTTCATGGTGCCCCCTCGGAGAAGTCGCCGGCAGGACGCGCCGCGTGGTCTCGTCAGCGTAGGAAGCCATCCCGGAGCGCCGATATCACGAGAATTCGTGATTGAGGGGCCAATTGATCGGCCGGCAGGCTAGTGTCCAGGTCAACGATGGCCAGACCGCCGCGCCGCTCGGGCAACTTGCCGGCCGATGCGACCAGCTTCATCGGCCGCCGCCACGAGCTGGCAGAAGTCAGGAAGAAGCTCACCGAGGCCCGGCTGGTCAGCCTCGTCGGGCCGGGCGGGGTCGGCAAGACCCGCCTCGCGGTCCGGATGGCGGCCGACCTCGGACGCGGGTTCCCCGGCGGCGCGTGGCTGGTCGAGCTGGCGGAGGTCCGGGATCCGGCGCGGGTCGGCGACGCCGTGCTGGCGACCCTGGACCTGCGCGACCAGGCGGCGACCGCGCCCCTGGCCCGGCTGCTCGCCCACCTGCGCGACAAGCGGCTGCTGATCGTGCTGGACAACTGCGAGCACCTGCTCGAAGCCGCCGCCCGGCTCGTGACCGAGATCATGAAGGCCGCACCGGGCGTACGCGTGCTGGCGACCAGCAGGGAGCCGCTGTCGGCGCCGGGCGAGCACGTGGTCCCCGTACCGCCTCTCCAGCTGCCCGCGGCCGGGCCTCTGGAGCGGGTCCGGCAGAACGAGGCGGTCGCGCTCTTCGTGGAACGGGCCGCGGCCGGTTCGGGCGCCTTCGAGCTGACCGCCGCCAACCAGGCGGCCGTGACCGAGCTGTGCCGCCGGCTCGACGGCCTGCCGCTGGCGATCGAGCTGGCGGCCGTCAGGACGCGGGTCCTGTCAGCCGAGCAGATCCTCGATCGGCTGTCCGACCGGTTCGGCCTGCTCACGGGAGGGGTACGGGCCGCGCTCCCCCGCCATCAGACGCTGCGTACCGCCATCGACTGGAGCCACGACCTGCTGTCGGCGGGCGAGCAGGCGCTGCTGAGGCGCCTGTCCGTGTTCTCCGGCAGGTTCGCCCTGGAAGACGTCGAGTCGGTCTGCGCGTGGGACGGCGTGCCGGCGGAGCTGGCGCTGGACCTGCTGTCGTCGCTCGTCGACAAGTCCCTGGTGATGAAGGAGGACGCCGGGAGCCTGGCGTGCTACCGGCTGCACGAGACGATGCGCGAGTACGCCGGGCTCAGGCTGCGCGCGGCCGGCGAGGAGGAGGCCGTCGAACGGCGCTGCTCCGGCTACTACCGGTCGAGGTGCCGCCGGTCCGCGGCCGAGGCCCGGTTCCGGCTCGTCGAGTGGCTCGCGTGGATGGACCTGGAGATCGACAACATCCGGTCGGTCCTCAGGCGCTGCCCGGCCCGGGAAGGTGTCGACCTCGTCTACTTCCTCGGCTGGTACTGGATGACGCGGGCCACGAGTGAGGGCGTCCGATGGCTCGACGGGCTGCTCGCCTCCGGCCTCGGCGACCCGCGGACGCGGGCGCGGGGGTACTACATGCGCGGGTTCCTGGCCGTGCTGCAGTCGGATCCGGCCGCCGCCCGCCCGGCGCTCGAACGGGCGGTGACGGCCGCGCGGGAGGCGGACCTGCCCGGCCTGCTGTCGCAGTCGCTCTCCCTCGCCGCGATCGCCGCGAACATGGCGGGCGACCACACCTCCACCAGGCGCCTGTCCGAGGAGGCCCACGACCTCGCGGCGGACCTCGACGACCTGCCGGCCACGCTCATGACGCTGCAGTCCCGAGCGCTGAACGGCCTGTCCGACGGCGATCTCGACGCCGTCAGAGCCGCGGCGTCACAGGGCGTGCGGCTCAGCCGGGAGGCCGGCGACCTCTACAGCCTCGGCATGATGCTGCTGAACCTCGGCTCCGCCATGCTGATGGCCGGCGAGCTCGACGAGTCGAAGCCGCTGTTCACGGAGGCGTTGCGGCTCGCTCACCGGATCGATGACCGGGTGGCGCAGTACTGCCTGCTCGACGCCCTGGGCTGCCACGCGGCGGGCTCCGGCCGGGCGCGGCTCGCCGCGCGGCTGCTCGGAGCGGCGGAGACCGTGCGCGCGGGCGCCGGCGTGAGCATCCAGCCGTTCCTCACCCGGCTGGTCACCCGCGCCGAGGAGACGGCGACGGCGGCGCTCGGCGTGCCCGGATTCAAGGCCGAGTACGAGTCCGGCGGGCACCTGAGCCGCGACGCCGCGGTCAGGCTGGCGCTCGGCGAGCCGGCTCCCACCGCCCGGAGCGTCCCCGCCGCCGACGCGGGGCCGCTCGGGAAGCGGGAGGCGGAGGTCGCCCGGCTCGTCGCCGACGGGCTGAGCAACAAGCGGATCGCGGCCCGCCTGTTCATCTCCGAGCACACCGTCGACAGCCACGTCCGCAACATCCTGAACAAGCTCGGCTTCAACTCGCGGGCGCAGATCGCGGCCTGGATGGCGGCGTCCGGTCAGGCGGACGGGCGCAGCAATACGGCCAGCGGGTCCGCCACCTTCGACGAAGGGTCGTCGGACACCGTGTAGACCCGTCCCGCGCCGTTTCCGACGGTGATCCGGTAGTTCATCAGGTCGGCGCCCACCTCCCCGGACTCGCCCTCGGCCGTGGCGGCGTCGATCGCGGACAGCGCCTCGTACACTTTGGCGGCTTCTTGCTCGGGCAGGTCGTCGGTGTCGTACTCGGCGACGGCCTCCTTGATGCCGGCGAAGCCGCCGGTTCTCTCGATCTTCACACGCATGTCTGACTCCCCCTGCCGTACCGCACGATACGGCGAGGTGTTCGCCGGGCTCGTGGTTACTTGAACGCCTTCTTCAGTGCGTTCAGTTCCGAGGCGAGGATGTCGTCGTCGTGCAGCTCGCCCTTGGTCGTCAGCTTCTCGGTGTCGATCACCTGGAACTCCGGCAGCTGCATGGTGCCGCAGCAGGCCGAGCGGTCCTGCACGGCGCGCAGGCTGGCCGACGACGCGTCGGCGGGCTTGACGTTGGTGATGTCCTTCGCGGCCTTGCCGTCGCCGGTGTAGTCGGCGTTGCTGAAGTCCATCTCGCCGGAGAGCATCTCGGAGAACGGCGTGGGCGACGTCACCACCTCGCGGAAGGCGAACCGGTTGCGGATGAAGGTCCGGTAGATGTTGGGATCGCCCTGAGCGGCCGAGATCTGCAGCATCTGGTTGACGACGTCCGTGTAGGTGGCCTTGGTCGCGGGCGCCTTCACGATCGCCTGGAACAGCAGCTTGCACAGCTTGCTCGAGACCTCCATGAGGATCACGGTGGGGCTCTTGAGCGCGCCCTGCCTGACGCGTTCGAACGCGTAGATGTCGGCGAGCACGTCGTAGATGCCGCCGGTGAACACCTGCGAGATCGCGTGCACCTCGTTGCTGACCTCGCTCAGCTTGAGGTCGTTGTCGGCGTTGCGCAGGCCGAACGGCCGGCCGAGCGCCTGCCCGAACTGCTCGGCCATTGCCGACAGGAACGACTTGGCGTGCAGGTTGGCCTTGGTGAGCGCGACGAGCGCCTCGGCCTGGTCCGGCTGCGCCAGCGTCAGGAACACGGCGGTCAGGTCGCCGAACGACTCGTGCAGGCCGCCGGTCTGCGGCGGGTTCCCCGCGCCGAGCCAGCCCGGCTTGAGCCCGTCGAGGATCGCGTGACCGGCCTCGTGCGCGACGATGTCCAGCGAGCGGCAGGTGAAGACCTGCTGCGTGGTGCCGGTCGGGGTGAAGAAGAGGAACTTCAGCGCCTTGGCCGTCCTGCTGTAGAAGGCGTTGGCGCCGACCGCGGCGCGCGGGAAGACGGTGAGCCGGTCGAGGTTCCCGCCGGTGTTCCACGCGAACGGGATGGGCGTGCCGCCGTTGTGGCGCTCGTACATCGTCAGGGTCTCCCGGACGACCGCGTACGTGTGCGAGCAGTCGAACTCCGGCGAGTTGGGGACGAAGATGAAGTCGCCGTTGACGCTGCGCGCCACGGGCGTGGTGCCGGGCAGCTGGGTGGTGATCCGGGCGTCGGCGGGCCCGTTGAGCACCGGCCTGGGGATGAAGATCGGCCTGACGCCCAGTTCGGCGACGGTGGGATCCTGCTTGTAGATGAGAATCCGGGGCCCGACGATCGGCGGGATCGGAATGGGGACAGGGGCCGGGGCAGGGGCCGCCCGCTGAACGGGCGTCGGTTCCATCGTGAAGGGTGGCTGGAGCAGCTGCTTCGTCGTCTCGGCCACGGCCGTTCCGGTGACCGGGCGGCCCTCAGGGACGCTCTTCTCCCTGACTTCCTGAATGATCATCTGATATTCACTCCCCGTAGCTCGGGCGCGGCGACAAATTTGGGACGCGCTTATCGAGTCGTGCCCGGGCTTAGATAATCGCGTGCACATGGGAAATCAAAGGTTCGACCGGACAACCTGCTAGGGCGTCCACAGCGCGGGTGGCACGATCTTCTCGTACGTGGGGAGATGCTTGACCAGGCCGGTCGCGCGGTGGAAGGCGATGGCCGTGTCGAAGGAGGCCCGCGTGAAGCCGATGCTCTCCGGTATCTCCGTACGCATGAGACCCGGCAGCTCGGTCAGCGCCTTCGGGTCGATGCCCTTGAGATAGACGGTCAGCAACCGCGTGATCTCGGCGGGGTCGGCCTGGTGGATGAAGCGCTGGGCGCGTTCGAGCGCGGCCTGGAAGGCGGCCACCTCCTTGGGCTTCTTGTCGATGATGCGCTGGGTGGTGAACACGACGCCGTGCGCGGTCCGTTCCAGGCCGGGCACGTCACCGGCGGCGGGCGAGATGTAGCGGGTGCCGATGCCGGCGGCGGCCGCCTGCTGGGCGATCGGCTGGAAGAAGGCGAGGGCGTCCACCCGTCCGGCCTTGAGCGCGCCGAGCGCCGAGGCGGCGGTGCTGCCGAGGTTGACCAGCTCGCAGTCGGTGGCGGAGTCCATGCCGACCTTGGCGAACAGGTACGTGACCAGCGCCTCGGTCCCGCTGCCCGGCCCGGTGATGCCGATCTTCTTGCCGCGCAGGGCGCGGATGCGCTGGTCGAGCGGGTCGGTGGCGGCGGCGCCGGCGAAGGAGGAGCCGACCACCACGTCGACGTAGTAGCGGTCCACCAGGTTGGCCACCAGCCGGCCCTTGTCGTCGATCCTGGCGAGGTTGAGTGCGTCGGTCAGCACGCCCGCGCCCAGGTCGATGCTGCCCGACTTGAGCGCTGCCGCGACCTTGGCGCCGGTGCCGAGCCTCGGCCGCTCACCGAGCTTGACCCCGGCCTGCGTGAAATACCCCTTCTGTTCGGCCACGAAAAGCGGGAAGAACGCGATCGAGTTGCTGATCTGGCCGACGTTCAGCACGCCGGGCGGCGTCGTCGAGCTGCGTTGCGCGCACCCGGTCACGGCCAGGACGAGGGCGGCCAGGATCGGCAGGACGGCGCGCCTCACCGGTCGGCCCCCATCGGCTTCCAGCGGCCGGCCCGGCGGTCGAGCAGCCCGACGACGAGGTTGAGCAGGGCCGCGATCACGCTCAGGACCGCCAGCGTGGCGAACACCCCCGCGGTGTCGAACTGCGCGGCCGCGTCGTTGATCAGATAGCCGAGCCCGCGGTTGGAGGCCACCAGCTCACCGATCACGGCTCCGATGAGGGCGTACGGGATGGCCACCTTGAGCCCGGTGAGCAGCCCGGTCATGGACGACGGCACGACCACCTTGATCATGATCTCTCTCCGGCCGCCGCCCATCAGGCGCACGGCGTCGATCAGGCCGCGGTCCACCTCGCGCACGCCGGCGGCCGTGTTGAGGAAGACGAGGAAGAACACCGTCGCGGCGGCCAGCAGCACCTTCATGTGCATGCCGATGCCGAACCAGACGATGAACAGCGGAGCCAGCGCGACCTTGGGGATCGCGTACAGGGCCATGAAGAACGGATCGAGCACCCGGTAGACGGCGGGCGCCGAGGCGAGCAGGAAGCCGGTCACCGCGCCGGCGACCGCGCCGACCACGAAGCCGTACACGATCTCCTGGACGGTGATCCAGGTGTTGGACCACAGCGTCCCGTCCTGGTGCCATTGGACGAGACGGGTCCAGATGTCGCTCGGCCTGCTGGTGAAGGTGATGTCGAACCACCGGTCGGCGGCCAGCTCCCACACGACCAGCAGCGCCGCCACCAGCAGCGTCCGCAGCGACCACACGGTCACGGTGCCGCCGTGCCTGCTCCACCAGCTCCGGTCGAGGTTCACGGTGTGGACGGCGGTCATCGCGCTCCCTCCCGCAGGGCCCCGGTCAGCTCGCGGTGCAGGGCGACGAAGTCCGGGTCCACGCGCAGCTCGTCGGCGTCCCTGGGTCTGGGCAGGTCGATCGGCCGGTCGAGCACGATGCGGCCGACCCGGCCGAGCACGACGACCCTGTCGCCGAGCAACAGCGCCTCCTCGATGTCATGGGTCACGAACACCACCGTCTGCCCGCTCTCCTCCCACAGCCGTAGCAGCTCCGCCTGCAGGTCGCCGCGCAGTTGGGCGTCGAGCGCGCCGAACGGCTCGTCCATCAGCAGCGTCTCGGGATCGCCCGCCAGCATCCTGGCCAGGCTGACCCGGCGTCGCATCCCGCCGGACAGCTCGCGCGGGTAGTGCCGCTCGAACCCCTCCAGGCCGACCTTCCTGATCAGCTCGGCCGCGCGTTCCCTGCGCAGCCGCGCGGGCACGCCGCCGATCTCCAGGGGGAGCTCGACGTTGCGGTGGACGTCCCGCCACGGCATGAGCGTGTCGGACTGGGTGAGGTAGCCCAGCTGTGTACGCGGGCCGGAGACCGGCTCTCCCCGGTAGGCGACCGAGCCCGCGGTCGGCGTGGTGAGACCGGCCATCAGGTTGAGCATCGTCGACTTGCCGCAGCCGCTGCGGCCGAGCACGCTGACGAAGCTGCCCTCCGCGATCTCCAGGTCGAAGTCCCGCAGGGCCACGATGCCGACGTCGCCCTTGACGAACTGCTTGGCGAGCCCGCTCACCTTGATCACCGGACCGCTCGCTCCACCCGCCTTGACCACCGGACCGCTCGCTCCACCCGCCTTGACCACCGGACCGCTCGCTCCACCCGCCTTGACCACCGGACCGCTCCTTCCGGACCCGCCGATCGGGCCGCTCGCTCCTCCCCCGCCGACCGGGCCGCTCATTCCGCGCCCGCCAGTCGCCGGGAGTTGTCGACGGCCATGGTCCGGATCTCCTTCTCGGTGAAGCCCTCGGCGAGCAGCCGGTCGGCCAGCAGGGCGAGACCGTCCTCCACGGGCGGGTTGAACGGCTGGCCAAGGTCGCTGGAGAGCACCGAGTGCTCGGGGCCCACGGCGCTGATGTGCTCGAACCACCTCTCCCAGGAGACCTTGCCGGAGTGCGGCGTGGTGAAGCAGCGTTCGAGCAGGGCGCCCTTGGCCGCGAGCGCTCGCTGCCGGTCGATCGCGACCCGCTGGGAGGTGAACTCCGGATGGGTGATCACGATCCGGCGGACGCCCTCCTCCGCGGCCGCGTCGACCACGGCGTCGATCTCGTCCGCGCTGAGGTGGCCGGTGGCGAGCGTCATGTCGTGCCCGGCGATCAACCGCAGCACCTGCCGGGTCCGTTCCAGCACCGCACCCCCGGGTCCCACGACGTCCACCGGATCGGCCGCCATCCCCGCCTCCCGCAGCTCGGCCTGCAACCGGGCCCACATGGGCGGCGTGGCCCCCTCGGGGTCGGTGGCCGTACAGGCTCGCTGGTTGGCGCTGTCGACGGTGGGCAGCCACACGACCTGCGCGCCGCCGCGGGCGGCGATCTCGACGGCGACGGGGTTCATGCCGCCCACGGACGCGTTCAAGGTGATCGCACCGACCGCGCCGAACCCGGGCACCGCCGCCCGCACCACCGCGGCGCGCTCCGTCGTGGGGACGTAGTGCGACTTGAGCACGAACCCGGCCAGCCCCACCTCCGCGAAGCGCCCCGCCAGGGTGAGGTCGTCTATCCGCCTGCGCATCACATCGGGTGCCACGTGGATGTGGATGTCATAGGCGCCCGCGACGAGCTCACGAGCTCGGGCGGAGGGCTTGGGATGGTCCGCCATACGTGGTCCCCCAATGTCGTCGGTCATCTTGGGAAACAGATTGTTTACAATATCGGCGACAACCGTCAAGAGCTTGCTTCGCAACACCTTGATCACGGCACGAACTTGGCACGGAATGTCATCACGCCTAGGCCGAGCGCGTGGGATTGTTAACAATTTTGTGGCGAAAATCGCGCGCTGGTACGGCGTCCGATCTCCCGCTATGACGCGACCGCCACTTCTTGCCGACCACGAGTCCGGATCTTGTATCCGCCAGGTAGACGCGCTGCGTATCGGATCTGTTACACCCTGTGATGGAGCTGCTTGGGAAGCCTTCCGGGCTGCACCGACACAAGGAGAAACCGTAATGAAGTCGACGACACGCGGCATGCGCATCGCATCGGTCACCGGCACCGTCGCCCTCGCCATCCTGGCTTGCGCCGCTCCCGCCACGGCGGCGGCTCCGCCCGTCTCCTCGTCGGCCCGGGCCGGCGACATCTGCCTGTGGAGCGGGCGGGACTACACCGGCGCGTCGTGGTGCTGGAACCCTGGCAACGGCTACGTGGACGTCCCACCGGCGCTGCACGACAACGTGGGCTCCTTCACCGCGCACGCCGACGGATGTTTCATCAACTGGATCCACGTCCCCGACCGCAAGGAGACGCGCGTCGTCCGGGACGGCGACTACCGCAGGGTCTACAAGGACGACTTCGGCGGCAAGATCGACGCCGTGGCGCCCCGCTGCTGACGCCCTGAGCCGAGTCGGACCCGGCGGGCCCCGGGCGCACGCGGCGCGAAGGGGCCCGCGACTCGGCACCGCCGTCCCACCGCAGGCACGTCCAGCACGCCGTCTTCACCGATCCACCATCGCCGATGCGCCTTGGAAATCCCTCGAAAATGCGCGGGACGGCGGGGACCGTTGAGTAGCCGTATCGCTGTCGTCAACCTGCCGTCCGACAACGCCATAAGCCGTCGCCATTGAGCGGCGATTAGGGTTGCTGTTACCCGCGTCGGCTGGAGGATGGACGTAGTGAGGACGAATGCGCGCGATCTACTGGCGGGCGCCGTGGAACGCGTCGTCACCGAGCGGGACTATTCGCTCGTCCTGGACCCGGAGATGGAGGAGCACGCCCGCCGCCTGGTCGGCTCCTTACGGGACGAACGGCCTGACGTCGAGTCCCTCTTCATCTTGGCGCAGTTCATGTGGCACCGCTTCGGCGCCCTTGGCCCGAAAGGCCGTGGTGATCGAGACGTCGCGTTCCGGTTGTTCGCCCGCTGCCTGATCCACGGCGACAAGCCGTTACCGCCGGGAGTCATGCGCGACATCGTCCCCATATCGATTGACCTCGCCATCGATTTGCTGCGGCAATCCGCCCAGGCTCGGAAACCCCCTCCCGCCGACAAAGTCGTCGACGCGTGGCGGCGCCTCGAGAGCGTCACCTCCGACGAATATGCGGAGCGGGCCTTGGTCCTGGCCAACCTGCGTGTCGCGCTCCTGCTGCGGTACGGGACGACCCTGGACATGGCGGACCTGGACGAGGCGATCAGCGCCATCCGGCAGGCCGTGGAGGCGGCCGCCGCCGACGATCCCGACCGGGCCGGCTATCTCACCTACCTCGGTGAGACCCTGCTGATGCGGATCAACCAGACGGAGGCGCCCTCGGACGTCTCGGAGATCATCGACGTGTGGCGGGAGGCGCTGCGGGTCATCCCCGAGGATTCTCCCGACCGGTTGACGGTGCTCGGCAGGCTCGCTGTCGCGTTGCTGATGCGGTTCGTACACGACGAGACCGAGACGCAGTCGGACCTCGACGAGGCCATCGCCGTCTTCCGGCAGGCGGTCCAGGCTGCTCCGCCCGACCATCCGGACCGGGACAAATACTTATCCAACCTCAGCACCGCCTTGGAGATCCGAGCCGATCTGACCGAAGATCCAGCCGATCGCGAGGAAGCGCTGGCAACGCAAAGAGAGGCAGAGAAAGCAGCCCGCCTCCAGACCCGGAAGAACTGACGGACCCGTTCGGCCTTCTATGCCCAGCGGCGCAGGAGGGCCGGGTTGGAGTACCTCGCATTCGGCAAATGTGAGCGGCTCATCGGCCGTAAGCATGAGCGGACCTCAACTCGAACTACGGCAGCAGTAGTTGAATTGCCGGGAATCTAAATGAGCAGAACGAAACCTCCACCACCTCCTTACGCGTCTCTCAGGTAACCAGCCTGATCGGCTGCACGGAGGGAGGCCTTAATGGACCTTGTCCTGCTGATTCTCTCGGTGGCCCTGGCGGCGATCGTCGTCACCGTCGCCTTCGCGATCAAACGCGAGCACGCCGCCACCCGGGCGGCCGCAGCCGGGTCCCGCGCTCGCGACCTCGACCATTACGAGCTCGCCTATCTGGCGGGCGGATCCGAGAAAGTGGTCGACACGGCCATCACACTTCTGGCCGAAAACGGAGAGCTGCGCGTGTCACGGGGACCGCGCTTCTACACCGTCTCCAAGGCATCCGCCACGGACAGCCCCATCGAGCGGGAGACTCTGACCGCCGTCGCGGCGAACGACGGTCCGTCAAGGTTCCTGGTGAGCCGGGCCGTGAGCGGTGGCCCGGCCATGAGGGAACTGGAGCACCGTGTCGCCGAGCTGGGCCTGATCCTGGCCGACGCCCGCCTCACCCGGCTCACGCGGCTGGCTCGCGGGCTGTGGGTGATCTCCGTCCTGGCGGTCGCAGGGGTCATCGTAGGGGCGGTTGCACTCACCGCAGGCCCGACGCTGTTTCCGCTGCTCGCCGTACTCGTCCTGGTGGCCACCGGGATCGGCGCGGTGAGCATGCTCGCCGGTGACAGGAAGTCCAGGCGGGGCAGGCTCACGGCCGACGGCGCGGCGGAGCTGGGCCGGGTCCGGAAAGCGCACCCCGCGGGCTCGGGAAACGGGCCGGTGTACATCGCGCTCCATGGCCATTGGGCACTGCGTGACTCGGACCTGAGCAGGGCGCTGGACACCTACGTCCCACGGCGCGCGCCTCGACGCAGACCGCGCTCGACGTCTGGCAGTAGCAGCAGCAGTGGCGCCTATTACGGCAGTTGCGGCGGATCGACCCACAGCGGGTCGAGCTGCGGCAGCGGCTCCTCGGGTTGCGGCGGCGGGTCCGGCTGCGGTGGCGGCGGTTGCGGGGGCGGAGGGAGCTGACATATCCGGGCCAGCTGGTAGCTCCTTACCTGGGAGAGGTGCTGGCGACGCCCGCGACCTCCCCGGCGAGCGCGAGGATGGCGGGCCGCTCGCAATAGGCGTTCATGATGCCGGCCTCGTTTTCGGCCGTGTACGCCCCGGCGAGAGTGTCATAGTCGTTGACTCGGGACGGATGTGCGGGCTCAACGTGATCTTCGGGCACGGTAGGCATGCGGGCCATCCTGACTTACAGGCTTGGGCGGCACCAATCGCGGCGGGCACTTACAGAAGGGAACGGTCCGGTTGAGACCTGATGCGGTCGCGATCGAGGTCGGTCAGCCGGTGGAGGTGCTCGGCTTGCTGATGTCGGCGTCCGTGCCCGAGGACGTCGTCACCGCCTGACGAAGGTCGGGGTCAGCGCGTGCGCCAGCCGCCTCTTCCAGGCGTGCGCCTGGCCCTGGACCTGCGGATACTCGACCTGGAACTCATCCCAGTCCACTTCCCAGCGCCGAATCGCGTCCACATCGAACTCCGCCGCCTCCCGCTCACCCAGCGCCTCCCGCAGAACCTGCCGGAGCAGCTCATCGGGCAGCGTGACGCGTTCGGCCAGCAGTACGGCGTCGTAGAGGTCCTTGCCCTGCGCCCAGATGTCGGAGGCCAGCCACAGGATCTTCCAGGCCAGCGACAGCTCGGGAGTGACGGCCTGGACGAGGGTCGGCTCGCCGCCGCCCGCCCGCGGGATCAGCGCCGTGACAGGCGGGACCGGCAGCCGCTCGTTGAAGACGAAGTCGAGCTGAACCGTCCCTGACGGCAGGCCCGCGGCGTGCCAGGTGAACACCAGGCGCTGCCCAGGAGTGCGATCGTAGGTCCAGATGTCATCGACGCGGATGCCGGTGGCTGCGACGGTCACCGTGCCGGACGCATCCGGACCCTCCGCCACGGCGCCGATGAGCCCCTTGAACATCTCAGCCGTGAACGAGCTCTCGAGTTCGATGCCGTGCGGCACCACCACCCAGTCGAGGTCACCCGGATCCCGGGCCTCCGCACCGATCCACGCCTCCAGCAGCAGGCTGCCGCGCAGCACGAGGTTCTCGGACCAGGGTGAGTCCGCGACGATGCCGACCAGGTGGTCGATCGCCTCCCGTCGCGCCCGCCGCCAGCGCCGCCCGGTCTCCTCGTCCTCGAAGGACGGCTCTCCGGCACGGAAGGCGTAGGTGAACTGCTTCAGCGCCGGATCGAAGATCCGCGGCTGGCGAACGCCGTCGCCGCGGGTGAGAGGCAGGTACGTCACCGGAGTGTCAGGTGATTCCTGCGCCGGCATGTCGTACCGGTCGGACACGGGCTGCTTCTTCTGGTTCCGTCGCGACGTCATCGTTCCTCGATCCAGCCGTTGTCGATGCCGGGGTTGTCGTCGTGCACCACGAATTCCTGTTCGGCTTCGAGCACCGCGAAGCCGGTCGAGCCGAGCTCCGCCAGAAGTGCGTCGAACCGCCGCCGCGCCTCGGGCAGGCCGACATTCCTGCAGCGTTGCGTCACGAACCGCTCGTGGGAGCCGTCGCCACGCAGCCGCCTGGCGTTCCGCGACACGTGCGCCGAATGGCGATCGGCGATCGTGGCCAGGGCCGCCGGGTCGTCGCGCAGCGCCACCTTGGCATGGTGCTCGAAATAGCACGCGGCCAGCTCCGCGGCCGCCTCCGCGGTCGCGGGGACGTCGTCGTTCCACGGCGCGGCCTCGATCTTGACCCGGACGACGTCGAAACCCTCTTCGCGCAGCCGGTCCACGCTGACCGCGGCGGCGGCCCGCTGACTGGTCAGGGTGCCGCGGCCGGTGAAGGTGAGCATGGGCTGGGAAGGGACCTCGCCGCGGGCGAGCACGATGTGGGTGAGCTTTCCGCCGTGGCGAGCAGCCCAGGGCGCCAGGCGCTCGAATGCGGTGCCGGCCGCGACGGTCACATGGATGTCGAAGACACCCGCGAACTCCAGGTCGGACGGCGATCGTTTCCCCATGACCGCACATCGTTCCATCGGGTGGCGCCCGCTTCGACCGGTTTTCTCGGCGTGTACCTGCTCGCCGACCAGGCTGGGGTGGACCAGGAAGGTGCGGTTGTGTCCCAGGGCGGGGGCGTCGGCCGTGCCCAGGCGCGCGTTGACAGGCAAGTCGCGGCTTGCCTATCATCGCCACATGGGCGACGTCTTCAAGGCCCTCGCCGACCCCACCCGGCGGACGATTCTCGACGAACTGACCGAACGCGACGGCCAGACCCTGTTCGAGATCTGCGTCCGCCTGACGAGTCGACATCAGCTGAGCCTGACCCGCCAGGCCGTGTCCCAGCATCTGGCGGTGCTGGAGGAGGCCGGGCTGATCACCACGCTCAAGCAGGGGCGGTACAAGTTCCACCACCTCGACACCACTCCCCTGGCCGCCATCTTCGAACGGTGGCCGATCAACAGGAAAGGACAGACACCATGAAGATCTACGTCACCAGCGTGTTCGTGGACGACCAGCAGAAGGCCCTCGCCTTCTACACCGACGTGCTCGGCTTCATCAAGAAGCACGCCATCCCGCTGGGCGGCGGGGCCCAGTGGCTGACGGTCGTCTCACCGGAGGACCCCGAGGGCACGGAGCTGCTGCTGGAGCCGGACCGGCACCCCGCGGTCGGGCCGTACAAGAAGGCGCTGGTCGCCGACGGCATTCCGGCCGCCTCGTTCCAGGTCCCGGACGTGCAGGCGGAGTACGAGCGGCTGCGCGGGCTGGGAGTGACGTTCACGCAGGAGCCGTTGGAGGCAGGGCCGGTGACCACGGCGGTCTTCGACGACACCTGCGGGAACCTGATCCAGATGGTGACCCTGGCCTAGTTGTACCTGGCCAAGATCATCTAACAAGGTCCACCTGCCGCAGGCATGGACGCCACCTCTGCGAACAGCGACAGAGGCGGGCGCGGATCAGGTGGTCCGGAAGGCGTCGGCGTTGCGGGCGCACCAGGCGGCAAAGGTGCGGGGCCTGCGCTCAAGCAGGCGCTCCACGGTGTCGGTACGGAATCCGGCGGTGTCGGCACGCATGAGGTGAAAGCCCTCGATGATGGCCTCGGCCAGCGCCGGGGGTGCCCCGTTGGGGAATCGGGAGGCGACAGCCTCCTCCGCCGTGGTCACCGCCCGGATCGCGATCTCCCGGCCGGCCGCCGCAGCGAGGATCTTGACCTGTTCGGCGATGGTGAACAGTTCCTCGCCGGTGAGCACGTACTCCTGGCCCTGGTGGCCGTCTGCGGTCAGAGCCAGGGTGGCGACGGCGGCAATGTCGGCGGGGTCGATCGGCGCGTACCGGCCGGGGCCGACCGGATCCAGGACATGACCCGCCTCGCGGATGGTGGGCAGCCAGTCGAAGGCGTTGGTCATGTAGCCGCCGGGCCGCAGGAACGTGGCCGGGATGCCGGAGGCTCGGATGGCCTGCTCGCGTTCGTGGTGCCAGCGGCCCATGGCGGGCATGGGGTCGCCGAGCACGTTGAACGAGGACAGGTGCACGATGTGGCGCACCCCGGCGGACCGGGCTGCGGCGACGGCGTGCCGGGTGTGGTCGAGGCCGATACCGGGGGTGAGCAGGAACAGCCGGTCGACTCCGGCGAAGGCGGGCGGCAGGGTCACCGGGTCGTTCAGGTCCGCCACGACCCGTTCGGCCCGCTCGGGCAATGCGGCGGCGCGGGCCGGGTCGCGCACCAGGATGCGGAACGGCACGCCGGTCTCGTGCAGCTCGCGGACGAGCTCGCGGCCCACGTTCCCGGTGGCACCGGTGACCAGTATCATGAGAACCCCCAAATCGTGTACCGGTTAACGATCGAAGGGAACGTTAACCGGTACACGATCTGCTGTCAATCGCGCCCTGCCACGCTCGCGACATCACCGGAGGTCCTCGACGTGCCTGAATTCCTGGACGTGCACAGCAAGGCGTCGAAGGCGCTGCGGGCGGCGGCCGAGGCGGCGGTGCGGCGCCACGGGCTGCACCTGGGACAAGATCACCTGCTCGCGGTGCTGTGGCAACAGGACGGCCGCACCCCGGGCGAGGTCGCCGCCGCGCTGAACGTCACCACCCCCAACGTGGTCAAGGCGGCCACCCGGATGGCCGCCGCGGGCCTGCTCACCCGACGCCGCGACGACCGCGACAACCGTCTGGTACGGCTGTGGCTCACCGACGCCGGACGCGCCCTGCAGGCACCCATCGAGAAGGAACGGCGGTTGCTGGAGGAGAAGGTCACCGCCGACCTCACCGAGACCGAGCGCGAACACCTCCTCAGCGCACTGAGGAAGATCCACCACTCGGCGAACGCCCTGCTGGACGCCGCGGTCAACCACCGCAACTCGGCCACCACCTGACTCCGGGCCGGCGCGGCGAGAACAGGCGGGACGTCGACCGCGCCGCTCCTTAGGCGGGTGAGCACGCGGAACGGCGGTGGGCCGAGGTGAACGCTGCCGGCCGGGGTTATTGGCGGGACAGTACGCGAGTGAGGCCGGCCAGGATGGTCGTCGTGAGGATCCACCCCGCGGCGATCAACGCGGCGGCGAGCCACTGTTGCGGGCCGCGCGGCCCGAAGGCGGTCTCCTGTCCGAAGCTGATGATCGGAAGGAGCAGGTCCAGGGTGTAGAGGAAGGCGTTGAAGGGGGGTGCCTCGCCTGGTTTGAAGGCCGGCGGCTGCTGGATGGCGAAGGCGACCGTGCCTATGAGGAGAAGGCCCGCGAGCCAGAGCGCCGCACGAAACGGGCGGTAGCCGTACCCGACGGTCCAGTCCTGCAGGTAACCCCAGAGCCGCGCCCCGAGCCGTTGCCCCGTCCGGCGGCGACGCTGTTTGGCCAGCAGCACGTCCCGAGCGGCCTCGTCGTGACCGCTCCTGCGGTAGACGGCGGCCAACTGCTCGTACGGCTGGGGCTGGTAGGGCTCCTTGGCCAGCCAGTCGAGACGCTCCCGGACAGGCAGAGGCACCTCCAGGCTGTCGTAGGTGAAGCCGTTCATCAGGAGTTGAGCAGGCCACCGGTCAGGAACGTCGTCGAGCAGGCCGACCCGGGTGTGGCGAAGGTCGACGGTGCGCAGCAGCTGGGTTTCCGGCCCAGTCTTCAGCGAAGCCGCTTCGACGCCACGCAGGAGGAGGTCGCCGTCAACGGTGGTCTCGGCGAAGCACAGCGTGGTGGCGATCCGGGAGTTCCTGATCGAGAGGGCTCCCGTCGCCGTGAAGCCTTCGCAGCAGTCGACGTCACTGCCCGCGGTCACCTGCCACAGGGACAGAACCCGCCCCCCGGGATTGTTGAGGGTGGCGCCGTGAAACTCCACGTTGCCCTCGACCTTGGCGTTGATGAGCACGATCTCGCCATCGGCGCTGAAGCCCTCGCTGCAGCTGAGCCTGCCGGTGACCCCGAGCCGCCGCAGTGAGAGCACCGTCGCGCCCGGGTTGGAGAGCCTGCCGCCGTCGATGTTGAGCGATCCGCGGACCTGCGTCGAGTCCAGGAAGACCTCTCCGGTCGCCACGAAGCCCGGTGTGGCCCGCAGTCCGCTGCCGAGCTCCATCAGCGGTGCGTTCAGCGCGCGTCCTCCCGGATTGGCCAGAGTCGCCCGACTGAACGCCAGCGCACCGGCCACCTGGGCTCCGCGCAGGAGGACTTCGCCTTCGGCGGCGAAGCCCTCGTCGATGAGCAGCGCGCCCTCGACGGTGAGCCTCTCCGCGTTGAGGGCGACGCCGCCGGGGTTGGACAGCCGGGCTCCGCTGAACACGCATCGGCGTCCCACCCGGGCGTCCTGCACGCTCAGCTCGGCGTACGAGACGAAGCCGTGACGGCACAACAGCCCGCCGTCGACGACGATCCCCTCAGCGGTGAGGCCGGAGCCGCCTGATCGCCCGACCCGCGTGCCGTCGAGCGTCATCGTCCCGCCGATCCTGGCGCCCGCGACACGTATCTCACCGTCGATGACGGCGTTCGCGCACAGAAGATCCCGGTTGACGGTCAGGCCGTCGGCCTGGACGGCCGGATCTGCGTGGATCTCCATATCGCTGAGGTCCAGCGTCCCGGACACGTGCCCCCCACCCAGCTGGATCGGGCCGTCCACCAGGCACCCTTCCAGGCGCAGGCCGCCACCGATCACGGCATCCGCGGCCCGCAGCCCGGGTAACCGGGAAGCCGCGAGGTCGACCAGGCCGGTGCGGGCTCCGGTGAGGACGGGCGCTTCCTCGAACTCGCATTCGGTCAAGATCAGAGGGTGTTGGATCTCGGCGTGGGACAGGTCCAGCCGGCCGGTGATCCGGGCCCCCGACAACTGCAGGCCGGGCGTCTGCCCCGGAAGGCGTTCCAGGGCGCCGAGCAGCAGCTTCGCGATGATCTCAGCCCGGATGGAGACGCCGGGAAGATCTACGGGACGCGCTGCGGGAAACGCCTCCCAGAGAACGAGTTCCGGCTCGGAGAGATCATCGATGATCACAGGGCACTCCCGGAACGTCGCACGCGTCGGTAAGGAGATGTTCCAAGGTCATCACCGACTTCGCAACCGCCCCGGCGCCCGCGCTGTGGCGATCGGTCCGGCCGATCGCCACAGCGCGGTCAGTCACTCTGCCGAGGGCGGGTCACCAGCTGCCGGTCGCGCCGCCTCCGCCGCCGCTGCCGCCGCCGAAACCGCCGAATCCGCCGTCGCTGTCAGCCGCGGCGGGTCCCGCGATCGCGAGCATGGCGCAGGCGGCCAGCGCCACCGCGCCCACGACGATGCGCCGCAGTCCCCGGATGCCGGTCTTGTCGTTGTCGTTCATGAGTCCTCCTCAGTCGGGTCGGCTCCGGCGCCCATTCTCGGCAAGATCGGCCCCTACAAGAACGGCCGCGGACCCGTAAATCCGGCGCCTCAGTGGTTTCACTGATCCCGCGGGCGACGGGGGCAGGCGGCTCACGGTGTTCACCGGATGCCGCGGCGGCCGGATGCGGTCGCATCCTGCTGGCAGCCAACGGCCAGGGGCCCGCCGGAGCGCGTGGTCCCCGCGAGCAGCGAGGATGCCACCTTTGTCACACATCGCCGCGACGGCAGCACAACGTACAGACACGGACGCGGGACCGGCGCCGTACTGGTGGGCCGGGGCGCTCACGCTCGCCGAGCGGCTGGCGCTCACCACCCGGCCCGCTCCCCGCGAGGACGGCCTGGCCGAGCGGCGGCTTGCGCGCTGGCGGGCCGCCCACCGCATGGACGAGGACGGCCGGTTCGAGGCCAGGCTCGCCGACCTGGGCATCGACGCGGGCATGCTGCTCGCGCTGCTGGCGGAGCCGCCCGAGGAGCTGGCGGCGCGCGCGTCCCGGCCTGCCTGGGCGGACACCGTCGAAGCCGCGCTCGTGGCGGCCTCCGTCCAGGCCGCGCCGCCGGAGTCGGACGAGGCGACGTTCACGTGGGACGCGGGGTTCGGGCGGATCGTCGCGCCGTTCGTCCGGAACGCCGTCGACCGGGTGACGTCCGGTGCGCCGGACGGGCTCTGGGAGGTGACGGCTCTGCGGCGCGGGTTCGCGGACCAGCTCGGCAGGCAGCTCGTCTCGCTCGCCTCGCGCGTCCTCGTCCTGGAGCTGAACGTGGCCCGGGTCCGCGGTGAGCTGCACGGGGACAGCGCCGAGGAGCGTTTCCGGTCCTTCACGGCGCGGCTGGCCACCCGGGAGGGGCTGGCAGGGCTGCTGTCCGAGTACGTCGTGCTGGCGCGGCTGATGGCCCAATGCGCCGACCACGCCGTGGAGGCCCACCTGGAGCTGCTGCGGCGGTTGGCCGCCGACCGGTCCGCGATCGTGGCGGAGCTGTTCGGCGGGAAAGAGCCGGGGCGCCTGGCAGAGGTGGTCATGGGCGTGGGCGACGGCCACCGGGGCGGGCGGTCGGTCGGGCTGCTGCGGTTCGAGAGCGGGGCGCGGGTGGTGTACAAGCCGCGGTCGCTGGCCGTGCACACGCACTTCAACCGGGCGCTCGGCTGGCTCGACGACCGTATGCCCGGCCTCGGCCTGCGCGCGCTGACCGTGCTGGAACGGCCGGGCCACGGCTGGGTGGAGTACGCCGAGCACGGGCCGTGCGCGGACGAGGCCGGCGTACGTGCCTTCTACCGGCGGCAGGGCGCCCTGCTGGCCCTGCTGTACGCGCTCGACGGCGTGGACTTCCACTTCGAGAACCTCATCGCCGCCGGGGACCAGCCGGTGCTGGTCGACCTGGAGGCGCTGTTCCACCCGGCGATCCCCAGGGGCGGCGGCCGCGGGCGTACGGACGACGACCCGGCCGTGCGCGCGTTGGACACCTCGGTCGCCCGGGTGGGGCTGCTGCCGGCCGTCGTGTGGAGCAAGGACGGCGGCGCCCTCGACATGGGAGGCATGGGCGGGGACGCGGGCAGCACGCTGCCGTTCGAGTCGGCGGGCTGGGCCGCCCCGGGGACCGATGAGATGCGGCTGATCCGGGAGCGGGCGGCCTTCCCCGGCAGCAGCAACCGCCCGGGCGTCGGTGACGCCGTCGCCGATCCGGCCGACCACGTCGAGGACTTCCTGGCGGGTTTCACCGGCGCGTACGAGGTCATCGCCGCCCACCGCGACGAGTTGCTCTCGCCCGGCGGCATCCTGGCGGCCTTCCAGGGCGACGAGGTCCGCGTGGTGATGAGGCCCACGCAGCTGTACGGCACCCTGCTGCTGGAGTCGACCCACCCGGACGTCATGCGCGACGCCCTGGACCGCGACCACGTGCTCGACGCGCTGTGGGCCGCCTGCGCCGACGACCCTGTCCGCCGCCGCCTGGTCCCCGCCGAGCTCGCCGACGTCTGGAACGGCGACATCCCCCTCTTCGCCGGCCGCCCCGGCACGCCCGACCTGTGGACCAGCCGGGACGAGCCGCTGGCCGGCGCGCTCACGGGCGTGCCCTCCTCGGACGCCGCCGCCAGGATCCGGGCCATGGGACCCCGGGATCTGGCCGAGCAGCAGTGGATCATCCGCGCTTCCCTGGCCAGCCGCCGCGACCGCGACCGCATCTGGACCTCCACCGTCCCGGCGGCTCCCGCCGGCCCCACCGCGCCGGCGGACGTGCTCGCGGACCGGCTCGTGGCCATGGCCGCGGCGATCGGGGACGAACTCGCCGAACGCGCCCACCGCGACGCCTCCGCCGCCAACTGGCTCGGCATGGAGCTCGTGGGCGAGACCCGCTGGACGGTCGGCACGCTGAAGAGCGACCTGTACGGCGGCACCCCCGGCGTCGCCCTCTTCCTCGGCCAGCTCGCCAGGATCACCGGCGAGCACCGGCACGCCGACCTCGCCATGCGGGCCCTGTCCTGGGTCCCCGCCTTCGTCGACAGCATCGCCGGGGGTACCGCGACGTTCGCGTGCGGACCGTTCAACAGCGCCGTCGGGCTGGCGTACGCGCTGACGCACCTGGCCCGCGACCTCGGCGAGCCCGACCTGCTCGGCCACGTCGAACCCCTGATCGCCGCGATGACCGGCGCCGCCGCGGACGAGGGACTCGACATCGTGAGCGGCGCGGCCGGATGCCTGGCCGCGATGCTCGCCGTCCACGAGGCGACCGGGCTGCCGAACGCGCTGGACGTGGCCCGCGCCTGCGCCGACCGGCTCGTCGAGACGGCACGGCCGCAGGACAGCGGGGTGGCGTGGCACGGCCACATCCCCGCCTCGGCGCCCTTGACCGGGTTCTCCCACGGGACCGCGGGGATCGGCTGGGCGCTGCTCCGCTTCGCCGCCCGGACCGGCGAGGCACGGTACGCGGAGACCGGCCTGGCCGCCTTCGCCTATGAGCGTTCCCGCTTCGACGCCCGCATCGGCAACTGGCCCGACTTCCGGGACCTGCCCGACGCCTCGGCGAACCCCTCCGGCCTGCCCCCGTCCATGCAGGGGTGGTGCCACGGCGCACCCGGCATCGGCCTGGCTCGGGCCGATCTCCTCCACCGCCGTCCCGGCCTGAGCACCGAAGCGGCCGGTGACCTCGCCGCCGACCTGGACGTGGCGCTGCGCTCGTACCTGAGCAGCCCGCCCGGCATCGTCGGCCACAGCCTGTGCCACGGCGAGGCCGGGAACCTGGAACTCCTCATCCACGCCGTCGCCGCGGGCAGGCACGACCTGACGGACACCCTGCGCCTGCGGACCGGCGTCCTGCTCGCCCAGGTCGCCGACGACCCGCGCTGCGGCACCCCGGGCGGCGTGACGACGCCGGGTCTGATGTCCGGTCTGGCGGGGATCGGACACGGTCTCCTGCGGCTGGCCGTCCCCGCCGAGGTGCCGTCCGTCCTGCTCCTGGCCCCGCCGACCGCCTGAAGCGCCACGTACCCGCGAAAGAAAGGGGCTGCCGTGATGCGGCGCCGCGTCCCCATCCGCCTGCAACTGGCCACCAGCGAGTGCGGGGCCGCCGTCCTGGCCATGCTGCTGAGCCACCACGGCAGGCACACCTCGGTGGCCGAGTGCCGCGACCTCCTGGGCCCGGGCAGGGACGGCGTGTCCGTCGTCCGGCTGGTCGCGGCGGCCCGCGAGCACGGGCTGACGGCCACGGCGGAACGCGTGGCGGATCCGCTCGGCGAGCCGCCGCGGACGCCGTTCATCGCCTACTTCTCCGCCCACCACTTCGTGATCGTCGAAGGGCTGGGCAGGCGCGGCGTGCGGATCGTCGACCCCGGCAACGGCCGCCGGACCATGCCGCCGGAGGAGTTCGCGCAGCGTTACGGCGGCGTGGTGATCCGGTGCGCGCCCGGCCCCGGGTTCGTCAGGAGGCGCGCGTCGCCGTGGCGCTGGACGCCGGTCCGCTACCTGCGCGACTTCGCGGCGGTGCCGGGCGGCCGGCGCCGCGTGGCCGGGGTGCTGGCGCTGGCGGCGGCCATCCAGCTGCTGGCGCTGGCGCTGCCGCTCGCCACCAAGTCCGTGGTGGACGAGCTGGTCCCGGCCGGACGCGGCGACCTGCTGCCGGTGCTCGGCTGGGCCGTGTTCGGCACGGCGGCGCTGCACGGCTCGCTCACCTTCCTGCGCGCCCGCCTCCTGCTCGCCCTCCGGGCCCGCGCCGACGAGCAGCTGACCGGCCGTTTCGTCGGCCACCTGCTGCGGCTGCCGATCGGCTTCTTCCTCCAGCGCAGCCGGGGTGACCTGCTCCTGCGCGTCGGCAGCATCGCCACCACCAGGGAGGCGGTCACGCAGCAGTCCGTCACGCTCGCGCTCGACATGCTCCTGCTGTCCGCGTACGGGATCGCGCTGGTCGTCCTCGTCCCCTGGTACGCGCTCATGGTCGGCGCGCTGGCGGCCGGGCAGGCGGGGCTGATGGTTGCCTCGTACCGGCGGTTGCGGACCCTGTCCCAGGCCGAGCTGGGCGCCCGCGCGGGCGAGCAGAGCTACCTGGTCGAGACGTTGCAGGCGATGCTGCCGCTCAAGGCCAACGGCGTGGAGCCGCGGGCGCAGGTCCGCTGGCGGGAGCTGTTCGGCGCGTACCAGACGGCCATGGTGCGGCGGGCCCGCGTCAGCTCCTGGTTCGAGGCGGCGCAGGGGGCGGTGGCCGTGTTCGCGCCGCTGGCGCTGCTGTGGTGCGGCGCGTGGCTGGTGCTCGGCGGCCGCATGTCGCTGGGCACCATGCTGGCGGTGAACGCTCTGGCGATGTCGGTGCTGGCGCCGTTGCAGGCGTTCGTGGGGGCGGTGCAGCTGTTCTCCATGCTGCGCGGGCAGTTCGAGCGCATCTACGACGTGCTCGACGCCGCCCCCGAGCCGAGCGGCGCCCGGTTGCTGCCCGCCGGACGGCCGGTCGCGATCCGGGCCGAGGGCGTCGCCTTCCGGTACGCGCCCGACTCGCCGCCCGTGCTGAGGGAGATGTCGTTCGAGGTGCCCGCGGGGGCGAAGCTCGGCGTCGTCGGGCGTACCGGGTCGGGCAAGAGCACGCTCGCCCTGCTCGTGCTCGGGCTGCTGCGGCCGGAGACGGGCGAGATCCGGCACGACGGCGTACCCGTCCAGGAGCTGGACGTGGCGGCGCTGCGGCGCGGATGCGGCGCCGTGCTGCAGGAGCTGTCGCTGTTCAGCGGCTCGATCCGGGACAACATCACGCTCGGCAGCCCCGACGCCACGGACGACGACGTGGTGACCGCCGCGCTCGTCGCGGGGCTGCATCACGACGTCGAACGCCTGCCCATGGGGTACGACACCAACGTCGGCGAGGGCGGCGCCGCGCTCTCGGCCGGGCAGCGGCAGCGGGTCGCGCTCGCCAGGGCCATCGTGCACCGGCCGCGCCTGCTCATCCTCGACGAGGCCACCAGCCACCTCGACCCCGAAACCGAGCGCCGGGTCGACGCCGCCCTGTCTGAGCTGCGGGTCACCCGGATCGTCGTCTCGCACCGGCTGAGCGCGATCCGCGACGCCCACGAAGTCCTCGTCATCGACCAGGGCCGCATCGTCGGCCGCGGAACCCACGAAAGGCTGGTGAGCAGCCCAGGCCCCTACCGCGACCTGTTCGGCGCTCCGCCGGTGCCCGATCCGCTGAGCGCCTGAAATAACCCCTCTTCATGGAAGGAGACAGAAATGTCGGCCGACGACCAGATCAGATCCTGGAAAACCCCCGAGCTCCGCGGACGCGACGAGGCCCACCCCGCGGGAGAGATCAACCTGGGCGCCCTGAGCGGCGGCGAGAAGGAGCTGCCCGGCTTCGACGACTACACCAACTTCTTCAGCTGCTGGCAGACCTGCGACCGCTCCATGTGGGTCGGGACCTGCCGCTTCTCCAGCCTCGGCTGCTGCTGACCACGGACAGAGGAGAGCGAACCATGACGAACGACGACCTGATCCGTTCCTGGAAGGACCCCATCAACCGGGCCGCGTACGGCGTCGGCCTGCCGCACCCCGCCGGCGACCTCGACCTGGAGACCGCGCGGCTGGCGGGCGGCGTGGAGCAGGAGCCGGCGAACGGCACCCAGCACCTGTCCACCATCGGCTGCTGCGGCGGTTACACCTCCGAGCTGCGCTGCGCGATCAGCGCGCTGTACCCCATCCCCATGTGCCAGTTCGTGACCCTGCTCTGACAGACCGGTGACCGGCCGCGCGCCAGCGGCCGGTCACTCGGCGAGCCGGTGCGCCAGGGCGGCTCGGGTCTTCACCCCGAGCTTCCTGAACACGCTGGCCAGGTGCGTCTCCACCGTCCTGGGGCTGAGGAACAGCCGCTCGCCGATCTCCCGGTTCGTCATGCCGTACGCGACCAGCTCGGCGATCTCGCGCTCCCGCTCCGACAACGAGCTCCCGGCGCCGGGCCGGTGGGCCAGGCCGGCGGCCATCCGGCGCTGCTCGACGCCCACCTGGGCCGCCAGCCACGGCGCGCCGCACGACAGGAACAGCTCCTTGGCCTGCCCGAGCTGCTGCTTGGCGATCCGCGAGTCGTCGTCGCGCCGCAGCACACCGGCCAGCAGCATCCGCCCGAATGCCTCCCCGATGGGCAGACCGGCGGCCGCGAACCGGTCCACGGACTCGCGCGCCGCCTCCTCCGCCTCGTCCTGCCGCCCCTGCGCGAGGGCGAGGACGGCACGGGCCCGCGCCAGGAAACCCGACTGCACGGGCGGGGCGCCGAGCTCCACGACGCGGGCCGCGCGCTCGTACCACTCCCTGCCGGCCGCGAGATCGCCCCGGGTCACCTCCACTTCCGAGCGCAGGGCGTAACTGCCGACCACGCCAGGGCCGAGACCGGCCGGGTCGGCGGGCACCCGCGCCGCCAGCAGCCGCCCGCACGACTCCGTCTCGCCGACCGAGAACAGCACCTCCGACACCGCCTGGTCCGAGATGGTCCGCCACCAGGCCGAGCGCAGCACCCGCCCCCGCCGCGCCGGCTCGATCAGCGGCATCGCCGCGTCCGGGCCGCTCAGCCACAGCAGCGGGCGCGACTTCGTGACCTGGACGAACGCCAGCATCTCCGCGCTGCCCAGATGCCGCGCGATCTCCTCGGCCTCCTCGGCGTCGCCCAGCGCCCGGTCGACGTCCCCCAGCCGGGCGTGGACGGTGGCGCGGGCGGCGTACAGCAGCGGCACCACGTGGTTGCGTCCGTGGTCGCGGGCCACCCGCAGCCCGCGGGCCAGGTGCCGCAGCGCGTCGGCGTTGCGGTCGGCCAGGAACTCGCCCCACGCCAGCGCGGCCACGAGCCCGAGATCGTCACACAGCTCGCGGTCGGTCAGCCCGCTGACCAGCGCGTCCGCGCGGTCGAGATGCCGGTACGCCTCCCCGAAGTCGCACCGGTAGAGCGCCGCGACCGCCAGCAGTGTCACGGCCGTGGCCGGCAACCCCCGCCGGGTGTGCGCTCCCGCCAGCCCGAGCGCGAGCGAGGCGTTCTCCCGGCCCTCGTCCCAGCGGCCGTCCAGCAGGTCGTTGGCCGCCAGCTCCACCAGCAGCGCGCACCGCCCGCCGGAGTCGCCGCCCGGGGCCTGCTCCAGGTGGCGCAGCTCGGCGGTCAGGATCGCCCGGGCCTCCTCGAAGCGGCCCAGCGAGCGCTCCATCATGGACATCAGCTCCACCGCCTGGTCGCGGTGGTCGCCGCCCGCCTGGATGACCTCGCGCAGCAGCGTACGGCTCTCCGTCAGCTGCCCGGACACGCCCAGTGCCGCCGCCAGTGACAGCAGCAGGCCGGCACGCCGCCCGCCGGGCGCGTCGTCCGGCAGGGCCCGCAGGGCGGCGCGGAACCAGCGCGCCGCCGTCGCCGGGGCGGTCGCGGCCACCGCGTTCGCCCCCTCGGCCAGCAGCTCGGCCCCGTCCACGTCGCCGATCACGACCGCGTGCTCCATGTGCACCGCACAGCGGACGGCCGGCGCGCCGTGCGAGCGCAGGTACTCGGCCGCGCGCCGGTGCGCCGCCATCCGCCAGGCGGGCCCCGCCATCCGGTACGCCGCCGCCCGCACCAGCGGATGCCGGAAGCCCAGGGTCCGGGGGCCGGAGGACAGGACGTTCCGGCGTACGAGGTCGTCCAGGGCGGGCACCACCGTGGCCAGGTCCAGCTCCGACACCGCCGCCACCAGCGTCGCGTCCAGCTCGTCGCCCACCACCGCCGCGGCCCGCGCCACCAGCCCCTGCACCTGGTCAAGGCCCGTCAGCTCGGCGGCGATCAGCCGGTCCAGGGCGTTGACCGCGACGGGGCTCGCGGCCTCGGCGGGGTCGTCGCCGTCCGGCAGCGCGGCCAGGATCTCCAGGAACAGCGGATTGCCGCCGCTGCGCTCGTACAAGCGGCGCCGTCGGGGCGCGGACATCTCCTCACCCAGCAGCGCCTCCGCGTCGCCCGCCGACAGCGGGCCGAGGGGCAGTGCCACCACGGAGGCCGAGGCCAGCGAGCGCGTCAGCCCGGCCGGCAGCCCGCCGGTGCGCGCCGCGAGCAGGACGACCACGCGCCTGTCGGGCGGATGCCGGATGAAGTAGTCGAGGGCCTCGACGGAGGCGTCGTCGGCCCACTGCACGTCGTCCAGCAGCACGACCAGGCCGTCCCGCTCCGAGATGCGCTCCACGAGGCGGTGCGACTCCCGGAACAGCCGGTGCCGGTCCAGCGCCGCCAGCCCCCGGGCCGCTCCCCCGGCGTGCGCGCCGGCCTCCGCGGACAGCAGCGCGCGGATCCGTTCCAGGTCGGGGGCCAGCTGAAGGTGACGATCGCCGTCGGCGAGGGCGTCGAACAGGATCCCGAACGGCGCGCTGCGCTCGAACTCGGTGGCCCGCCCCGCCATCGCCGGTAGCCCTCGCTCCCGCGCCAGCTCGGCGACCGCCGTCAGCAGGCGGCTCTTGCCGATCCCCGGGTCCCCGGTCATCAGCACGAACGTCGTCCCGTGCGGCTTGTCCAGCAGCCTCACCAGGTGATCGAGCTCGGCGGAACGGCCTGTCAACGGGCGCCGGGTCACCAGCACGTCATAACCTCCCCGCCAGGAAGATCGTCGATCTCATCCCCATCTCTATCCCACTCAGCCGTCCCGTCAAGGATTACGTGGTTTCCCCGATGTTTCCGGTTCCGGAACATGACGGATGCCGCGGGCGTCCCCGCCCGGCGCATCGTGCTCTCATGTCCTACGACGACCTCACCCGATCCTGGAAAGACCCCTACCACCGCGAGGCCGGCGTCCCCCATCCCGCGGGCGAGATCGTGATCCCCGACCACGGCGGCACGCAGGAGATGCCCACGCTGGGGACCACGTTCATCATCTGCACCCTGCCCGGCTGCAACCCCACGCTGTTCTTCGGCTGCACCTACTGACGCTCCCTGTTCCCGCCTGCGGCGTCGGGGATCACCGGAGCGACGCGTCCAGCTGGCGGATGAGTTTCTCCGACCCGGCCGCCGCCGGGCGGCGTCGATCGTCGCGGAGTCATCGGCCATGGGGTCGTAACGCGCGAAGCCGGCCGCATAACCTATAACGCGCAGGACCAGAGCATCAAAGGGGGTATTCGCTTACAAGAGTGGCTGACGGTGTAGGTTATAACCGTCAGCGACGAGACAGGACAGTGATGGGCGAATCGGCGGCCGAGCTCTACACGACGAAGGCGGACTACGCCTACCTGCGCGTCAAGGAGCTGATCCTTTCCGGCCAGCTGGCCCCCGGCTCCGTCATCGCCCAGGCCCAGCTGGCCCGCGACATCGGCATCAGCACCACTCCCCTGCGCGAGGCGCTGCGCCGGCTCAAGAGCGAGGGGCTGGTCGAGCTGGACGCCCACCGCGACGCCCGCGTCGCGCCGCTGGCCGCCGAGGAGGCCCGCGACCTGCTCGAACTACGCCGCTCCCTCGACCCCCTCGCCGTCGCGCTGGCCGCAGAACGCCGTACCAAGGCCGACATCGCCGCCATGCGCGCCGCCCACAAGGGCCTCGAACCCCTGCCCGGCAACCCCGCCTACGAGCAGCTCGTCGCCCACCGCAAGTTCCACGCCGCCCTCTACTCCGCCTCCCACAACGACCTGCTCATCCAGACCCTGGACAGCCTGTGGGACAAGGCCGACCGCTACCGCCGCCTCGCCCTGGAGGTGGAGCGCGGCCAGGCGGCCCGCGATCGCAAGGCCGCCGAGCACGAGGCCCTGCTGGAGTACGTGATCGCGGGCGACGCGGAGTCGGCCGCGACCGTCATGCGCGAGCACATCGACACCAGCCTGGGCGCCCAGGCCGCCTGGCGCCTGCGCAAGCACCAGCAGGACGAGGTAGATGCCTGACGCCTGGCATCGGCACGCGGTCCTGCTCGCCCACTCCACCGGCACCCAGGTGATCACCTTCGTGCTGCGTCCCACCATGTCGTACCGCGCGATCGAGCTCGACGTGCCCACGGCCTGGCTCGGGGTGCTCGGCGCCAGCTTCGCCATCGCGCCGCTGCTGCTGGCCCTGCCCGCCGGCCACGCCGCCGACCGGTACGGCGAGCGCCGCATGGCCGTGGCGGGCGCGCTCCTGCTCACCGCCTCCGCCGTCGCGTTCACCGCGTTCGGCCACACTGTCCCCGGCCTGGTCGCGGCCGGGATCCTGCTCGGCACCGGCCACCTGGGCAGCGTGATCGCCCAGCAGGCCCTGGTCGCCAACACCACCGAGCACGGCCGCCACGACACCGCGTTCGGCCACTACACCTTCGCCGCGTCCCTCGGCCAGGCCGCCGGCCCGCTCATGATCAGCCTGCTCGGCGGCGACGGCTCCATCCCCGACACCGGACGCATCTTCGCCTGGTCGTGCGGCCTCGGCGTGCTCCTCCTCGCGCTGTCCGTGCTGCTCCCGCGGAGCGGTCCGGCCGCCCGGACCCGGGCCGAGAGCGGGGACCTGCGCTCGCTGCTGCGCCTGCCCGGCCTCGCGCACGCCCTGCTGACCAGTTGCGTGGTGCTGTCCGCGGTCGACATCACGCTGGCGTACCTGCCCGCGCTCGGCACCGAGCACGGCCTGACCGCGAGCGCCGTGGGCCTGCTGCTGACCGTTCGCGGCGTCGCCTCCATGGCCTCGCGCTTCTTCCTCGGCCACCTCGCCCGCCTCGTCGGCCGGCGCAGGCTGCTGGTCGGCAGCACCCTCGCCGCGGCCGTCGCCATGCTGCTCACGCCCGTGTCCATGCCGCTGTGGGCGCTGGCCGCGCTGCTGCTGGTCGCAGGGTTCGGGCTGGGGGTGGGACAGCCGCTGACCATGTCGTGGCTGGCCGAGTCCGCCCCCGCCGGGATGCGCGGCCGGGCCATGTCCCTGCGCCTGGTCGGCAACCGTACCGGCCAGTTGTTCATCCCCGGCGCGGCCGGGCTCGTGGCCGCCGGGCTCGGCGCCGGCGGCGTGCTCCTCGTCACCGCGCTCAGCCTCGGCTGGGCCGGCGTGGCCGCCCGGCGGCTTCCCGTCGATCCATAGGAAGGGTTCCACCATGACCGTTGCCACCGCAGACCTGTACGACGAGCGCGGCGACCAGCTCGGCTCCTGCGACCTGCAGCTCCGCCAGTACGGCGGCCGGCGCTCCTTCAGCGGCACCGTCGTCACGGTCCGGTGCCACCAGGACAATGTCCTGCTCAAGTCCGTCCTGTCCGAGCCCGGCGAGGGCCGCGTCCTGGTGGTGGACGGCGGCGGCTCCCTGCACACCGCTCTCATGGGCGACGTCATCGCGGGCATGGCGGTCGCCAACGGCTGGGCCGGCGTGGTCATCCACGGCGCGGTCCGCGACGTCGCCGCCCTGCGCGAGCTCGACCTGGGCGTCAAGGCCCTCGGCTCCAACCCCCGCAAGAGCGCCAAGGAGGGCGGCGGCGAGCGCGACGTCCCCGTCACCTTCGGCGGCGCCACCTTCCGTCCGGGCGCCGAGCTGTTCAGCGACGACGACGGGATCCTCGTCACGCTCCGCTGATCGATCGGTCGGCGGACCTTGCGCCGGCCGGCCGCCATGGCCGAGCCTTGCCCTCATGACCTTGGACGCGGAGACGGCGGCCGCCATCGACGAGTACCGCCGCAGGAGACGTCCGTGAGCAAGGTGGTCACGCACCGGTGCGTCGCTCCTGCCGTCCACGGTGGGGATGCCCGGCCGTGGAGGTGCTCCGGCTGCGGCCAGTTGTGGGAGCCGCTCCCCCCGCCGCCGGTGCGGCGCCCCGAGCGCCACTCCGAGGCCCCGAACCGCAGGTCCGGCATAGCGGCCGGCACGTCGATGGGGGCGCTCTGCCTGGCGGCCATCGCGGCTTCGAAGATCCTCACCGTCGCGTTGTGCGCGATCGCCGTACTGGGGCTCTTCTGGTCGTACCGGTGGGAACGCCGCAGGTGAGGCGAGGTCAGGGGCCCTCGACGGGCAGGAGGGGGCCGGTGAGGGGCTCGTCGCGGTCGCAGGTCAGCTCGCCGTCCCGCACCCGCAGCCGGGCGGCCTGGACCGACGAGCGGCGGCCACCGCCCGGGTGGGTGAAGTAGAAGATCACCGCCTCCTCCTCCCCCGTCACCACGACGTCCGCGTGGTGGCCGAACCCGTCGTCTTCCGGGCGCGTGCCCGGAAGGTCGAGGATGAGGCCCCGCGGCTCCCAGACGTCGAGGTCGTCCGAGACCAGCACGCGCTGGCCGCGCCACTCGTCGACGATCATCCAGTGCCGGCCGCCGAGCGTGAACACGTTCGGCCCCTCGTGCGCGGAGAGCGTCACGGCGGGGCCGCGGACCTGCCAATGGTGCAGGTCCGCGCTGTCGGCGGCCCAGGTGTGCGAGCCGTCGGCCTCGTCCTTGTACCAGAGCCGGTGGCCGCCGCCGGGCAGCGCGGCCACGCAGGCGTCGATCACGTACGGGGAGGACAGGCCGAGGGTGGAGCGGAACGTCCACCGGACGAGGTCGGGGCTGGTGTAGTGGCGGATGTGGCGTTCGTGCCCCGGCCACGCCTCGGGGACGCCGCGGATGACGCTGACGTACATGTGGTACGTCTCGCCGTCGTCGACGATCTCCGGCGCCCAGTACGTGTGCCGCCCCCACTCGGTGTCGAGACCCTCGATCGTCCCCCGGTAGAGCCAGGTCGCGCCCCCGTCCGCCGATGACGCGACGCCGAGGTCGGTGCCGTGCACCCAGCTCACGTCCCCCAGCTCCGGGGCGCTCGCGCGGCGGCTGGTGTAGACGAGCCACCAGGCGCGCTCGGCCCGGTTCCAGATCAGGGTGGGGTCGGTGGCACCGTCGTGCACGGGGTCGCGGTAAAGCGGCCGGGAGCTCATCTGGTCCTTCCACGGGCGGTAGATCGTTCGCAAACGATACCGGCACGCGAAAAGGGCACCCCTGGTCAGGGGTGCCCTTGGGGGGAAGGGGAGCTCAGTTCGCGGGGAGCTTCACCGACACCGGCTGGACGGCCGGGCTGGTGTCCTTCTCGGCCCAGGCGCCGGTGGAGTAGGCGACCGGGTAGTTCTTCTTGCCGACGCCGCCGCCCCACTTGGTCACGACGTATTCGATCTTGATGTGGCCGGCGCCGCCGACGCCGTCCACGGCCAGGGTGTCGGGGTTGAACGTGCCGCCGGTCAGCTCGGCGAACGTCTTGGCGTCCAGGTCGAGCATGACACCGCTGTTGGAGGGGTTGCCGGGACCGCGGTCACCGACGAAGAAGGGGAGCTTCTTGCCCTTGTAGATGACGTAGCCCTCGGTCATGAGCGGCCAGCTCGGGCTGGCGGCCAGACCCTTCTGCATGGGCTTGCCGGCGGCGGGCAGACCGGTGTCACCCGCGCGGCCGGAGGAGTCGTCCCAGAAGTACGACGCGGTGGTCGAGCCCTGGAGCACGGCCTTCTGGGTGATCGTGCTGCCGGCCTCGGCGTCAGCGTGCGCCGCGGGCGAGCCGACGGCCATGGCGGTCAGCACGGAGGCGGTGAGCATGGCGATAGAGTGCAGGCGAGCAGACATGAGTAGGCGGAGTCCTTTGTTAGGCGACAGGGCAGTACGCTCTTGACTCACGTAGCCGGGCATGGCGCCGTAGAGGCGGTACGTGGAGCGTGAATCCAACCAGAGGGATTCCGGTCGAGTGGTACCTTCCACGTTGGTAAGGTCCAGGTCACTCGCCGGTAACGACTACCAAGCTACCCCTCAAAACGGACAAAGGCAAACATAACCCCATGAAACGGACATAGATCTACGTTCGGGGTTAAGCCTTAAGTCAAAGCCCCGGCGGGCAGCGGGTCCGCCGGGGCATACATCGGGATTACGCGCGGGCGCGCCGGATCACCGCCGCCCCCAGCGGGGCCAGCTCGACCGGGCCCGACACCGCCTGCCCGGTGAGCAGGTCCGTCCCCTCCCCCTCGAACGGGACGGACGCGCTCAGCTCGCCGCTGTGGTTGAGCAGGAACACGTATTCGTGCTCCTCGTCCCCCCGTACGGCGCACTCCACGTGGGCGGGCGCCTGCGGGAACGGCGACCGGACGCCCGCCGCCGACACGGCCGCGAGCAGTTCGGCGTCGAAGGCCGCCTGTTCCAGGAGGGTGGCGAAGTAAACCACGCGCCCGGCGCCGAAGCGGTTCTCCACCACGGCGGCCCGGCCGGCCAGCAGGCCGTCGCCGTAGGTGGCCAGGGCCGTGCCGGTCTCCAGGTGCAGGTCGTCACGCCACCACGTGGAGGTCGCCCGACGGCCGTCGGCGAACTCCACGGAGAAGACCTCGTGCGGCCGCGCCGGCCAGTACTCGTCCACCTTGGCCCCGATGAGCTGCCGGAACGCGCCCGGGTAGCCGTCCGGCCGTACCCGGTTGCACTCGTCGACCACGCCGGAGAAGAACGACATGACGACCGTCCCGCCGTTCTCGGCGAACTCGGTGATCCGCCGCACGCCCTCGTCCCCGATCAGGTACGCGTTCGGCACCACCAGCACCTTGTACCCGTCCAGCGAGGACGACGCGGACACGACGTCCACCGGGTAGTCGTTCGACCACAGCGGCGTGTAGTGCCGCATGACCGTGTCCGGGTAGCTGAGGTCCTGGCGCGGCAGCCCCGCGGTCTCCTCCAGCCCCCACCAGCCGTCCCAGTCGAACAGGATCGCGATCTCGGCCCGCGAGGTCGTCCCCGCCACGGGAGCGAGCAGCTTCATCTCCCGTCCCAGGTCCACGATCTCCCTGAACGTGCGCGAGTCCGGCCCGGAGTGCGGCAGCATCGCCGAGTGGAAGCGCTCCTGCCCCCCGCGGCTCGCCCGCCACTGGAAGAACATCACCGAGTCCGCCGCCCGCGACACCGCCTGCAGCGAGCCGAGCCGCATCCGGCCGGGCTCCTTGACGATGTTGAGCTGCCACTGGCTGACCGCGCTGGCCGCCTGCTCCATGAGCAGCCACGGCTGCCCGCCCTTGAGCGAGCGGAACAGGTCGTACTGGAAGGCCGCCGACACGTGCGAGTCGGCGTCGGCGGGGTTGGGGTAGATGTCGAGCGCGACCGCGTCCTCCTCGGGCGCCCACTTCCAGTAGTCGGCGTGCTTGAAGAAGCGCATGAAGTTCGTCAGGACCGGGATGTCGTCGCGGAAGGAGCGGACGATGTCCCGTTCGGCGATGTAGCACTCGAGGAGGGCGTCGGAGGTGAAGCGCTTGAAGTCGAGCCGGCGGGCCGGGTTCATCCAGGTGCGCGGGATGTGCGGCACCTCGACCTGGTCCCAGTCGGTGTAGCTCTGGCTCCAGAAGCGGGTGTACCACGCCTCGTTCAGGGTCTCCAGGTCGCCGTAGCGGCGCTGCAGCCAGCGCCGGAAGTTGACCGAGGCGGCCTCGTTGTACGCCGTGGGCCCGTACTCGTTGGAGATGTGCCACATCGCCAGCGCCGGGTGGAAGGAGTAGCGCTCGGCGAGCTTGGTGGTGATGTTCGCCGCGTACTCGCGGTAGATGGGCGACGACGGGTCGTAGTGCAGCCGGTTGCCGAACCCGAACCGCTCCCCGTCGGCCATGACCGGGAACACCTCGGGGTGCAGGTGGGTGAGCCAGACGGGCGGGGCCGCCGTCGGGGTCGCCAGGTTGACGCTGATGCCGTTCTCGTGGAGGAGGTCCATGATCTCGTCCAGCCAGCCGAACTCGTACTTGCCCGGCTCCGGCTCCAGGGACGCCCACGCGAAGACGCCGAGGGAGACGATGTTGACGCCGGCCTCACGCATGAGCTGGACGTCCTCCCGCCACACGGCGGGGTCCCATTGCTCCGGGTTGTAGTCGCCACCGTAGGCGAAGCCCCCGATACGGTTCCTGAAAGCGTCCAAGCGAGACATTTCACTGCTCCTGTAGGGATGGGAGGATCCTCGACGTGATCCCGGCGGTCGCCGCGGCCACGCGGGCCGCGCCGTCCGGGCCGGTGTCGCCGTCGGCGAAGGTGACCGCGTACCGGAAGGCCAGCGACGCCCCAGGCTCCACGGGGCGTACGACGTCGAAGAACGGGGCGGGGCAGACGCAGGCGTACATCCCGCTGCGCACGAACCACTGGACCTGCTCGGCGCCGGAGTCGTCCACGAACACGAGCGTGGAGGCCGCGTCGTCCTCGTCGTGGTCGCCGGCGTAGGCGAGCCACCGGCCGCGCTCGCCCATCAGCTCGTCGCCGCCCTGGCGCCCCTCCATGTAGACGCGCCCGTCGCTGAACGACCGGGGCCCGCGCCAGAACAGCCCGCCGTACCCGGCGTTGGGCCGCCCCTCGGTCGTGGGGCTGCCGATCGGGACGGTGGCGCCGGAGACGTTGGTGAACTCGGTGGCGTAGGCCAGCGTCCAGCCGTCGCCCCCGACGAGCGCGCCGAAGGTCCGGCGCTCGGTGAACCACGGCTCGCCGGTGCTGGCCACCCAGGTCAGCGACTCGCGTACGGTGACGCGGTCCTCGCCGGCGTCGATCGCGTCGAAGCCGGTGTGGACGATGGCGCCGTTGTTGTCCTCCTGCACGTAGCCGCGCCCGCGCACGTACGTGACGCCGCCCCAGAAGTTCTGGGCGCCGACGTTGGGCAGTGACCAGGCGATGCCCTTGTGCCAGACGTGGTCCCAGGGACGGTAGAGCGACACGAGGCGCCCTGACAGGGTGCGCAGCGGGTGGAAGTACGGGCGTGGGGACTCCAACTGCCGGTCCCACGGGCCGTAGACGTACCGGAACAGGTCCACCCCGTCGTAGGTGAGCGTCAGGCCGCGGCCGCGCTCGTCGGTGAGGCGCAGGCTCCTGGTCGGCTCGGTCATCAGGCGCCCTTCTCTGGCTCGTCGAGCGACATGTCCGCGAGCAGTTCCTCGACCCGGTTCATACACCCCTCGCCGCCGGAAAGTTTCTGGCACACTTTCCGAAAAATAACCGTGACATTGCCGAAGGGTTACGGTAGGCTCGGGCCTGCAGCGATGTCAACAGCGCCGATGGGGTAGCAGTCTGCTCCAGGTCAGCGGGCAACCTGCGACTTTGAGGTTTTTCCGAAAGTTGCAACTCGGAGGTCCTGTGGCTCGAGCAACGTTGGCGGACGTCGCCGCCGCTGCCGGAGTGTCCGTGCCGACGGTCTCCAAGGTCCTGAGCGGGAAGAAGCACGTCTCCACCGCCACCAGAGACAAGGTGCTCGAAGCGGTCAGAGCCTTCGGATACGAGGCCCCGCGCCCGCCGAGCACTCCCCGGGCCGGTCTCGTCGACCTGCTCATAGACGGGCTCGGCTCCCCGTGGGCCCAGGTGCTCATCAGGGGCGCGGAGCAGGCGGCCGCGCGGTGGGGATTCTCGCTCGTGGTGACCTCGTCCGCACGGGCCGACTTCGACCTGCGGCGCTGGATCGGGATCGTGCGCAAGCGCAGCACCGACGGCATCGTGCTGGTGCTGTCGCGGGCCAACCAGGAGGAGATCTCGGCCATCGAGGAGCTCCTGCACGTGCCGCTGGTGCTGCTCGACCCGGTGGGCAAGCGCGACCCGCGCATCTCCACCGTCGGCGCCACCAACTGGTCGGGGGGCGTCATGGCCACGACCCACCTGCTGGAGCTGGGGCACACCAGGATCGGCTTCATCGGCGGGCCGCTCGACACGCAGTGCACGCTCGACCGGTACGAGGGTTACCTGGCGGCGCACCGTACGTTCGGGATCGACCCCGATCCCGGGCTGACCCGTTACGGCGACTTCCTGATCTCCGGCGGCAGGGAGTTCGGGGCCGACCTCCTCGACCGCCCCGACCGGCCCACGGCCATCTTCGCCGGCTCCGACATGCAGGCGGCCGGCGTCTACCAGGCGGCCACCGAGCGCGGGATCCGGGTGCCAAGCCAGCTGTCCGTGGTCGGCTTCGACGACTCCACCTGGTGCGAGATGATGTCGCCGCCGCTCACCACGGTCCGCCAGCCGCTCGACGACATGGCCAACGAGGCGGTCCGCCTCATCTCGGAGGAGCTGACTCATCCGAGGGGCCCGGTCGGGACGCGCATAGAGCTTGCCACCAGCCTCGTCGTCCGCAGCAGCACCACCGCTCCCGCCTCGTGATCGTCACCAGGGAGCTGCGCGTGGCCGCGTACGCGATCTGCGTCGACGACGGCCGGATCCTCCTCGCGCGCTGGGTCGACCCCTCCGGCGAGCGGCACTGGACGCTCCCGGGCGGCGGCATCGAGCACGCCGAGGACCCGGTGGACGCCGCGATCCGCGAGGTGGAGGAGGAGACCGGCTACACGGTGGCGATCGAGACCCTGCTGGGCATGAGCACCCTGCACTGCCGCTACCCCCGGGGCGAGGGCCGCGAGGCGGACTTCCACGGCCTGCGCATCGTCTACGAGGGCCGCGTCACCGGTGGCACCCTCCGCCACGAGGTCGGCGGCAGCACGGACCGGGCCGCCTGGGTGCCCCTCGGCGAGGTGGCCGGCCTCGAGCGGTCCGAGGTGGTGGACATCGGCCTGGAGCTCCACCGCGTACGGCCCCGCGACGGGCGGCTGGCCTAACCGGACAGGACGAGGGCGCCGCAGAACACGAGGAACAGCGCCACGCCCAGGCCGCGCTGCCGCCGGGAGGCGCCCGGCGCGGTCACCAGGGCGGCGAACGGGTAGGCCAGCACCGGCACGAGCCAGCGCCCCACCTCCCACGCCTCGACGAACGGCCCGATGCACCCGAAGTGCCCGCATTGGGAGGGGTCCGCCAGCGCGGTCGCGAGCAGCGCCCACCCGAAATGCAGGAACGGCAGAATCGCTCCGGCCACCCCCGCGACGACCACCCGCTCGGGCAGCCGCTAAGCCACGGACGGAGTGCCGGCCTTCGATAAGTCCATGCCTCACAGCTTCTCACCCGCACAGGCGGGCGGTCAGCCGCACTCGGCGGCCAGCCAGGCGTCCACCTCCGCGTGGAGCCGCGCCTTGACGGGCTGGGGCGCGAACGACGCGTCGATCGAGGCCCGGGCCAGGTCCGCCAGGTCCGCGTCGCCGTACCCGAACACCTCCCGCAGCCGGGCGTACTCGTCGGCCAGGGCCGTCTCCCCGTCCGTGTTGATCGTGACCGCCAGCCCCGCCTCCCTCAGCCGGGGCAGCGGGTGCTCGGGCAGGGAGGGGACGAGCCCGAGCATGACGTTGGAAGTGGGGCAGACCTCCAGCGGGATCCCGCGATCGCGCACCTCGGCCACCAGGTCGGCGTCGTCCAGCACCCGGATGCCGTGTCCGAGGCGCTCGGCGTGCCCCAGGGAGAGCGCCTCGCGGATGCTGGCGGCCCCGGCGGCCTCACCCGCGTGGTGCACCAGGTGCAGCCCCGCGTCCCTGGCCGCGTCGAACACCTCCGCGAACGGCGCCAGCGGGTGGCTCTCGTCGCCGGCCAGCCCCAGGCCGATCACCCGGTCGTAGCGGCCGGCCAGCTTGAACGTGCGCCACAGCCGCTCCACCGGCCGCCGCCTGGAGTGGTCGAGCAGCACGTTGTACTCGATCCCGTACCTGGACGAGCCCTCGTCCAGCCCTTCGAGCACCGCCTCCAGCGGCATCTCCGGCTCCCCCACCCGCTCCCCGTGGGAGGCGGCGGTGAAGGTCACCTCGACGTAGCGGGTGCCCTGGGCGGCCTCGTCCTCGCAGAACTCCACCGCGATCCGCCGGAAGTGCTCGGGCGTGCGCAGCAGGTCCCGCACCCGCGCCCGCTCGTCGCCGAACTCCCTGAAGCTCGCGAACAGCTCGCTGCGCTCGGGCCTCCCGCCCAGGTCGCGCACGGTCCCGGGCCGTACGGTGCTCTCCAGGTGAACATGCAGGTGGGCCTTGGGCAGCGCCCGTACGTCTCTCACTCCTGACACATTAAAGGAGGGCTCAGATCGTATGCAGCCGGATATTCGCGGCGTACGGTCGGGGAATGACCCTTGTGCTGGTTCACGGCGTCCCTGAGACGTCCGCCGTCTGGGACCCACTCCGCGCGGCCCTGAGCCGCCAGGACGTGCGGGCGCTCCGGATGCCCGGCTTCGGCTGCCCCCGGCCGGACGGGTTCTCCGCCACGAAGGAGGAGTACGTGGCGTGGCTGGCCGGTGAGCTGGAGGAGATGGCGGGCGACGAGATCGACCTGGTCGGCCACGACTGGGGCGGCGGCCTGGTGGTGCGCCTGGTCAGCACCCGTCCCGACCTCGTGCGTACGTGGGCCTCGGACGCCGCCGGCCTCGGCCATCCCAGCTTCGAGTGGCACGACCTGGCCAGGCTGTGGCAGACGCCCGGAGCCGGCGAGGAGTTCTTCGAGCAGCTGCTGGCCACGCCCCTGGAGGAGCGGGCCAAGGGGTTCGAGGGCTTCGGCGTGCCGTTCGAGCACGCCCTGGAGATCGCGGCCGCCGTCGACCAGGTCATGGCCGACAGCATCCTGGCCCTCTACCGGTCGGCCGTGCGCGTGGGAGAGGAGTGGTCGCCCGCGTTCGCGGACATCCCCAGGCCGGGTCTGGTGATCGTTCCCGAGGGCGACGCGTTCCTGGTGCGGAGCGTGGCGGAGGAGAGCGCGGCGAGGGCGGGCGCCACCGTGGCCGAGCTGCCGGGGCTCGGCCACTGGTGGCTGCTCCAGGATCCGGCGAGCGGCGCGGCCAGGCTGGAGGAGTTCTGGGAGGCGGCCCGTTAACCCTTGGTGATGCGGATCTTCGACTGCTTGTGCGGCCCGCGCTCCCAGTCGTCCATGAACGTGGCCCGCAGCCCGTACTTGGCGGCCAGCGCCACCAGCGTCTCGGTGCGGTAGTAGAAGTCCTCCCGCAGCACCTGGTGCTCCTTGCCCTCGGTGCGGTCGAAGGTGAAGTCGAACCAGGCGGCCGGTTTCATGACCCGCCCCACGTGGGCGAAGCACTCCTCGATAACGTGCAGCGGCGAGTGCGAGAACACGCTGTGCGCGTGGACGACGTCGAAGTGCTCGCCGGGCAGGAAGGCGAAGCGCAGGTCGCGGACGGGCGTGAGGTGGGGCAGCTTGTGGTTGAGCCCGTGCTCGACGATCGTGTCCTGGGCCGCCATGAGGATGTCGGGCGAGATGTCGACGCCGTAGTAGTTTCCGGTGTGCAGGTAGTCGATGAACAGCCGTCCGGCGCGCAGGTTGCCGCACCCGATCTCCAGCATCCGGCATTCCGGCTTGAGCCCGTGCTCGACCAGGTAGTCGAACTGCATGCGCCCCAGCGCCAGCCACCGTCTGTGCGTGTGCGAGCCGACCGCGCCCTCGGGGTCCCGCGCGGTGTCGGACTTCATGACGGCCCGGTAGTAGGCGATGTGGTCGGGCGAGCGCAGCCGGAGCCAGGTGTCGCGGGTCAGCCGCCGCAGGTGCGGCACGATCCGGTCCGGGTTCTTGAGCGCGTACGTGAGTTGGTGGACGAGGCTCGTTCGGGCGCGTTTCACGCCTGGGAATCTAGGACAGCCCGCATGCCCCTCACAGGTCCGTGGCGACAGTCTTGGGTCTCCGTTTGCGCAGCCTTTCAGTCACGGGTCAGCTCAGGTAGTCGCGCAGCGCCAGGGATCGGGACGGATGGCGGAGCTTGGACATCGTCTTGGCCTCGATCTGCCGGATGCGCTCGCGGGTGACGCCGTAGATGCGGCCGATCTCGTCGAGGGTCATCGGCTTGCCGTCGTTGAGGCCGTAACGCATGCTGATCACGCCCGCCTCGCGCTCTGAGAGCTGGTCGAGCAGGGCGTGCAGCTGCTGCTGGAGCAGCGTGAACGAGACCGCGTCGGCCGGGGAGACGGCCTCGGTGTCCTCGATGAGGTCGCCGAACTCGCTGTCGCCCTCCTCGCCCAGCGGCGTGCTCAGGGAGATCGGCTCGCGGCCGTATCCCTGGACCTCGACGACGCGGTCGACGTCGAGCTCGCACTCCTTGGCCAGCTCCTCGGGCGTGGGCTCGCGGCCGAGGTCGGTCTGCAGGCGGCGCTCCATCCGCGCGACCTTGTTGATCAGCTCGACCATGTGCACGGGGATGCGGATCGTCCGGGCCTGGTCGGCCATGGCCCGGGTGATGGCCTGCTTGATCCACCACGTGGCATACGTGGAGAACTTGTAGCCCAGCCGGTAGTCGAACTTCTCGATCGTCCGGATCAGGCCCAGGTTGCCCTCCTGGATCAGGTCGAGGAAGAGCATGCCGCGGCCGGTGTAGCGCTTGGCGATGGAGACGACCAGCCGCAGATTGGCCTCCAGCATGCGCCGCTTGGCGACCTCGCCGTCCTCGGCGATCCACTCCAGATCGGCGCGCAGCTCGGCGGCCATGCACGGCTCGGTCTCGAGCCGCTCCTGCGCGAACAGCCCGGCCTCGATGCGCTTGGCCAGGTCGATCTCCTGCTCGGCGGTGAGCAGCGGCACGCGGCCGATCTCCTTCAGATAAGCCTTGACCGAGTCGGCGCCGACGGCCGCGCCACCGTCGGCGACGTTGTCGTCGAGTTCGAGAACCTCTGCTGCTTCGGACAAAACACACTCCTCGCTCGCTTTGGACACACGACGCTTGAAACGCGGGGACCTACGACGTGGGGGCTGGAACCATCGGCACCTCGGGTCTGAGGGAACGGCGAAGACGGGAGACCTGGCAGGTCCCCTCCTTCCAAGCTACCCAACTGTGACCGTCAGTGGCCCCAGCCGACCGTCCGGCGGGCGTGTCAGCGCGTCAGGGACTCCACGTATGTGGCGGCCTCCGTCAGCAGGCCGCGCCAGACCTCCTCGTCCGGCGTGCGCAGGGCCACCCACTCCCGCATCCGCCGGGCCGCCATGACCATCTCATCGGCCGTGCCCTCGCTCACCAGCTCGGCCGCCCGCGCGGCGGGGAGCTTGAGCACGACCCGCTGGTCCTTGGAGAAGAACGCGAACACCTTGCCGTTGACCTTGAGGCCCTCGGAGTGGAACATCCGCCCCAGGCTCACCTCGGGGCGCACGAGCTGCTCGGTGACCAGATCGTCGTAGAGCTCCCGGGTGGTCGACATGCGCTGCTCCCTTCCTCGCCGTCTCAAGATGCCACATGCCACCGACAGTTCCTGAGACGAGAAAGGCCGGGAGCTAGTGCGGCAGGGTCGCTTCCGCGTGGAGCAGGTCGTCGAGGGCCGCCCGCAGGTCGGCGGCCAGTTCCCAGGCGTCCGGCACCATCTTCCTGTCGGTGACGACCCCGATGTCGAGGGAGCCGTCGTAGGAGAAGGCGGTGATGTTCACGCCGCCGCTCACGTCCGTGATCACCGACACCGGGTAGTGGGTCAGCAGCCGCGCCCCGCACACGTACAGGGGGAACTGCGGGCCGGGCACGTTGGAGACGGCCACGTTGATCGGCGGCGCGGTCTGCCCGACCAGCGAGAAGGCCGAGCGGGCGGCCAGCCCCATGAGCGCGGCCGGCATCGACTCGCTGAACTCGCGCAGCCAGCGCGCGGGCGCCAGCGAGAACCGGTCCTTGATCCGCTGCATGGCGTGCCGCACGTGGTGCAGCCGGGCGACGGGATCCTCGACGTGCACGGCCAGCGGCGCCGTCATGATCGCCACCTGGTTGCCGGGGCCCTCCACCCCGGCCGCGCGCAGAGAGAACGGCACCCCCGCCACCAGCGGCTGGTGCGGGACGCCGCCGTGCCCGGCCAGCCACGTACGCAGCGCGCCCGCGCACACCGCCATGACCACGTCGTTGACGGTGACCCCGAACGCCTTGCGCACCCGCTTGATCTCCTCCAGCGGCAGCGACACGAACGCGAAGCGCCGGTGCGCCGACACGGGACCGCTGAACGGCGTCCTCGGCGCGGGCAGCGCCGGCAGTTCGGGAGCCTGCCCGGCCCCGGCCAGCCGCCGGGCGAGCGAGGAGACGACCTGGCTGCCCGGGATCCAGGACACGACGGGGATCTCGTCCAGGTGCGGGACGGCCCTGGCGGCGAAGCGCAGGGCGAGCGCGGGGTTACCGGCCAGCCGGGCCAGCCCGCGCGCCACCATCTCCGCGGCCCCGGGAGGCGGGGCGTCCCGTGAGGGCTCTTCGGCGGGCGGCGGCGCGGGCGTCGGGCTGAGGTCCAGGAGAGCGGCCAGCACGTCGGCGCCGCCGATCCCGTCCACGGCCGCGTGGTGGATCTTGGTGTAGAGACCCATCCGCCCGCCGGGCAGCCCGTGGATCAGGTAGATCTCCCACAGCGGCCGGCTGCGGTCCAGCCGCCGGGCGTGCAGCCGCGAGACCTGGTCGGCGAGCTGCCGGTCGTCGCCCGGCGGCGGCAGGCCGATCTCGCGTACGTGGTAGTCGAGGTCGAGATCGTCCTCCTGCATCCAGTACGGGTGATCCAGCCCGAACGGCACGGGGGCCAGCTTGCGCCGCAGCGCGGGCACGTACGGCAGCCGCCGCTCGAGCAGGGCCTGGAGGTCGGCGCGGTTGAGGTCGCCGTCGAGGATGGCCAGGCCGGCGATGTTGGCGATGTTCGTCGCGGTCTCGAAATGGAGAAACTGCGCGTCCAGGGCGGTCAACTGGGCCATAGGTGACACCTCCGCCCTGAACCAATCAGACTCCGTCGGTCACTTCAAGGGACGGCACCGCGTCGGGCTCGGCGAAGGCCAGGAGCCGCAGCCCCTCCTCCTCCAGCGTGTCGAGAGAGGTCGAGGTGAACGGGCTGATGAGCAGCGTGGCCTTCTTCGCGGTGCGCTTGATCTGCCATGTCCCGGCCGCGAAGCCGTCCACCAGGTAGACCGCCCTCACCCGGAGGTTCTTGGTGGCGACCCGGCCCTTGAACTCGTCGGCCAGCACGCGGGTGCGGTCAGCGTGGCCCAGGACCAGGGTGTCGAAGTCGGGCAGGAACCGCACGGGGGCGGGCACGTCGCCGCCCGGCCGCGGCGCGCCCGGCAGGTCGTACAGCTCCCTTCCCGTGAAGTCCGAGAGCCTTTCCATCTCCATTCCGGACATGACGCGCTTGAGGCCGCCCAGCCCTGACCAGGTCTGCACGTCGGCGGGGGTCGCCGGGCCGAACGCGGAGAGGTAGCGCTCGATCAGCGTCTCCACGCCGGCGGGCTCCAGGGCGATGCCGGGCAGCGCGAACGCGGACTCGCGCGGGAAGCTCCACCGGTCCTCCGTCGGCACCATGATCAACGGGGTGAGCATGCGTACGGCGTATCCGAGCGCCCGGTCGTACGCGCCGGGGAACTCCTCCTGCAGCCTGGGCCGCAGCTCGTTGAAGGTCATGGGCCCCGCGGCCAGCAGCCGGTCGGCGGCGGCCACGACCGCGTCGAAGTCGACATCGTCGAAGCGGCGCGCGGCGGCGGCCAGCACGGGCCGCACCACCGGGCGGAACGCGGCGAAGTCCGCCGCGGTCACCAGGTGCAGCGTGGCTCGCCACATGGTGGCCCGCACCAGCGTGCGGGCGTGCAGCGCCGCGTGCAGGTCGTCCCGCGCGAACCCCGCCAGCCGGGACCACACCCCCAGGTACGGCGGCCGCGGCTCCTGCGCCTGCAGGCCGACCAGCCGGTGCACGACGTCGGCCACGTCACCCTCGTGCCGGGCGAGAAGGTGCTGACGGGCCAAAGTGGCCCGGTTGAGGTCTCTGAGGGTGAGCATTTACCTATCATGCCTTTCCCTATTGAATTGGTACGTTCCGCCTATCCCGCGCTGGAAGACGGCTTCGCCTACCTCGACGGCGCGGCCGGCACCCAGACCCCGCAGCCGGTGATAGACGCCGTCTCCTCCGCCTACCGGACCGGGATCGGCAACGTCGGCGGCGCCTTCCCCGCCAGCGACCGCTCCGGCGCCATCGTGGCGGACTGCCGCGCCGCCGTGGCGGACCTCGTCGGCGGCCACCCGGACGGCGTGGTGCTCGGCCCGAACATGACCACGCTGACCTACCGCCTGGCCAGGGCGATCGCGGGGCCGGGCGACGAGGTCGTGGTCTCCAGGCTGGACCACGACGCGAACGTCCGGCCCTGGACCCAGATCGGCGCCACCGTGCGCTGGGCCGAGGTGGACCCGGTCACCGGGGAGCTGCCGGTGGAGCAGTACGCGGACCTGATCGGCGAGCGCACCAGGCTGGTCTCGGTGACGGCGGCCAGCAACATCCTCGGCACCCGTCCCGACGTGGCCGCCATCGCCGAGCTGGCGCACCGGGCGGGCGCGCTCGTGTACGTGGACGGCGTGCACGCCACCCCGCACGGCCCGGTGGACATGCGCGCCCTGGGAGCCGACTTCTACGCCACGAGCGCGTACAAGTGGTCGGGCCCGCACATCGGCGCGGTCGTGGCCGACCCGGCGCTGCTGGAGACGCTGCGGCCGGACAAGCTGGCCTCCTCCCCCGACACGGTGCCGCAGCGGTTCGAGACCGGTACGGCGGCCTTCGCCGACCTGGCCGGGGTGACGGCGGCCGTGGACCACCTGGCCGCCATGGTCCCGGGCACGGGCACCCGCCGCGAGCGCCTGCTGGCCTCGATGACCGCGGCGGAGGAGCACGAGCTGGCGCTGTTCGCGGTGCTGATCGAGGGGCTGGAGACGATGCCGCACGTCACGGTGTACGGCAAGCCGGCCAGACGCACCGCCACCGCCTACTTCAACGTGGCCGGGCACACCCCGCGCCAGGTGGCCGAGCACCTGGCCGGGCTCGGCGTGAACGTCTGGAACGGCCACAACTACGCCTGGGAGCTGACCGGCGCGCTCGGCATCCGCGACTCGGGCGGGGCGGTGCGCGCGGGCCTGGTCCACTACAACGACCGCTCCGACGTGGACCGCCTGCTCGACGGGGTGGCCCGCCTGGGCTGAAAAAGGGGTGGACCCCACCCCGCGGGCGCGGGTGGGGTCCAGCTCAGTGGCCGAGGGCGCTAGCAGCTGTGGTAGCCCGAGTTGTAACCGTCGGCGAACCCTCTCTGGTAGGGGCCGCCACCGGAGTACCTCAGGGTGTAGGGCTGCTTCTTCTTGCAGTCGTCGCGGCCGTCGGCGTAACCGGCCATGTGGCCCCTGTTGTAGGTGGCCTTCTTCTTCTTCTTGGGCGGCGCGATCGCGACGTGGGTGCTCGTCTGCGCGCTCGCCGCGGAGGTTTCCGCGAGCGCCTGGGCCGGCGAGGCGACCAGGGGGCTGAGAGTGACAGCGGTGAGAAGCGCTGGACCAGCCAGTATCAGGCTTTTCTTGATGCGCATTGCCGGTCTCCCTTCTGTCACCACCAGCGTGGAGGGGGTCGTGTCACCGCGCCGTGATGTCGGCGTGACCGGAGCGTGACCGGGATCGCTCAGCGGCTGCGCAGGCTGGCGACCAGCTCCTGCAATCTGGCGGTCGGCTCAATGCCGAGCTCGGCCCGCAGACTCTCCGCGTGGACCCGGAAATGGCGGATCGCCTCGGCCTGATTGCCCTCAGCGAGATGGGCCTCGATGAGCGCGGCGCACGCGCTCTCCCGCAGCGGGTCCGCGTGCGCGGCCACGCTCGCGGCCGTCACGGCCTCGGCGAACCGCCGCTGCCTGACGAAGATCGCCGACAGGGCCTCCAGGGCGTGCAGCCTCAGGTGGTGCCATTCGTCCGCGGCGGCCAGCACCCATTCCTCGTACCAGCCGGGCAGCAGGCCGTTGGCCAGCGTCTCGACGGACCCCGCGCAGACCACGGCCTCCTCGGCCTGGACCGTGGGGTCGATGAGGCGCTGCGCCAGCGCCCGGGCGTCGTCGAAGTCGACGCCGGTGTCCGGGGACAGCCCGATCTCGGTCGTCCCGACGTGCAGCAGCGCCCGCCCGACCTCGTCGAGGCGTTTCAGCGCGGAACGCAGGTTGGCGTGCGCGCGCCGCTCCGGCGCGTCGGGCCAGAGGGTGGTCGCCATCACGTTCCTGTGGACCGTCCTGCGGCTGATGGCGATGTACGCGAGCAGCCGCTCGGAGCCGTTGGAGACGGTGAGCTGCTCGTCGCCGGCCAGCAGCCGGAAACCGCCCAGAAGCGCGAGACGGAAAGGTCGCTCCACCATGCCCCCGGTCCCCTCCTGGTGCGAGATCAGTCCGGGGAGCCGCTGGTTAAATACCCGCTCGCGGGCCCGGGACACCGGAATGAACGGCGGCCTTACGGCGCTTGCACGGACGAAGTCGCTCAAGAAAGAAGGCGTGTCCCATGTCCACGCAGGCCGACGCGGCCCGGCTCATCGTGCAGGCGCTGGAGGCGGAAGGCGTCGAGTACGTCTTCGGCATCCCCGGCGAGGAGAACATCCACTTCGTCGACGCGCTCCAGGACTCCTCCATCCGCTACGTCCTCGTACGGCACGAGCAGGGCGCGGCGTTCATGGCCGAGATCTACGGCAGGCTGACCGGCAGGGCGGGAGTGGCCTCGGCCACGCTCGGCCCCGGCGCGATCAACCTGCAGCTCGGCGTGGCCGACGCCACCACCAACAGCACCCCGGTGGTGGCGATCAGCGCACAGGTCGGGCTCGACCGCATCTACAAGGAGTCGCACCAGGTGGTGGACCTGGTGTCGCTGTTCAGGCCGATCACCAAGTGGTCGGAGCTCGCGCCGTCGCCGCAGGCGCTGCCCGAGATGATCCGCAAGGCGTTCAAGACCGCCCAGACCGAGCGTCCCGGCGCCGTCTACCTCGCGATCCCCGAGGACGTCGAGTCGGCGCCGGTGCCCGACGACCTGCGGCCGCTCCCCGTCAACGTGGTACGTCCTCAAGACCCCTCCCCCGCGCAGATCGCCCGCGCGGCCGACGTGCTGGCCACCGCGCGCCGGCCGATCGTGCTGGCCGGGCACGGGGCCACGCGCGCGGGCGCCTCGCAGGCGCTGATCCGCTTCTCGGAGCGGCTCGGGCTGCCGGTGGCGACCACGTTCAACGGCAAGGGCGTCTTCCCCGACGACCACCGGCACGCGCTGGGCGCGGTGGGGTTCATGCGGCACGACTACGTGAACTTCGGGTTCGACGAGGCGGACGTGCTGATCAGCGTGGGGTACGAGCTGCAGGAGTTCGACCCTGTCAAGATCAACCCGCATCGCGACAAGAAGATCATCCACATTCACCAGTTCCCGGCCGAGGTGGACGACCACTATCCGGTGGCGGTCGGCGTCCAGGGGGACATCTCGCGATCGCTGCACGCGCTGGGAGACGCCGTGCACCGGCGCTTCGAGATCAACGGCACCGGCGAGAGGATCCGCCGCATGGTGCGGGAGGAGCTGGAGCAGGGGCGTTCGGAGGACGGGTTCCCGCTGTCGCCGCGCCGGATCGTGGCCGACGTCCGCGCGGCGATGGGGCGCGAGGACATCGTGCTGGCGGACACGGGGGCGGTGAAGATGTGGATGGCCCGCATGTATCCGACGTACGAGCCGAACACGATGCTGGTCTCCAACGGGCTGTCGTCCATGGGCTTCTCGGTGCCGGGGGCGCTGGCGGCCAAGCTGGCCTTCCCCCGCCGCCGGGTGCTGGCGGCGACGGGTGACGGGGCGTTCCTGATGAACTCGCAGGAGCTGGAGACCGCCGTGCGCGAGCGGATCCCGTTCGTGGTGCTGGTGTGGGAGGACGGCGCGTACGGGCTGATCGAGTGGAAGATGGACCTGGAGCTGGGGCGCGACTCCAACGTCACGTTCGGCAACCCCGACTTCGTCAAGTACGCCGAAAGCTTCGGGGCGCGCGGCTACCGGATCAGCCACGCGGACGAACTGCTGCCGACGCTGCGCAAGGCGCTGGCGGACGACGTGGTGTCGGTGATCGCGGTGCCGGTCGACTATTCGGCGAACCTGGAGCTGACCGACAAGCTCGGGGAGCTCACCGGTCCCTTCTGAGCGGGTTCACAGGCTCACCACGACGATGCCCGCGCCGAGCAGGAAGTCGAGGACCATGCAGAACTCCGCCATCGACCGCGCGACGACCTGCTTGGCCCGCCAGACGAGCAGGTCCTGCACGGCGTGGGCGATCAGCGCCGCCGCGACCAGGAAGCCACCGGCCTGGGGCGACAGGGTCAGCGCCAGCAATGCCGCCCCGCCGAATACCAGCATGGCCGGGACCTGCGCCGCCGTCAGCAACGGCCGGCGTAACAGCCCGCCCACCAGGCCGAGGACGATGAGGGAGATGGCACCGCCGATCAGGGCGGGCCAGGGATCGATCCCGAGCTGGTCCAGCACCACCCACGCCACGGTGCTGATGATGAACAGGGCCCAGACGGTGCCGGGCTTGCCGAGCACCGCCGTACCGAGGTAGATGAGCGCTGCCAGGAAGACCACGAACCCCAAGCTCCGGCCGTCCTCGAAGTCCAGGAGGGTGAGGGCGGCGAAGCCCAGCCCGAGCAGGGTGGGCCAGCGATGCGCGACGGCGGGCAGCGCGCGGGGAGGTTCGGAAGTCCGTGTCATGAGCCGAGTGTCGCCGGTGGGTCGACGGGGGGTACAGGTCTCGCGCGCTCCAGGTCCGAAATCTTGGTGAACCGGTCCTCATCCATGGCGCCCCACCTTCGGAGGGGAAGGGCGGGCATCCCTTCGGCGCTGCACGCACGGCCCGTACCCTGGGCCCCTCTCCCGTGGGGTGAGGTGCCTCCCCCGGTGGGTGGGGGAGGCGGGAGGGGTCAGCCGGCCAGGTGGGGGAGGACGCCCGTGTGGTGGAGGTGGTCGCGGGCGGCCGCGATGGCCTCGTCGGTGGTGGCGAACACCTGCCCCGCCTCGTCCAGCCGGGCGAGCACCCCGAGCGCCTCCAGCGGCTGGTGGTGGCCGTCCGGGATGCCCGAGACGTACACCATGATGCCCCGCCCCTCGAGCCGCTCGATCGCGTCGCCCAGGACGAGCGCGCCGCTGGCGTCGATGGTGGTGACGCGGGACATGCGCAGCACCACCACGGACACGTCCGTCACCTCCGACAGCTCCATCAGGAGGCGGTGGGCCGCGGCGAAGAACAGCGGCCCGGCCAGGCGGTAGGTGACGATGTGCTCGGCGAGCAGCGCGTGCTCGTCCTCGGTGTGATGGGGCTGCAGGTCGTGGCGGAGCGGCTCGGCGTCGAGGCGGGCGTTGCGCGCCATGGCGCGCAGGGCCAGCGCCCCCGCCACCACCAGGCCCAGGATGACGGCCGCCACCGTGTTGAGGGTCAGGGTGGCGACGGCGGTCAGCACCAGGACCACGGCGTCGGCCCGGGTGGACCTGAACATGGCCTTGACGGCGTCGGTGTCCACCATGCGCACCGACGTGGCCAGCAGGACCCCCGCCAGCGCGGCGAGCGGGATCCGGGCGACGAGCCCGGCGGCGGAGTAGACGATCGCGGCCAGGATGCCCGCGTGGGCCAGCGCCGCCAGCCGGGACTGGGCGCCGGAGCGGACGTTGACGGCGGTGCGGACGATGGCGCCCGTGCCGGGCATGCCGCCGAACAGCGGGGTGACGAGGTTGGCCACGCCCTGTCCGAACAGCTCCCTGTCGGGGTCGTGGCGACGTCCGGTGGTCATGCTGTCGGCGACGTTGGCTGACAGCAGCGACTCCAGCGCGGCCAGGGCGGCCACCGCGACGGCCGGGGCGATCAGGGACGGCAGCGCGCCCGGATCCAGGAACCCGAGCGACGGCGCGGGCAGCCCGGCGGGCAGGTCGCCGATCCTGGCCAGCGGCAGCGCGGCCGTCTCGGCGGCGACGGTGGCGATGGCCACGGCGGGCAGCGCGAACGGCAGGCTCGGCCGTACGCGTGCGGCCACCAGCACCACCGCGGCCACGGCCACGGCCACGGACGTGGCCCACCAGTGCGGGTGGGCGAGGAAGTCGAGGACGGCGTGCCAGGCCACGATCGCGACCTTATGGCTGTTTTCGGGCGGGACGCCGAGCGCCTGGGGCACCTGTTGCAGGCCGATCACGCAGGCGATGCCGACGGTGAAGCCCGCCACGACCGGAGCGGGGACCACGGCCATGTAGCGCCCGGCGCCGGTCAGCGCCAGCGCGACCAGCAGCAGCCCGGCCAGCACGCCGACCGTGAGCACGCCGGTGGGGCCGTGGGCGTCGACGATGGGCATGAGCATCACCGTCATGGCGCCGCTCGTGCCCGAGACCTGCAGGTCGGAGCCGCCGAGCAGGGCCGCCAGCGCTCCGGCGACGACGGCCGTGGCCAGCCCGGACGCGGCGCCCAGCCCGGAGGAGACGCCGAATCCGAGCGCCAGCGGCAGCGCGACGACCGCCACCGTGAGCCCGGCGAGCAGGTCCTGGCGGGGGCGGCGGCACATGGCGGCCAGCGACTCGCGTTGCGGCAGCACGGCACGCAGCCGCCCCCAGGCCAAGGTCAGCCCGCCGGTCACGAGCTGTTACCTTTCGGATCGGAAATGTAACCGTCTTGGTGCGTGAAGGGTCCTGTCACCATCACTCCTTACGAGTAAAGCGCGCCCCGCAATGCACCAAATTGCATATTTTTGCAATTGGTCAAGAGGCTCACCGTATCAAGTACACCCCTTGCCACCTGCCTAAACGGGCTGTTCGCGAGGCGTGAACACGGGCAGCAACGAGAACGCCCGCTCGGTCGCCGTGATCGCCTCCCGCTCGACCTCCGCCATCGGGCGGCCCTCGGCCAGCATCGCCCAGTTGCGCCGGGCGAGCACCCGCTGCGTGGCCAGCACCTGCCCGGCGACCAGCCCGGCGGTCAGCTCGTCGGTGATCTCCGCGAGCGCCTCGGCCAGGGCCTGCTCGTCCTGCGACATGTGCTGGAACAGCCGCGCCGCCAGGCTCGGCGTCGAGAACACCATCCGGTGGTACGCCACCACCTCCGGATGGTCGTTGAGCCCGGTGACCGGGTCGCGCCGGGCGAGCCCGTCGAGGAAGTGGTGGCGCAGCGCCTCCAGCGGCCGCTCCCCCGGCTCCCGCCCCCGTACGACGCGGGCGGCCTCGCCCTGGTGGTCGGCGATCCGGTGCAGCACGAGGTCTTCCTTGGTCGGAAAGTACTTGAACAGCGTCGGCTTCGACACCCCCGCCGCCGCCGCGATCTCCGTCACGGGCACCTCGTCGAAGCCGCGCTCCAGGAAGAGCGCGATGGCCGCCGTCGAGATGGCCTCGTGGACCCGCTGCCGCTGGATCTCCCGTAGTCCCGTCATGACCACAGCCTACCAAAGTGTTAACCTGGTCAAGTTCTTAACCGAGTTAACATTTTGGGGGACGCGATGGGCACGCTCGACGACGAGAGGCAGTACGTCGAACGCTGCAAGGCCGGACTGCGCAGGATGCTCGAAGGCGCGCGCGACAACGTGATCATCGGAGAGACCGTGGCCGGCGACCGCTACAGCGCCGAGCGGCTGGGGCGTCACCTCAAGAGCCTGGCCAAGGAGCTGAGCGAGGAACCCGAGGGCCCGCCGTTCTTCGGCCGCCTGGACTTCGGCCAGGGCTCGGCCGAGCATCGCGGGCGCGCGTACCACATCGGCCGGCGGCACATCACCGGCGAGCACGGCGGCCCGCCCGTGGTGATCGACTGGCGCGCGCCGGTCTCGCGGGCCTTCTACCGGGCCGGCGCCCGCGACCCCCAGGGCGTCGCGGTACGCCGCCGCTTCGGCTGGTCGGGCACGACGCTGACGAGCTTCGAGGACGAACGCCTCGAACAGGGCGAGGAAGGCGAGTCCCGCATCCTGGCCGCCGAGATCGAGCGCCCGCGCGTCGGCCCCATGCGCGACATCGTCGCCACCATCCAGCCCGAGCAGGACGACCTCGTACGGGCCGAGCTGGACACCTCGATCTGCGTCCAGGGCGCGCCCGGCACCGGCAAGACGGCGGTCGGCCTGCACCGGGCCGCGTACCTGCTGTACGCGCACCGGCAGCGGCTCGAACGCTCCGGCGTGCTCGTCCTCGGCCCGAACCGGGCCTTCCTCGGCTACATCTCGGCCGTGCTGCCCGCGCTCGGCGAGGTGGACGTCGAGCAGACCACCCTGGAGCGCCTGCTGGCCTCCATTCCCGTCACCGCCACCGACAGCGAGGCCGCCGCGCTGGTCAAGCACGACGTACGGATGGCCGAGGTGCTGCGCGGGGCGCTGTACCGGCGGATCGCGAAGCCGGTCGAGCCGGTGGCGGTGGCGGACGGCTCGTACCGGTGGCGGGTGCCCGAGGACGAGCTGCGCCGCATCGTGGACGGCACGCGCCGCGAGTCCCTGCCGTACGGGGTGGGCCGCGAGCGGGTGCGGGCCCGGATGGTCGCGGCGATCCAGCGCCAGGCCGAGGCGCGCGGCCAGACGGCCGGCGCGGCGTGGACCCGCAAGATCGCCCGCGCGGTCACCCCCTCCCTGGACGCCGTCTGGCCCGCCGCCAGGCCCGAGGAGGTCCTGTACGAGGTCCTGCGCGGCCCGGCGGCGGGCACGCGGGACGGCGCGCTGACGGAGGCCGAATGGGAGGCGATCACCTGGGCCAGGCCGCCCCGCAGCGTCAAGAGCGCCAGGTGGACGGCGGCCGACCTCGTCCTGCTCGACGAGATCGCCGCCCTCATCGAGCGCCCGCGCGGCTACGGCCACGTCATCGTGGACGAGGCCCAGGATCTGTCCCCCATGGAGTGCAGGGCCGTGGCCAGGCGCAGCGAGCACGGCTCGCTCACCGTGCTCGGCGACCTGGCCCAGGGCACCACGCCGTGGGCGGCCTCCTCCTGGCCGGAGCGCATGGCGCTGCTGGGCAAGCCGGACGGCCAGGTCATCGCCCTGACCACCGGCTTCAGGGTCCCGGCGGCCGTGGTGGAGCTGGCCAACACGCTCCTGGCGGCGCTCGGCACGCAGGTCCCCGCGACCCGCTCGTACCGCTCCGACGGCCGCCTGCGCGTCACCCGCGTCGCCGGGCTGGAGAAGGGCGTGGTGGAGGCGGCACGCGAGGCGATGGCGTTCGAGGGGTCGATCGGGGTGATCGCGGCGGACGCCGACGTCGAGGCGCTCACGTCCGCGCTCCGGGACGAGGGCATGGACGTGGACGGGCGCCTCACCGTGCTGCCCGCCTCGCTGGCCAAGGGACTGGAGTACGACCACGTGATCCTGGCCGAGCCCGCCGCCGTCGCCGAAGCCGAGCGGCGCGGCCTGAACCGCCTGTACGTCGCCCTCACCCGGGCCGTCTCCCGGCTGGACGTCGTGCACGCCAGGCCCCTGCCGCCCCAGCTTTCTCAACCCGTAGAAGCAGCGCGAAATCGGTAGATGTCCTGGTTCGTTCGGCTCGACAGGACTGGCCCCTTCGGTGTGTGATGTTGTTCACGTCTCGAGAGGAGCCCGCAAGTGACCTCTTCGCAGGATCCGCCCCAAAGCGACGATCCGAACACCCAGTGGTCGCAGCCGCCCCCGTATCCGCAGCCTCCTTACAAGCAGCCGCCGAGCAATCAGGTCCTGTCGATCATCGGGTTCGTCTGCGCGGTGGTGGCCGTGCTGTTCATCCCGATCCTGTTCGGCCTGGCCGGCATCGTGCTGGGCATCGTCGGCCACACGCGGGGCGAGCCGCTGGGCAAGTGGGCCGCCGTCGCCGCCGGCGTGGGGATGATCATCGGCATCGCCCTCGGCGTGATCCTCGTGAGCAGCATGTCCTGACCCGAGCCGCCCCGGGCGTCACCCGTCCGGCGTGACCCCCTCCCGGGGCGGCGCCGCTCTCCCTCCTTCCCCCGCCGCTCCCAGGCCCCCACAGGCACCGCCTGCGCCGGCGAGCCACCCTCCGGACCCGCCGAAGCGCCCGACGCCGCCCCCGATCGCAGGACACGCGGCGCGCAGCGGGCCGCCTCTCGACGCGCCGCACCGGCGAGACACCGGGTCCGACGCCCCACGCGCGGACGCCTCCGATCCCAGGACGTGCCACTCGCCGAGCCGCCCAAGTGCCGGGGTCGGCGCCCGACGCCGCCTCCGATCAGGACGCGCGTCGCGCAGCGGGCCGCCCCCTTGCCGCCCGCTCGTAAGCGCAAGTTCGCCATTGCGCGACAGATACTCGCGCACGTATGCTCGTAGACGAGTATTCGTCCACGAGGAGATGAGCGGGATGGCGAAGCGGCGCAGGGTCGGGAACCTGCTGGCCCTGGCCGTGCTGACGGTGGCCGGGCAGCGGCCGATGCACCCGTACGAGATGGCCTCCGTGCTACGGGCGCGCGGCAAGGACCAGGACATGCCGATCAAGTGGGGATCCCTCTACACCGTCGTCCGCAACCTGGAGAAGCACGGCCTGATCGAGGCCGTGGAGAGCGGCAGGCAGGGCGCCCGCCCCGAGCGGACCGTTTACCGCGTCACCGAGGCCGGCCGGGAGGAGGCCGACGACTGGACGCGCGAGCTGCTGTCCACGCCCGTGCGGGAGCCGTCGGCGTTCGAGGCGGGGTTGTCGGTGCTGGCCGGGCTCGGTCCGGACGAGGTGGTGCCGCTGCTGCGGCAGCGCCTGGAGCTCCTGGAGCAGCAGCTCCAGGACGCGCGCCGGGCGCTGGAGCGGGATCTGGAGGAGGTGCCCAGGTTGTTCCTGCTCGAGTCCGAGTACGCGCTGGCGATGCGGGAGGCCGAGGCGGGCTGGGTACGCGCGCTGCTGGCCGAGCTGACCTCCGGCACGTTCCCCGGCCTGGACGGATGGCGGGCCTTCCACCGGACCGGCGACCTGCCCCCCGAGGTGGCGGACATCGCGGAGAGGGGCAGCGCGGCGGATTGACCCCGGCGACCGGCGAAGAGGCCGGTGGCCGATCGCAGGACCGGCGGCGGTGCGGGAACACCGCCGCCGGGAGATCTTCGTACCGAAATGCCCGCGAAGCGGGACCCCGGACACGAGATGGCACTCGCAACAATAGCCGGGCTCCCCTTCGCGGACCGAACCATGGGGAGCCATGATGACCACGACCACTCTCGACGCCGTGACGTCGAAGGACGGCACCACGATCAGCTACCGCCGGCTCGGCCGCGGCCCCGGGCTGGTGCTCCTGCACGGAGTCATGCAGACCGGCCACAGCAACATCGAGCTGGCCCAGGCCCTCGCCGACGAGTTCACGTGCTACGTGCCCGACCGCCGCGGCCGGGGCCGCAGCGGCCCGTACGGCCCGGACTACCGCCTCGACCGCGAGGTCGAGGACCTCGACGCGCTGCTCACCGCGACCGGGGCGGACCGCGTCGTCGGCGTGAGCTCGGGCGCCATCGTCACGCTGCGCACCGCGCTCGTGCGGCCCGACCTGCGCAAGGCCGTCATCTTCGAGCCGCCGCTGGACCTCGGCGGCTTCTACCCGGCCGGCTGGCTGGAGCGCTTCGACCGGGAGCTCGCGGCCGGCCGGATCCCGGCGGCGCTGGTCACCGGGATGAGGGCGGCGCGGCTGGGGCCGCCGATCTTCAACGTCATGCCGCGGGCGGTCCTGGAACTGCTCACGACCATGATGCTGAAAAGTCAGGACAAGGCGGCGGTCGACGGGGAGCCGACGTTCCGGGAGCTGGCCCCCACGCTGCACTACGACGGGCAGGTGGTGGCGGAGACGGCCGGCACCCTGGACGTCTACCGGTCGATCGGGGCGGAGGTGCTCCTGCTCGGCGGCACCCGCAGCCCCGCCCACCTGAAGTCCGTGCTCACCGGGCTGGAGCGCGTCCTGCCCCATGCCCGGCGCGTGGACCTGCGGGGCCTCGACCACAGCGCCACCTGCAACGCCGACCAGCGCGGACGCCCCGAGCAGGTCGCGGCCGAGATCCGAGGTTTCCTCTCATAGCAGGCCCTCAGGTGGTGGCCAGGGCGACCGTGGGCGACAGGCGGGCGGCCCGCATGGCGGGGTAGAGCCCCGCGAGCGTCCCGATCAGGAGGGTCGCCCCGACCGCCCCGCCCAGCGCCCACGGCGGGACCACCGGCGGCCAGCCCCGCGACAGGGCGTAACCCGTGGTCGCCAGGGCGCCCAGGACCGCGCCCACCACCCCGCCCAGGGCGGACAGCAGCAACGACTCCGCGAGGAACTGGATGCGTACCTGACCGCGGGTGGCCCCGAGCGAGCGGCGCAGGCCGATCTCCTTGCGCCGCTCCAGCACGGAGATGACCATGGTGTTGGCCACCCCGACCCCGCCCACGAGCAGGGCCACCGCGCCGAGCCCGAGCAGCAGGTTGGTGAAGGCGCCCGCGGCGGCCGCCTTGGCGGCCAGGGCGTCCGACGGCCTGCTGACGGTGACCTCCTCCGGGTTCTCGGGGTTGACGGTGCGGGGCAGCACCTGCCGCACCGACTCCACGGCCTCGTCCGAGGAGCGCTCGTAGATGGTGGTGGGGTAGCCGTCGAAGCCCAGCAGTTCCCGCGCCGCGGGGAAGCCGACCAGGGCCGAGCGTTCGATCTCCGGTGCCAGCGGCATCGGCCCGAGGATCCCGACGACCGTGAACCAGCGGCCGCCCATCCACACCTGTACGCCGGTCCTGGCCAGGCCGAGCCGTTCGGCGGCCTGCGCGCCCAGCACGACGGCCGGCTGCCGGGCGGTGGCGTCGTTGAGCCAGGTCCCCTTGGCCACCGAGCCCTCCAGGGTGGTCAGCAGAGTGGTGCTGGCCGCCTGGACGGCGATGCCGCCGGTGACGGAGTCGGGGATGTGGTTGTTGCGGCGTACGGTCGCCTCCACGCCGCCGGTGGCCGCGGCCGTCCGGACCGGGCGGATGCGCTGGACCATGGCCAGCGCGCCGGTCGGCAGCTTGGCCTCCTCCCCGAACATGGTCTGCCCCGGGGCCACCGTGAGGAGGTTGGTGCCGAGCTTGTCGAGCTGGCGCAGGAGCTGCTCGCGGGAGGAGGACGAGATCCCGATCACGGCGATCATCGTCGCGATGCCGATGGCGATGCCGAGGGCCGACAGGATCACCCTCGTCGGCCGGGCGCGCAGCCCGGCGGCCCCGACGCGGAGCACGTCCCCGGGGCTGAGCCGGCCGGGCGCGAGCCGTGCCCCGGCCCGGTGGTGGTGGTCGGTCAACGCCCGGCTCCTCTCAGCAGCTCGACGGGGCTCAGGTGGTCGTGCTCGTGGCCGTCGACGACGAGCCCGTCGCGCAGGCGTACCTGGCGGGAGCACCAGCCGGCGATCTCGGCGTCGTGGGTGATGACGGCGACGGTGGTGCCGGCCTCGTGCAGGTCCGCCAGGACGGCCAGCACGTCGGCGCCCGCGTGGGAGTCCAGGTTGCCCGTCGGCTCGTCGGCCAGGAGCAGCGGCGGGTCGCCCGCCACGGCCCGGGCGACGGCCACCCGCTGCTGCTCGCCGCCGGACAGCTCCGACGGCCGGTGCCGGAGCCGGTGGCCGAGCCCGACCCGTTCCAGCGCGGCGGCGGCTCGTTCGCGGCGGACGCGGCGGCCGGTGCCGGTGTAGAGCAGGCCGTCGGCCACGTTGTCGAGCGCGCTGACGCCGGGCGAGAGGTGGAACTGCTGGAAGACGAACCCCAGGGTGCGCGAGCGCAGCCCGGACAGTTCCCGGTCCGACAGGGTCGCGACGTCGTGGCCGGCGACGAGCACGGTGCCGGAGGTGGGACGGTCGAGGGTGCCGATCATGTGGAGCATGGTGGACTTGCCCGATCCCGACGGGCCGACGATGGCCAGCAGGTCGCCCCGGGCGATGGTCAGGTCCACGCCGCGCAGGGCGTGCACGTCCCCGGCGTACGTCTTGGTCACAGCGCGCAGCTCGACGATGTGGTGGCCGTTCACTGGACCGGCACCCCGACCTTCATGCCCTCGGCCAGCCCCTCGCCCTTGATCTCGACCAGCCCGCCACCGAACGCCCCGGTCTCGACCGCCACGATCCGGCTCGCCGCACCCTCCACCACCTCGACCCCGAAGCCGCCCTCGCGCAGCGCCAGCAGCGCCTCGACCGGCACCGCCAGCACGTTCGCGTGCCGCGCGCTGGCCATCTCCACCTCGACCGGCGCCTGGTCCAGCTTCGTCCTCGGCGGCTTGGCGAGGGTGATGTCCACGTCGATGGTGGTGGTCGCGTCCCGTTCTGACCCGGAGGACTCCGCGACCGTCCCGACCGAGGTGATCCGGCCGCCGGCCCGCTCGCCGCCGGGGAGCGTCACGTTGACCTTGGCGCCCTTGCGGGCCAGCGACTGGTCGCCGGTGTCCAGGTCCACGTGCACCAGGCGGCGGATGCCGCTCACCGTGAGCGCCTGCTGTCCCGGCGCGGTCCTGGCGCCGACCTCGGCCTTGGCGTCGGTCACGCGTACGGCGGCGGGCTGGAACACGACCTGGGCCGCGTCCACCCGCCCGCTCTCCTGCAGTCCCCTGTCGTCCTGCCAGTCCTTGACCGCCTGCTCGGTGGCGTAGCTGAAGTGGTCGTCCACGGTGAGGTAGTCGCCGTACCCGAGCGCCTTGAGGTTGCGCTCCAACTGCTCGACGTCCGGCCCGTCGGACACGCCGCGCTGCAGGGTCCGGTACAGCGGCAGCCTGCCGTACATGAGCACGAGCGGCCTGCGGTCCACCTTGAGCAGCGGGCGGCCGCGGCGGACCACCGCGCCCTGGGCGGCCACCCACGTCACGGTGCCGGAGGCGCCCGAGGCGATCTGCCGCTCCCCCGCGTAGGTGAGGGCGCCGTCCACGGTCTTGGTCTCCACCAGGTCCTGCCGGGTGATGTCCGCGGTGGCGGGCACCGGGAGCTTGGCGGGCGTGGCGGCGCCGGGAACGCCGTCGTTCATGACGGCCACCGCGGTCCACGTAGCGGCGACGGCCAGGACGGTGCCGCCGCTCAGCAGGATCCCCTTCCTCATGGCGCTTCCCCTGAGGTCCTCTTGTCCTTGCCGTCGCCGGGTGCGTACTGCTCGCAGGCCTTGTGCGCGGCCTCGATCTTCTGCTTCGAGCCGTTCCTGAGCTCGATGCGCAGGCCCTCGCCGGGCTTGGGGTCGGGCACGTCGACGCCCTGCCGGCGCATGCACTGCGCGAACTTGACCATCTGGTCGTAGTCCTGCTGACTGGGCGCGTGGTCGCGGACGACGGCGTCCATGATCGGCTGGCAGGCCTTCTGGGCCTTGTCCATCTTGTCGCGGCTCACGCCCTTGGGGACCTCTACCCGGATCTGTCCGTTCTGCGGGTCGGGCACGTCGATGCCGTGCTCGCGCATGCACTGCGCGAACTTCAGCTGGGCCTCCTCCGGGTCCATCGACGCCGACGGGGAGGCCGTGGGTCGGGCGGACGAGGTGCCGCCGTCGGCGCTGGCCACGCCGTCGTCCTTTGGCGCCGTGCCGCCGCACGCGGCCAGCGCCAGCGTGAGGGGGACGGCGACCAGCAACAGCCGTACGTTCATGACGTTCGCTCCTCCGCGCCCGGGTCCTTCGCCCGGGGCGCGGGCTCACTCCAGCCCATGGGGTGCTAGAACCGGATAAGCCCGACCGGCGCGCTTATCCGGCCCTAACACGTGATCCGTCACGCTCGGGTGCCAGAGGAAAGGGGCCGGCGATGCGGGTGCTTGTCGTCGAGGACGAGGAACGGCTGGCGGACGCGGTCGCGCGCGGGCTCCGGCTGCACGCGATCGCCGTGGACGTGGCCTACGACGGGCAGGACGCCCTGGAGCGGGCCGCGTTCGTGGACTACGACGTGGTGGTGCTCGACCGGGACCTGCCCGAGGTGCACGGCGACGACGTGTGCCGCCAACTGCGCGAGGGCGGCGGGGGCGGCCGGGTGCTCATGCTGACCGCGGCGGGGCAGATCCGCGACAAGATCGACGGGCTGTCGCTGGGCGCGGACGACTACCTGGTCAAGCCGTTCGCGTTCGCCGAGCTGGTGGCCCGGGTCCGGGCGCTGGCCCGGCGCTCGCCCCGCTCCGCGGCGCCCCCGCTCGAACGCGGCGGCATCGCGCTCGACCCGTCCCGCCGCACGGTCACCAGGGACGGGCGGCCGGTGTCGCTGAACCGCAAGGAGTTCGACGTGCTGCGCGTGCTGCTCGGCGCGGACGGCGAGCTGGTCACCTCCGGCGAGCTGCGCAGGAGCGTCTGGGACGAGCACGCCGACTCGGGCACGGGCGCGCTGCGGGTCACGATCACGTCGTTGCGCAAGAAGCTCGGCGTGCCGTCGGCGATCCTGAACGTGCCCGGCAAGGGGTACCGGCTTTGATCGTCGACCGGGGTCGGTCGTGGTGGAGCAGCAGGCGGCTGCGGCTGCGGCTCACGCTGCTGTACGGCGGCCTGTTCTTCGTGGCCGGGTCGATCCTGCTCTGGCTCACCTACCTCACCACCGGCCAGGCGCTGAACCAGCAGTTCATCACCGGGTTCAGGAAACTCCAGGACCCGCCCGCGGACATCGTCGCGACGCGCCCGATGGCCCAGGACGTCGTGTTCCAGGGCGACATCGAGAACCGGGCCGGCAACGTGCTCAGCGAGATGGTGCGCTCGTCCATGCTCGTGATGATCGTGGTCGGCGTGGTCGCGCTCGTGCTCGGCTACGTGGTGGCCGACCGGGCGCTGCGCCCGCTCGACCAGGTGACCGAGGCGGCGCAGCGGCTGTCGGAGAGCACCCTGCACGAACGCATCGGGCTGCGGGGCCCGCCCGACGAGGTCAAGCGGCTGGCGGACACGTTCGACGCGATGCTGGAACGGCTGCACCGGGTGTTCGACGCGCAGCGGCGCTTCATCGCCAACGCCTCGCACGAGCTGCGCACGCCGCTGGCGATCAACCGTACGGTGCTGGAGGTGTCGCTGGAGGAGCCGGCCGCGTCGGAGGACCTCAAAGCGCTGGCCAGGGCGCTGCTCGGCACGAACGCCCGCTACGAGCGGCTCATCGAGGGCCTGCTGCTGCTCGCGCAGTCGGAGCAGGAGCTCACCGTGCGCAAGCCGGTGGACCTGGAGCAGGTGGTGCGCACCGCGCTGGAGCAGATCGACCTGCAGTCGCGCAAGCGGCCCGTCACGCTGCACCAGGATCTGCGTCCGGTGCTGGTAGAGGGGGATCCGCTGTTCCTGGAGCGGTGCCTGTTCAACCTGCTGGAGAACGCGATCAAGCACAACGTGCGCGACGGCGAGATCTGGCTCGCGCTGCGGCGGCAGGGCGGCGACGCGGTGGTCACGGTGCGCAACACCGGGCCGGCGGTGCCGCCGTACGAGGTGGACGACCTGTTCGAGCCGTTCAGCCGGCTCCACGGCGACCGGGTGCGCTCGTTCAAGGGCGCGGGGCTGGGGCTGTCGATCGTACGGGCCATCGTGCGCGCGCACGGCGGCCAGGTCACCGCGGTCGCACGGCCGGAAGGCGGGCTGAGCGTCACCGTGCGGCTGCCGTACGGCCTGTCGTGAGACCCGGCCCGAGCGTCCCCGTCCGGGCCCCCGTGACATCCTTGAAGTGTGCTGTCGCCAATCGACGTACTGCAGGAGCAGATCCGGTCCCACTTGGCCGCCTTCGACCGCCGGCAGGTCCCGCCCACCGGCGGGGTGCGCAGGGCCGCCGTCACCGTGTGCGTCCTGGAGGACGCCGAGCGGGTCCCGTACACGATCCTGATCAAGCGGGCCGCCCGCGGGCGCAACCCGGGCCAGTGGGCGCTGCCCGGCGGGCGCCTGGACGACGGCGAACGCACCGTGGACGCGGCGCTGCGCGAGCTGGCCGAGGAGACGGGCGTCACCGGGGTCGAGGTCGCCGGGATGCTCGACGACTTCGTCACCGACTCCGGCTTCGTGATCACGCCGGTGGTGGCGTTCGGCGGCGTCCAGCAGCCGGTGGCCGACCCGCGCGAGGTGGCCTCGGTGCACGACGTGCCGCTGGAGTGGTTCCTGGCGCCGGGGGTGCCGCGCTGGCGCGGGAAGCTGCTGCAGATGCCGCTGGGGCCGTCCATCGTGGTGCACGCGCCGACGGGGGCGATCCTGTGGCAGTTCGCCGAGGTGGCGCTGCGCGGCCGCGAGCAGCGGGTCTTCGACGTGAAGCAGCCGCGCTGGACGAGGACCTGACCGGGCGCTCCCGGTCAGGTCCGACGCGTCCTACGCGCGGACGAACCCGTTGACGATCAGCGGCAACGACGCGTCCAACCCCGCCACGTTCAGCACGCCCTCGTCGCCGGGGTCGCCGATCGAGTAGCCCACGGCGGTCATCGCCGCGACGACCACGCGCGCGTCCGCGGCCACGGTGCGCCGGTAGGCGTCGAGCTCCTGCGACGGGTGGGCGCGCCCCGCCCACGTCTCGTTGTCGGTGAACACCACGATGCCGTCCACCGCCATCCGCTGCCGGCGCGCCCAGCGGAACGGCAGCGACAGGTCCGTGCCGCCGCCGAACGGCCGCCAGGAGCCGATCTCGCGCAGGTTGGTGCGCGGGGTCACCTTCGAGGCGTGGACGCTGGTGTCGACGTCGATGACGTGCACGTTCCCCTTCTCGATGCGGGCCAGCATGACGGCCATCGCGCAGCCCACCTCGTACGGCGAGCCGATCGTCGAACCGCCGACCACGACGTCGCCGCCGTGCCAGCCGCCCGACATCGACCCGGAGGAGTCCACCGCGACCAGCAGCCGCCGGCCCGTGGGCTCGACGGCGCCGAACGCCAGCTCGTACGTCTCCTCCAGCGCGTCCCGGATCGCCGGGACCGGCGCCCACGTGTGCGCGTCGGCGCGCGGGTTCGGCTGGGCACGGCCCGAGCCGTACACGCGCAGCGCCAGGAACGCGTCCATCGGGTGGATGCGCGCCCGCAGCAGCGCGTCGCGGTCGGTGAGCCGGGCGACCGCGCGCCGAGTGGCCCCGCCCTTGGGGGTGAGCGTGCCGATCCGGGTCATGCGGGCCAGGTTGCGCAGCAGCGCGGTCATGCCGATCGTGTCGACCAGCGCGTCCCACACCTTCGGATCCCTCAGCACGGCGTCCGGCAGGAACTCCCACGGCACCTTGCGCTCGGTCACCACCTGGATCGCCTCGCGGGCCGTGGTGACGGCCTTGGCGGTCAGGAACCGGTCCACCGACTCCAGCGCCTCGCGCGCCTGCTCGTCGGAGACGTTGCCGGCGATCCAGCCGAACAGCCGCGCCCGCTGCGGGCCGTCCGCCTTGGGGTGGGCGATGCGCAGCACGTCGCGCAGGTCGAACGTCTCGCCCTGCGGCGTCCTGCGCTGGCGGGCCTTGCACACCTTGAACGCGACGTCGTCGGCGCTGCCGGTGGAGAACCAGGAGGCGAGCGCCGTGCGCAGCGACCGGCCGGTGACCGGCGCGGTGCCGCGGGCGGTCGGCTTGCCGCCGAGGTTCTTGCAGTAGCCGAAGAAGGAGGCGAGGTGGTCGGTCGTGCGGGCCACCTTGGGCAGGGCGAGCTTGGCGGCCTGCCGGGTGGCCGCGTCGCCGCGGGCGTAGGCGGCGGCCAGCGCGAACAGCGCCGGGCGCTGCTTGGGAGCGCGCGGCGGCCGCGCGGTCGAGATGGCGGTGAGCAGCTCGACGACGCGCGGGCCGTCCTCGGCGATGGCCTCGAACAGCGCGGCGGCGTTGCCGGCGGTCAGCTGCTCCTGCGACACGTAGTAGGTGCCGCCCGTGGTGCCGAGGATCAGGAAGTCCTCGACGCGCTGCCACAGGTCCTTCTCGAAGACGAAGCCGCCCGCCGCGTTGCGCACCTGGTCGGCGCGGCCGGGCAGCCGCCGGGTCTGCGGCGTGGCGAACGCGGTAACGCCGGCGAGGGGGTCACGGTTTCCCGGCATGGTTTTTCACCTCGTACGTCTCGACCCGCCCGAACGGCGGATATGCAGAAAAAAAGGGGGCGGATGTGGAAATGCCGACCGGTCTTTTACGGCGCGCTGCCACTACGCGACGCGCGGGCGCACCCGCGCGGCGGGGAATCGAACCCCGCGCTTCCGGCACCCAAAGCGATAACCGGCCTGCTTCGACCCGCCCCCGAGGCTCGGAGAGGGCACGGATATGGGGGCGTCCACCGGCGTTGGTGCTCTGCCGACTGAGCTACCGGAGCGTTGGCCCCGGGCAGGACTCGAACCTGCGACATCCCCATTAAAAGTGGTAACCGACGGACTTCGACCCGTGCCCTCACCGAGTCTCACTGACGTTGTGAATTCAACCCGGAATGCCAATGGGACCTCAAATCATTTTCCCGATCGCGTCGAGTGCGGGCGAGCCCGAGGTCACCGTGAGTGACCGGGGCGAACCGGCCTCCGGGGCGGTCGAAGATCGCCGAGCGCAGGTCACGTGTCGCCCATGTGGGGGGCACGATTACCCCCATGCCCGGACCGTGTGCTTAACTCAAGTTGCCGATGTGGTCTGTGTCCCCCGGGCCGCAAATTACCGCCTTCACGGAATACCGTTCGGCTGGAGCCGTGTTGTGCATCTCGCCGAGGAGGCGACCGCCACATCGGCCTCAACGACTTTTCCAGGCGTCCCGCCCACCGGCGGGGCGCCTGCTTTATGGTGGGGTGGCCGACCGGCCCGATGATCAGGAGAGCTCGTTGCTGTACGAAGTGGTCAAGTTCGCCGCCGCGCCGCTCACGCACGCGATGTGCCGGCCGCACATCTCGGGCGCGGTGCACGTGCCCAGGAGCGGGCCCGCGATCCTGGCCGCCAACCACCTGTCGATCCTGGACTCGTTCCTGCTGCCCGCTCTCCTTCCGCGGCACGTGACCTTCACCGCCAAGAACGAGTACTTCGACGGCAACCCGGTCTCCGGCTTCTTCATGCGGCTCGGCGGCAGCCTGCCGATCGACAGGGAGAGCGCGCACGCCGCCCAGACCATGCTCGACTCCGCCGCGGACCTGCTGGAGCGCGGCGAGCTGTTCGGCATCCACCCGGAGGGCACCCGCTCCCCGGACGGCCGCCTCTACCGCGGCAAGGTCGGCGTGGCCTGGCTGACGCTCAAGACGGGCGCCCCGGTGCTGCCCGTGGCGCTCAGCGGCACCGAGAAGGTGCTGCCGGTCGGCTCCAAGGTGCCCAGGCCCGCGCGGATCGGGATCGCCATCGGCGAGCCCATGCGGTTCGAGGGCGACCACACCAAGGCCCGCGACCGGCGGCGGGTGACCGACGAGATCATGGCGGCCATCCAGAAGCTGTCCGGGCAGGAATACGTGCCGACCTACGCCGCCAGCTACAAGGCGGCCAACGGCGTGTCGTGACAATGTCGTCGAGGATCAGGGGGATTTAGCGTGGCGCGTGGTCGTACCATCGCGATCGTGTCCGGCGCCACCGTGCTCGCGGTGGGGGCCGCGGCAGGTGGCGCGTACTACCTGCTGCACACCAGGGGGACGCCCGCCGAGACGGCGCAGCGCTTCACCACCGCCTGGCAGGCCGGCAACTGGGCCGCCATGGGGGCGGAGCTGGCCAAACCACAGCAGCTCAACGCGTACGACCAGCAACGCAGCGCACTCGCCGTCGAGTCGACGGACATCAAGCTCGGCAAGATCACCGAGACCGGCGACCGGGCCCGTGCCCCCTACACCGCCACCCTGACCCTCAAGAACATCGGCAAGTGGTCCTACCAGGGCCAGATCGACCTCATGGTGGCCGACCGCACCTGGAAGGTCGACTGGAAGCCCACCGCCCTGTACCCGTCGATGACCGCCGGGGCGGAGTTCAAGCTCAAGACGCGCTGGCCCGACCGCGCCGGGATCACCGACGCCCAGGGAGACCGGATCGACACGGGCACGGTCGGCGGGTCGGTGCAGCAGCTCGTCGGCTACCTCGACAAGGCCGCCAAGAAGGACGTGGCCAAGCTGGGCTCCTCCTACAAGGTCGGCCAGGCGATCGGGCGCGGCGGGCTGCAGGAGACGTTCCAGAAGCGGCTGGCGGGCACGCCCGCCACCGAGATCCAGCTCGGCGGCAAGACGCTGGAGACCATCGAGGGCAGCGACGGCGAGCCCGTCCAGACCACGCTCGACCCGCGCGCGCAGGCCGCGGCGGTGGGCGCGGTCAAGGACATGAAGAAGCCCACGTCGATGGTGGCGATCAAGCCGTCCTCGGGCGAGATCCTGGCCGTGGTCAACAACCAGGGCGGCTTCAACCGGGCGCTGGACGGCCGCTACCCGCCCGGCTCGACGTTCAAGGCGGTCACGGCGATCGGCCTGCTGGCGGCCGGGATGTCGCCGTCGGACACAGTGACGTGCCCGATGTACGCGACCATCGGCGGGCTGAAGGTCCGCAACTCCGACAAGGAGGCGTTCGGGTCGCTGTCGTTCCTCGACTCGTTCGCCCACTCGTGCAACACGACGTTCGCGCCGCTGGCCGAGCAGAAGCTGGGCGCCGACAAGCTGCTGAAGACGGCCGAGGACGTGGGCTTCAACCAGCCCCTGAACATCGGCGTCCCGGCCACCAAGGCCAGCTTCCCCCGGGCCCAGTCCGACGCCGAGCTGGCCGCGGAGGCGTTCGGGCAGGCCAGGATCACCGCCAGCCCGCTGACGATGGCCTCGGTGGCCGCCGCCATCGCGGACGGCACGTGGCGGCCGCCGACGCTGGTGCCCTCGTTGAAGCAGAAGGCCGCCGAGCGCCCGCTGCCCGACGGGGTCAAGGAGCAGCTGCACTCGATGATGGCGGCCGTGGTGTCCAAGGGCACGGCCAAGGCGGCCGGCCTGCCCGCCGGCACTCACGGCAAGACCGGCACGGCCGAGTTCGGCACCGGCGACGACCTCGACACCCACGCCTGGTTCATGGGCTTCAAGGGTGACGTGGCCTTCGCGGTGGTCGTGGAGGGCGGCGGCGCGGGCGGCAAGGTCGCGGCCCCGGTGGCGGCGGCGTTCCTCAAGGGGCTCTGAACGACCGCGGCGAGGTGAACCGGCCTCTGACCTGGGCAGAAGTCGGTTGTGCTGGGGATCGGTGGCAAGGAGTACGCGGCGCGGCAGGCGTCCATGGGGCGGCTGGCCGCGCGGGCGGGGTTCCGCGGGGTGGTGGCCTGGTCGAGAGGCGGTTCGGCGCAGGACCATTACGCCGACGTCTACTACCTCACGGGCTTCTACCAGCACCAGCCGTTCATCCCCGACTTCCCCGGCCACTGGCGGGCGCGGGGCCACGCGGCCGTGGTCCTGCCCGTGGACGACCCTCCTCTCGGCGAGCCCACCGCCGTCCTGCTGACCAACTCCCGGGACCTCCAGGAGCCCCGGCCCGCGGCGCGGGTCCATGTGACGCCCGATCTCGTGGACGCCCTGGCCGAGGAGATCAGGGAGTCGATCCGGCCGGGCCGGGTCGCGTTGATCGGCTACGAGGCGATGGCCGCGCCGTGGTGGTGCCGGCTGCGTTCGGTGCTGCCGGGGCACGAGCTGGTGTGCGCCGACGACCTGGCCTGGGAGGCGCGCCGGATCAAGAGCCCCGCCGAGCTTGACCTGCTGCGCGCCGCGGGGGCGCTCGGGGTGCGCGCGGTGTCCGCCGCCCGCGACGCCGCCGTGCCGGGCGCCACCGAGGCCGACGTGGCGACGGCCGCGATCGCCGAGATCGTCCGGGCGGGCGGCGCCTACTCCGGCATGGGCATCTCCTCCGGCGCCGAGTCCTACACGTTCGCCGCCTCGGGCCCGACGCCCTACTCCGCCGACCGGCGGCTGGCCGAGGGCGACCTGATCAGGATCGACCTGTACGGCTCCGTGCGCGGCTACCTGTTCGACCTGGCCCGTACGTGGGTCGTCGGCGGCGAGCCGACCACGGAGCAGCGGCGGCTGCTGGAGGCGGTGCGGGAGAGCGTCCTGGCCGGGATCGAGCTGCTGCGGCCCGGCCGGCGCTTCGGCCAGGTGGCGCGGCGGTGCCAGGAGGTGTTCGAACGGTCGTCGTTCGCCGTCCATCACGGACTGCCCTGGTCGGAGACGGACGGCCTCTGGGGCCACGGGCTCGGCCTGTCGCTGGAGCCGCCGTGGATCACGGAGGGCGGGCCGGACGCGGACGGCCTGATCGAGGCCGGGATGTGCCTGGCGCTGGAGCGCAGGATCGCGATGCATTCCGTGGGGGGTGCCAGCCATGAGGAGGACGTCATCGTCACCGACTCCGGCCCCGAAGTCATCACCCTCGACACTTGAGCTGAGTTATACGGCTGTGTAAATTCTGGCCGTCGTCCGGCTCGTCGCCCTGGCGGGGCAAGAGATCGGCTTCATCTGCGAGCAGGCCGGGCTCAGCAGCAAACGGCTGATCTCCTACCACTTCTCCAGCAAGGACCAGCTGTTCGAGGCCGTCGTCCGCCAGGTCGTCGAGGACGCGGCCGCCTTCATGCGCCCCGCGCTCGACGCCGCCCCCGGGGCGCGCGCCCGGCTGGAGGCGTTCATCAGGGCGAACATCGCGTTCATCGCCGCCCATCCCGAGCACGTGCGGGCGGTGCGGCAGATCGCGTTCAACCAGGTGCCGGTGGGCGGTGACGACCAGGACGCCGCGAGCGTCCTGTTCGCTTTCGCGCAGGGAATGGTGCATCCGGCCCTGATCGGCCATTATTCGCCCGAGGCCGTCGTGGCGGCGGTCGACTATCACCTGGACCGGCTGCGGGTCACGCGGTCGTGACGTATCCGGTCGCCTGAAGGGTGAACAGCTGGGCGTAGGTGCCGTCCGCGCCGAGCAGCTCCTCGTGCCCGCCCTGCTCGACGATCACCCCGTCCTCGAGGACCGCGATGAGGCCGGCGTCGCGCACCGCGCCGAGGCGGTGGGAGATCAGGATCCCGGTCCTGCCCGCCCGGATCTCGCGCAGGCGCGTATGGATCTCGTGCTCCGCCTCCGCGTCCAGCCCGGCGCTCGGCTCATCGAGGATCATCAGGTCGCGTTCCCGTCGCAGGAACGCCCTGGCCAGGGCCAGTCGCTGCCATTGCCCGCCGGAGAGCGGCACCCCGCTCCCGGAGTCGTCCTGCTCCGGGTCCTGGCGGAACATCCGGGTCAGCAGCGTGTCGTAGCCGCGGGGCAGGGCGGCGATCAGCTCGTGTACGCCCGCGTGCCGACCGGCCGTCTCGATGCGCCGCCGGTCGCCGAGTGCCGCGAGGTCGCCGACCGCGATGTTGTCAGCGGCGCTGAGGTCGTACGACATGAAGTCCTGGAACACCGCCCCGATGCGCTCGCGGAGCCGGCCGACCTCGACGTCGCGCAGATCGACGCCGTCCCACAGGATCGCGCCCTTTGTGGGATCGTAGAACCGGCACAGCAGCTTGACCATCGTGCTCTTGCCGCTGCCGTTGCGGCCGACGAGGGCGACCGCCTCGCCGTACGGGATGAACAGGTTCACCCCGCGCAGCACCCAGGGATGGTCGGGGCCGTAGCGGAACCACACGTCCTTGAATTCGATGCCGCGGCGCAGGTCCGGCAGCGGGACGGCCCGCGCGGGCGGCGGCAGGTCCGGGGCCGCTTCGACCACCTCCACGTAGTGGCCGAACATCAGCAGCTGATGGTGCGCGGCCACGGCCGTGGTGACCAGGCCGGCGATCGCGCCCTGCACGCCGGCGGCCGCCGCGGTGAACATCGACACATCGCCCACGCTCAGCAGGCCTCGTCCTGCGCTGGTCACGGCCCAGATCAGCCCGCCTCCGGAGATCGCCGCCGCCAGCAGCGAGAGCCCGGACTGGTACAGGAGCTCGCGGCGCTCCAGCCGGCGCCTGGCGTCGTTGGCCGTGCGGAGCTCCTTGATCATGCGTCCGCGCAGGAAAGGGCCGAGGCCGAGCAGCCGGATCTCCTTGGCGGCGTTCACCGTGGACAGGAGCTGGCCGTAGAACATCTCCCGCCGTTCCACCGGGCCGATCCGCCACATCACGCCGACCCGCTTTCGTGACAGCCGCAACTGCACCCACAGTGCCGGGATCGCCGCGACCACCACGATCCCCGTGAAAGGCGGGCTGATCACCGCCAGGGAGCCGACGAACCCCACCAGGGTGATCGCGCCACGTACCAGCCCGAAACACGAGTCGGCCATGAACTGCAAGCTCCGCACGCTCTCCTGCGCGAACCTCAACCGGTCCAGGAACGCCGGATCCTCGAACCGGGCCAGCCCGTCAAGCCGCTCCATCGCGGCGAACAGCTCGTCCGTGGCGACGAGCGTGCTGCGGCGACCGGCCTCCGCGCGCAGGTATTGGCTGCTCTGCAGGCTGACCGAGGTGAACAACCCGGCGACCGCCAGCCCGGCGGCCAGCCCGAGCAGCACCAGCGGCGGCCCTGGGGAAACGATCCGGTCCAGAGCCAGCTTGGTCAGCCAGGCCACCACGATCGGGACGACGCCCGCGAGCAGCGTCACCGCCAGGTAAGCCCACAACAGCGCGGGCGCCGATTTCCAGACCAGCCGCCCGCCCATCAGCGCGGACCGGATCATCATGCGTGCCTCCACGTGACGCATATTGCGCCATGGCGATGTCGTCGGCCTGTCGCGCTTCCATCGTCGAGCGCGCGGGCGGCGCTATTTCCACGACAGAACCAGGAAAGCCGAGATTGTTACCGTCGTTCAGGAATCAGTCTCGAAAACCTTTCCCGCGCCATTCTTTCGAGACCCGAGACGCAATTACGGCGATCGCCGATGGAGGCTGCGATGACCGCTGCTCTGACCGCTTTGGCAGACCGGCTCCTCGAGCGGGTGGTGCCCCGCGCCAAGGCCGGCGCCTGCGACTGCACCGGCAACGAGTTCCACGAAGTCTGCGTCCTTTCCACCAGACGCCTCTACAACTGCCAGCTGAACTGTTACTGCAATTACATCAACTGCGTGTGGATCGGCTATTGCTGACGGCCGGCCTCGTGCCGGCCTCGCTGCTCGTGGCGGCGGCGGTCCTGACACGGCGGTACGCCATCGTGCACGTCAGCGGGCTCAGCATGACGCCGACGCTGCACGACGGCGACCGCGTCCTGGTACGCCGGACACCGCTGAGACGGGTCGTCCCCGGCATGATCGTGGTCGTTCCCATGCCGCCGCCCCGGCTCCCTGGCAATCCGCCGTGGCTGGTGAAGCGCGTGGCGGCCGTCCCCGGCGACTCCGGGCCCCGCGATCGGTTTCCCGCCCTCCCGGCGGACCATCGGACCGTGCCGCCCGGTCGCCTGGTTCTGCTCAGCGACAACCGTGCCGCTCGTTTCGACTCTCGGCACATGGGCTACTTCGACGGCGAGGCGCTGCTCGGAGTGGTGGTCCGAAAGCTGCGCCCGGCGGTCAAGGCTGAGGGTTTCCGTTCGAATGGGGGGTGAACCCAGCCTGGGGTGCCCTGTCGCTCCTGGCGGCCCCGGCAATGATTTCGGCTGTGGCGCCGGGATTGCGGGGCTGGGTGGCAAGGGCGATGCGTCCACCCGGCCGGAACAGGGCGCGTGCGGCCCACTCCCACTGATCACCTCTGCCGGAGACTCCGGCGCGCGCGCTCCAGATCGTCCCTGGCGGTCTTGGTCAGCGTCTGCTCGGGCCCCATGACGGCCTCGAACCGGTTCACGACCCATTCGTACTCGGCGAGCGCGTCGGCGGTCCGTCCCACTGCCTCGTACGCCATGGCCAGGCCATGCCGGGTGATCAGCGTGTCGGGATGGTCGGCGCCCAGCAGCCGCGTCTGTTGCCCGGCGACGTGCTCGTACAGCTGAACGGCTTCATCGGCCCTGCCCGCCACCTTGTAGGCGCGCGCGAGCTGTCCTTTGGTGACCCAGGTATCGGGATAGTCGTGATCGAAGATCCGCTCGTGATCGGCTATCAGTCGCCGGAACAGCTCGATGCCGCGCTCGGGCCGGCCGCCCTCGACGTTGGTGTAGGCCTGGAAATAGCGCGCCGCGAGCAGAGTGGGATGGCCGGGTTCGAGCGCCTTCTCCTGGTCGGCCACCACCTGATCGATCATCGGCACCGCCTCGGGCGCCCTGCCTCCCATCGTGTACGAGAAGGCCACCGACGCGCGTGACCACAACGTGTCCGGATGATCGTCGCCCAGGACGCGGGAGCGATCGGCCGCGACGCGCTGGTAGAGGGCGGCGGCCTTCATCGCCTGGCCGGCGTACTCGAAGGCGTGCGCCAGCGAGTGCAGGGCCTTGAGGGTGTCCGGATGCTCGGCTCCCAGAAGTCTCTCGCGTCCCCTGACGACGGCTTCGGCGACCGGGAGGGCACGGAGCCCGTCGTTGAGATAGACCAGGCGGGAGACCACGACGTGGCGGACACGCAGCACGAGCTCGGCCGCCGCGCGCATGTACGCGAACTCGTCGTCGGGCACCTGCTCCACGGCCTCCCACAAGGCCGCCGCGTGCTCGGCCACCGCCATGATCGTGGGGAACTTCCGCCAGGTGTCCTGGTCGGAGACGTCCTCGACCGCCACGCACAGCCGTTGCCCGGCTGTCTCGATCAGCTCGGCCAGGGTGCGGTCACGTCCGGCCTGATCGCGTACCGCACGCCGGACGAGGCGGTGGACGAACGCGGTCGTGTCGCTCCGGCTGAAAGTGACCAGCGATCGGGCGCCCAGCTCGGCCAGCGCCGGTTCCGCCTCCGGGCCGAGCAGCTCGAACCCGACGCCGGACGTCGACAGCACGGACAGCTCGCCGAGCAGGCGCGCGGCCTCTGGGCCGGTCTGCCCGACCGACAGCATGATCGCCTGCGCGACTCCGGTGGGGTACGGCTCACCGCGCGGCCGCGCGAGCAGCACCTCGATGGGGGTGGCATGCAGCCGCCCCAGATAGGACTCGCAGGACAGGCGTGGCGGCCCGACCAGAGCCGCGGCGGCGATGCCCAGGGCGAGCGGCAAGCGATCCAGTTCCTCGGCGAGCGACCGGAAGCCGCCGTCGTCCGCGCCCACCCGCGTGCGGAGGTACCTCACCGCCTCGCCCTCCGTGAACTGCTCCACCGCAACCATCGTGGCGAGCCGTTCGAACGAATGATCATTGGTGGTGATCAGCACGCGCGCCCGGCCGTGCGAGGGGAGCAGCGGCGCGAGCAGATCGGGCTCCGTCGCGTTGTCGAACACGACCAGATACGGCTCGCGCCGCTCCTGAAGCCAGGCTCTGACCTTGCGGGCCACGGTCGCCGGGTCGTCCGCGTCGCTGCGCAACCCGGCTTCGGTGGCCAGTTGGTCCACCGAAGCGTGAAGCTGGTCGACGGTCTCGGCGTGCAGCCACGCCACCGGGATACCACGCTCGATGCAACGCCGGGCATAGGCCGCCGCCAGGTGGGTCTTGCCCACCCCGCGCCCGCCGACCAGCGCACACACCGCCGCCGTGCGGCGCGTGGAGAACAGCTTGTCGATGCGTTCACTCAGATCCGAACGCGGCTGGAAGGCCTTCGGCTCGCGCGGCACGTCACCGACCGTGCGCAGGTCCCGCTTCGAAGCAGGCGGCGAGCCGGTGCCCGGCTCCGTCTGCCCGGCCCAGATGGCGAGCGGCGTTCCGGGGAGCAGGACGACCAGCCCCACGACGATGCTCGTGCTGTCCAGCCCGAGCCCGCGCGCCACACAGATCCACCAGGCCAGAACCCCGGCCGTCGACGGCAGCGTCGCCGCGATCACGACCTTGAGCCAGCGCGGCATCTCAGCCCTCTCTGCGCGGGAACGGTTTCTGTGATGAATCGCATGGCCGTACTCGACGAGTGTCACACGCCGCCATCCCCTTGTCGCGGGCCGATCACGCGAGCGCTGGTCGCGGGAGGGCCGGTCACACGAGCGCCGGTCGTGGGAGGGCCGGTCGCGGGAGGGTCGGTCGCGTGAGGGTCGGTCGCGGGAGAACCGGTCGCGGGAGAACCGGGAGCTTGATCTCACGCGCTGACGTGTGAACAAGCCGCCCTGGCACCTCACGCCCCGACCGACCGCACTCCCGTAGCCAGCCCAGTAATGCCTGCCGGTAGGAGTGGAACGGCGAGCCGGGCGTAGTGTCACAGCTGTTGACACTCTCGGCCTGACCAGGCCAGTCGCACCCGCTGGCGGAGTTTGAGGATGTGGCGTTCCTGCGCGCTGATGTTGATCGTTTTGCCGGGGGATCGCTGACTTGGCGCCTGTGATACGGCTGCGCCGGCCATCGGAGCTGCGCACGATGCTGGGAGAAGTGACCGGCGCAGCGCTGTTCGCGGCGATGGCAGCCGCGCGAGGCGAGGGATGGGGCCTGCGCAAGATCGGCACGAGTGCCGGGATCTCGCACGAGCAGGCGCGCCGGCTGCTGGCCGGGGCCGTCAGTCCGAGAGCAACGGCGGGCGGGGGCACGGCCGCAGCTGCCCGTCGCGGACCAGCTCCGGCAGGGAGAAACTGTAGCGGCCCAGCATTTTTGAAATGCTCAAAGCCCAGAGGTGGGAGTCGGGCGATGTCGGCGGCAGAGATCCTCTTATCCTCGGCGCGCATTTCTTCCGGAGCACGAGCCGTATAGACCATGTTCCACAGAGTGCAGACGTTGATCATAAATTTCAACGCGCCAGGTTAATCCTCCTGGCCTTCTTTATATTTCTGCCGGAGTTCGCCTTTTTGGCCGTGGAAGATTTTACGGGCCAGGGCGCGCCCGATGGGCGTGGAGGCGCCGCCGCCGACGAGGTAACGGAACACTTGTCTGGGGGTAGTCAAGCGATCCAGCTGGTCAGCCGTTTGAAGGTCGTCAAGGCACGTTAGACACCTCAGGCGCCTAACGTGTCAAGCGGCGGCGGTGAGGTCGGTGGGGAAAGCCGTGTTCTCGTCGAACAACTTGCGGTTCTGGAGACAGTA